>NZ_JABMCA010000030.1:0-112669 GCF_014706005.1 Actinomadura sp. RB99 | reverse complement strand
GGTGGGGTCAGCCGTTGACCAGGCCCTTGAGGGTGTTGACGCGGGCGGTCTTGTTCTGTTCGGCGGTCTCGTACTTGGCCTTGGTGTGCACGAGCTTTTCGTGGATGAGGTCCAGATCCTTGAGGACCTTGGCGAACTCGGTCTCGAACAGGTTGTAGACCTGGGTGAACGCGGCCGAGGACTCGCCCTTCCAGGCGCTCTGCAGCTCGGCGTGGTGGGTGTTGAGCTGGTTCTTGATCTGCCCGATCTGGCCGTGGGCGTCCTGGACGTTGCCGGCCGCCTGCTGCATGTGCTGCCGGTTCACCGATGACCGGTTGCTCATCGCCGTTCTCCTTCGTCGGCTGGTTCCGGGCGTCACGACGTGACACTCGCCCGTACCGGCGAAAATCCCCATCCGCCCGATACGACGACACACCCCGTGACAACGAGCAAGATGAAGCGTAGAGACCGCCGATTCCGCCTGTCCATCAGGTAAGTCACCTGTGGATAACTATGGCGGGCGTCGCCGCTGGGCTGATCAGCGCAATCAGTCAAGTCCCTGATCGGTTCCACTGCTATTTGGCCGGAACCGGCCGCTGTGCAGCCGAAGATGTAAGGGTTGGCCCCTCTTTGAACAGTTGCAATAGATTCGCCGGAATTGGCGTCGCGTCCTTCGTTCCGTAGCCGAGCTTGGCGATGTCGTCGGCGGTGGGGATCGGGTAGCGGAGGCCCTGGTCGGTGAGGAGAGAGAACGTCTGCAGCGGCTGGCCGGGGCCGGAGAGGGTGCCCGCGAACGTCCCGCCGCCGGGGAGGACGACCTGGTCGAGGCCGGAGGACGTCTGGCCGGACACGGCGGGAAGGCTGCCCCCGATGGTGAAGCGGGCGTCCGTCGATAGGTGGGACGCCTTCCGGTAGACGGTGCACAGGGGTTGCTGGGGGTCGTACGCGACGATGCGGGGCGGTGTGTCCGGCAGGGAGCGGTCGTACAGGTTGGTCTGGGACGGCTTGGACGCGGCCTGTGCGGGGGTGATGTCGCGCGGTGGGCCCGCTGCCAGTGAGTCGAGCAGGAGCCGGGCCTGCGTAGCGGAGATGCTGGCGAGACCGTCGGGAACTTGGACGTACCACCGTTCCGGGGTGCCCGCTATGGCGGCGACATGGAAGATCTGGCCCGCCGGCGCCGAGGTGTCGCCAGGGCCGGGGAACTCGTGTCCTTCCTGGGGGATGGAGGGCGCGGCATAGTCGGGCCCCTGGGGCAGACCGTTCAGCCAGCGTTCGTCCACGGGCACGGGCTGGTCGGCGCTGAGGCCGCGGGCGGCCTTCGGGGTGATCCGCATCCGGCTGTTGCGCCAGATGAGCCAGTCCTGGGATCCGCCCCTGACGACCACGCCTTGGGCGTCGGTGAGAGGGCGCCCTCCTATGTCGCGTCCGCCCACCAGGGAGACCGTGGATCCGCCCGAAGGTGCCGTAGTGCGGGCGCACAAGGACCATGACGTGTGGCTGGGCTTCCCTGGCGCGGGCAGGGACTCGGGGGCGCCCTGGATACCGGTGAGCGGGTCGCGTGGGTACTTCGCCAGGGACTTGGACGAGACCGCCTTGCGCTGGATGTCGGACGTCGGCATGGCCAGGCGGGCGGACGCGTAGTTGAGGAACGGGACGAGCTTGCGGTCCTGCCTGCTGTAGGCGTAGGTCGCGCCCGTCTCCTTCTCGATGATGAGGACACCGGGGCGTTCGAGGTTGCGGGCGCCGCCCTTGAAGATGAGGCCGGTGATGCCGAATCCGGCTGCTACCAGGACGGCCACCATGACGCCGCAGAGCGTCCCGACGCCGGTGCGGCGCAGCGGGGACTCCGCGGCGCTCGGGCGGCCCTGGAGGAGCGCCAGGGCCACGCGCTGGGTCATCAGACGGTGCGCCTGGTAGAGGTCCTTGCGGGTCTGCATCAGCCGGCCAGTCCGCGCAGCCAGGAGTACAGGCCGAGCAGCCCCAACGCGAGGGGCAGCAGGCTGATGATGAGCATGATGTCGACGATGTCGCCGGCACGGCCCCAGAAGGGTGACGGCTTGCGGACGGGGAGCCGCAGGGCCATGGCCGTCATGACGGCGACGGCCAGTACGGCGGGGACGATGACCGTCAGCAGCGTCACGGCAGGGCCGGCCGTGGCGGCCTGGTGCAGGGCGAGGATGGCGAGGCCGGCGAGGCCTGACAGCAGCATCCAGAGGCGCTGTGAACGGCCGTGGAAGACACGCGCGCGCAGGAGGAGCACCAGGGAGAGGCAGAGGCTCATCGTCACGGGGAGCCATCCGTGCGTGGTCAGTAGGGAGAGCTGTGCGCCGAGCCCCGCCAGCCCTACGGCGGAGACCAGTCCGGTGGCGAAGCGGTCGGCTTCGCGCGTACGGCGTAGGAGGGTAGGGCCGTCGAAGGTCTGGGCGCTGCGGAGTTCTTCGGCGTTCTCCGGGACGGGAGGCAGGGGCAGGCGGGCAAGGCGGAACGCCAAGGACGGGATGAGGGCCGTGACGGCGAGGCCCAGGGAGGCGTCGAGGGCGGCCGTACCCGACGGGGACAGCCCGCCCCCTTGGACGAGTGCGGCGGAGACCAGTCCGAGCAGGGCGACGAACGCGATGCCCAGGAACGTCGGCAGGCCGTCGTGGATAGCGAAGGCGGAGACGACGGCGGCGAGAGTGACCGCTGCAAAGGCTGCCGCCAGGTGGGGCGTTCCTAGGTCCAGAAGAGGCACGGGCCTGGCCGGCGCTAGGAGGCCGCCTAGGAACGCGTATGGAAGCGCGCTGTAGCCGAACACGGCTCCGGCCCCCGAATCGCCCAGCGCGCGCGACAGGACGATCCCCGCCAGCAGGAGCACTACGGCGACACCGGCGGACACAGCAGTCAGCAGCCCCCAGGGCGGCCCCGATAGGGCGATGCCCACGGCGCCCAGGCCGAGGGTCGCTGCGCCGGCGAGGAGGCCGAAGCGCCGGGTGGTCTCCGGGCGCCACCGGTCGGCGTGCTCGTTCACCCCGGTGGCGACGACGTCGGCCACGTCGTCGAACGCGACCTCGGGGAACTGGGACAGCTCGGGCCGAAAGTAGAGGATCTCCCCGTCTCGGACGCCGAGGGAGGACAGCGAGCGGGACTCGTCGAGGGGCGCCTCGTCCAGCCGCTGCAGCACCCAGCCGGAGTGCGCGAGCCCGGCGTCGGCCAAATTGTTGCCCGCGACCTGCAGCAACGTCGGAAGCATGTGGGAAAGGGGAATGTCTCCGGGCAGCGAGAGGTCCAGCCTGCGGTGCGGGGCGACGACGACCACGCGGCACAGGTCGGCGCCCGTCGAGGTATTCACGCGACCTCCGTTCGTAGCGATGACCGCACATTCACTATCAGCCGGGGCCGTTTTCCGCCACCTGGAGAATGGCTTTACATCGGGCCGCGGTCCGCGTCCGGGATCACTAGGATGACCGAAAATTGACTCCGGGTCATGACGATGCGAAGGGACGCGGCCGTGGGAATCGTGGTGGTGCGGCGGCCGGAAAGGCGGCCGCCTCCGCGGCTGCCCGAGGGCGAGATCGTGCTGGAGCCTCCCCCGGAGATCCCGGAGACGATCAGCCAGGGGTTCGCGAACGCGCTGATGTACCTGCCGATGGCGGCCAGCGGCGCCGCCATGGGGCTGATGTTCATGGGCGGCGCGGGCGGCGCCGGCGGCGGCAACCCGATCATGTGGGTGGCGTCCGGCCTGTTCGTCCTGTCGATGGTCGGCATGGGCTTCGGGCACATGGGGCAGGGCGCGGGCGAGCGGAAGCAGCGGCTGAACGGGGCGCGCCGCGACTACTACCGCTACCTGGACCAGATGCGCGCGCGCGTGCGGAAGGCCGCGGCACAGCAGCGGGAGGCCCTGGAGTGGAGCGGGCCCAGCCCGCGGACACTGTGGTCGCTGGCGATGAGCCACCGGCTGTGGGAGCGGCGCCCGGCGGACGACGACTTCGGCCAGGTGCGGATCGGGCGCGGGCGGCAGAGGCTCGCGCTGGAGCTCGTCACTCCGGAGACCAAGCCGATCGAGGACCTGGAGCCGATGTGCGCCGGTGCGCTGCGGCGCTTCGTGCGCGCCCATGCGACGGTCCCCGACCTCCCCGTCGCGGTGTCGTTGCCGGCGTTCGCGCGGATCGTGGTGACGGGTGACCCGATCGCGGCTCGGTCCATGGCGCGGGCGCTGGTGGCGCAGCTTGTCACCTTCCATACGCCGGACGATGTGCGCCTCACCATCTGCGCGTCGCCGGACCGGATGAGGCACTGGCAGTGGGCCAAGTGGCTGCCGCACTGCCTGCACCCCACGGAGGAGGACGCTGCAGGGCCTGTGCGCCTCACAGGGCACTCGCTTGCGGACCTTGAGGCTCTCCTTGAGGACGACCTGAAGGACCGCCCTCGGTTCTCTCCTGGGGTCGACACCCAGGATCTTCCGTTCCACGTGGTGGTGATGGACGACGGCATCGTCCCGGCGGACTCGCAGATAGGCGCGGACGGCATCAAGGGCGTGTGCGTCATCGACCTCAGCGGTTCCGTTGCGCCGACGTCCGACGCGACCATGCTGCGCCTGCACGTCACCAACGACGGCATGCGGATGCTGGAGCGCGACCACACCGGCAAGGACGTGTCCAGTCCGCTGGGTAAGGCGGACTGGTTCACGCCCGTGCAGGCGGAGGGTCTCGCGCTGCGCCTGGCGCCGTTGCGGGCGGGCGCCGCGGACGAGCCGGAGCAGAACGCGCTGGCCGGCAATCTCACTTTGACGTCGCTGCTCGGCCTGGCCGGGCCCTACGACATCGACCTTCGCTCCACCTGGCAGCCGCGGGCGCAACGCAACCGGCTACGCGTTCCCATAGGCGTGGACTCCGACGGCCGTACCGTGGAGCTCGATATCAAGGAGTCCGCGCAGGGCGGCATGGGTCCGCACGGGCTGCTGATCGGTGCGACCGGTTCGGGTAAGTCCGAGCTGTTGCGGACGCTGGTTCTGGCCTTGGCGGTCACGCATTCCTCGGAGACGCTCAACTTCGTCCTTGTCGACTTCAAGGGCGGGGCGACGTTCCTCGGGCTGGAACGCCTGCAGCATGTGTCGGCGGTCATCACGAACCTGGAGGAGGAGCTTCCGCTCGTCGACCGCATGTACGACGCGCTCCAGGGGGAGATGATCCGGCGGCAGGAGCTGCTGCGGGCCGCCGGTAACTACGCCTCGCTGCGCGACTACGAGCGCGCGCGCGAGCAGGGTGCCCAGTTGGCCCCGCTGCCGACGCTGTTCGTGGTGCTGGACGAGTTCTCCGAGCTGCTGGCCGCCAAGCCGGAGTTCGCGGAGCTGTTCGTGATGATCGGGCGCCTGGGGCGTTCCCTGGGCGTGCACCTGCTCCTCGCCTCGCAGCGGTTGGAGGAGGGCAAGCTGCGGGGACTCGATTCGCATCTGTCGTACCGGATCGGGCTCCGCACGTTCTCGGCCATGGAGTCGCGGGTGGTCCTGGGTGTGCCGGACGCCTACGAGCTGCCGTCCCAGCCCGGCAACGGTTACCTCAAGGTCGACGTCAGCGACATGGTCCGGTTCAAGGCGGCGTACGTATCGGGGCCGGTCGAGGAGGAGGAGCGCACGCAGACGGCCGCTGCCGGTACGGGGACGCCGCGCCAGATCATTCCCTACAGCACGGCTTATGTACCCCCGCAGACGCCGCGTCAGCCCGCTCTCGAGCAGTCCGGTGCCGGGCCGGAGTCGGGCGAGACTCTGTTCAAGGCCGTCATCGATCAGCTCGCAGGGCAGGGCCCTCCAGCGCACCGCATCTGGCTGCCGCCGCTGGACGTTCCCCCCACGATCGACCAGTTGCTTCCCGCGTTGACGCCCACGCGCGAGCACGGCCTGACAGCAGCGGGCTGGGAGGGCCGTGGCCGTCTCGCCGCCGTGGTGGGGATCGTCGACCGGCCCTTCGACCAGCAGCGCGTCCCGTTCTGGGTGGACCTGTCGGCGGCGGCCGGGCATGTGGGGATCGCAGGCGCTCCGCAGACGGGCAAGTCCACGATCCTGCGCTCGCTCATCACGTCGCTCTCGCTGCTGCACACACCGGAGGAGGTGCAGTTCTACTGCCTGGACTTCGGTGGCGGCACGCTCGCCGGCCTTTCAGGGCTGCCGCATGTGGGCGGTGTGAGCAACCGGCTCAACGCCGATCGCGTCCGCAGGACGGTCGCCGAGGTATCCACGCTCCTTGAACGGCGTGAGCGGGACTTCGCCGAACGCGGCATCGACACCATCGCGACGTATCGGCGTCTACGGGCGGCCGGTCAGATCCCCGGTGACGGGTTCGGAGACGTGTTCCTCGTAGTGGACGGGTGGATGACGCTGCGCCAGGAGTACGAGCATCTGGAGGAGGTCATCACCGACATGGCCGCGCGCGGGCTCGGCTTCGGCGTGCACGTGGTGGCGACGGCCGGCAAGTGGTCGGAGTTCCGGATGGGGATCCGGGACGTTTTCGGCACGCGGCTGGAACTGCGCCTGGGCGACTCCTACGAGTCGGAGATCGACCGACGGCTGGCCGAGAACGTCCCCGAGGGGCGCCCGGGGCGTGGCCTCACGCGGGACCGCCTGCATTTCCTGGCCGCGCTGCCGCGCCTGGACGGGAAGGGCGGCGCCGACGACCTCGGCGACGGCGTGGCGAAGATGGTGGAGGCGGTCGCGGGAGCCTGGCAGGGGCCCCAGGCGCCGCCCGTCCGGCTGCTGCCGGACCTGCTGCCGTCCTCGGCCCTGCGGGAGGCTCTCGGGGACGCTGAGACGCCGAAATGGCGGGTCCCCGTCGGGATCGACGAGGACGCCCTGTCGCCGGTCCTGCTGGACTTCGCCGCCGACCCGCACTTCGTGGTCGTCGGCGACACCGAGTGCGGCAAGTCGAACCTGCTGCGGCTGATCACCGAGGGCATCGTGGCCGGCCACGACCCCGACGAGGCGAAGCTGATCTTCATCGACTACCGGCGCGCGCTCCTCGACACGGCCGACACCGACCACCGCGTCGGCTATGCCGCTTCGGCGTCGGCCGCCACGGAGCTGGTGGCCGATCTGGTGGACGCCCTCAACGACCGCCTCCCTCCGGCCGACCTCACCCCGGAGCAGTTGCGTAAGCGGTCCTGGTGGAAGGGGTCGGACGTGTTCGTCGTCGTCGACGACTACGACCTCGTCGCCACGGCGAACAACCCGCTGTTGCCGCTCCTGGACCTTCTCCCCCAGGCGCGTGACATCGGCCTTCACCTCGTCCTGTCCCGGACCATGGGCGGGATGGGTCGCGCCCTGTACGACCCGGTGATTCAGCAGTTGAAGGACTTGGCCGCACCGGCGCTCATCATGTCCGGCAGTAAGGAGGAGGGCGCGCTCTTCGGCGAGGTGCGCGCGACGCCACTGCCGGTGGGCCGGGGCACCTTCACCGACAGGCGGAACGGCGCACGCCTGGTGCAGACCGCCGTACTCGACGACTAACGGAGGCCGCTCAGTGGTGGGCGCCGATGGTGCCGCCCTCGGTGCCGGTGACGATCGGCTCCTCGTCCTCTTCCCGGTCGCCCAGGACGACGCGTCCGGGACGCCATCCGCGGCGTTTCCCCATGGGAACGACGATGCCGCAGAGAGCCGCCAGTGCCGCGAGCCCTACGGCGCCTGCCGCGACGCCTATAGCGACGTCGGTCGTATGGCCGTCCGGGTGCGATGGCGCCGCCAGTTTCACCGGGTGCAGTGAGGGTTGCGCCGTCGCCGCTCCAGGGGCGTCCTCGCCGGGCACTATCGCGGTGACGGCCTGCGTCGGGTTCACCATGCCGCGCCCTGTGCCGTCACCAACGTTGCCGTCGGCGGTCGACAGAACGCGCCGGACGACCTGGTCCTGATGCAGCGCCGGGTGGCTCGCCCGCACCAGCGCCACGACACCCGACACGTAGGCGGCGGCGAAGCTGGTCCCTTCCGCTTGGGGGTTGTAGCCGCCGCCGGGCCACGGAATGGTGAGGTCCCTTCCGGGCGCACCCACGTCCACCCTGGACTGCAGGCCAGACGACTCGATGCGGTGGCCGTCCTCCCCTAGCGACGCGACGGAGATGACCCCCGGATAGCTCGCGGGGTAGGCGGGGCCATCGTTTCCGTCGTCCCTGGTGGCGTTGCCCGCCGCGGCGACGACGACCGCATCGTGGTTTTGCGCGTAGCGGACGGCCTGCTCCAGGGCCGAGGACGGAGCGGCCGCTATGGAGACGTTGACGACCTGAGCACCGGCGTCGACCGCCTTACGGATGGCGCTGGGAAGGCGCTCGCCGCCGTGCTCGTCGCGGTCGGCGTTCTGCTGTTTGACGATGACGAGGCTGGCGCCTGGCGCGACACCGGCGAGCGGGATCCCTCGGGAGGTCAGGTCGCGGCCGGCGATGAGCGCGGCGACACCGGTGCCATGGCCGGCGCAGTCCTTCTTGCCCGTTGCGGTGAGATCGGTGTAGTCGGCGACGCGCCCCTCCAGCATCGTGTGACCCGCGTCCACGCCGCTGTCGACGACGGCCACCTTGACGCCCTGTCCCCGGGTCAGGCCCCACACACGCTGGAAGGCGAGCCGCTTCTGCGCCCAGGATTCCTTGATCGCCCCGCGGTAGCCGCGTGGGAGGTCGCATGTGACCGGAACCTGCGTGGCCGGTGGCGGCGCACTAGTGGACGGCTTAGGGGTCGGCTTGGCGGAGGGTTTGGCGGACGGTGCCGTCGTGGGCTTCGACGATGGCTTCTTCGACGGCGAGGACTTCGGCGACGGCTCCACTACGGGACGTCCGAACGCGGTGCCTGGTACGGCAGCGGACGCCGGTGAGGCGGGCCACGAGGACGCCAGTAAGACACCGGCCGCAACGAGTCCGATCGCGCGCATCGCCTTCTCCCCCGGGGGCATGGGTGGCTGCTCGGCGAACGACTGTAGAGGAATCCTTACGCCGTTGGCATCGCACCTGTAGGGGAGCTGTCAAGGAACGTGGCGCCGGTGGTCCCGCCGTAGCCGGACGGTCATCAGGACCGCTGCGATCACCGCGCCCAGGAGGAAACCCACAAGGAAACCGGTACGGGAGTCCGCCGGCGCGAAGGCGAGCCATCCTGCGCAGACCACGACGACGAAGGCCGCGTAGCACGAGATGAACACGTAGAAGCGCTTGCTGCGGAAGAACCGCCTGGCCGGAACGTCGGGCAGTGCCTGCTCCCAGGCATCGTCTCCAGGCGAGGTCAGCCGTGCGGCGAACTCCTCTACGGGACCGAACTCCTCTTCCGGGGCCTTCCCTGACTCCGCTACGTACGCGGCAAGGTCGTCCACCGTCTCCGACACCTCGTCCGCGGGGACGCCGCTGGCGCGCAGCCGTTCCGCGAGATCGTCGAAGTAGGGAGCCATGGCGGCCATCTTCACAGCCGGGCGGACGGGGGGACAAACCGGCTCCTGGCTGGGACGGCACCGGGAGTCCCGCGCCCAGACGGTGGCTCGGAGACGGCCGCGGCACCTCGATCCTCGCTAAACGGAACGATCACTCGGAATAGCCGGAAGGATCTTGCGGTTGCAACTAACGTGCGAACCCCGGCCCTTGGGGTAGCACGTACGCCACGTCCACCACGACCCCCTGGAGGCGAGCCATGCCCAGCAGCATCCTTCGGCCCCGCGCCAACAACGGCCGCAAACACGTGAAGTCCACCTCGCTGCGCGCGCTCGCGGTCGCAGCGCGGCTGGAACGACACCATGCCCCGGAGGGCCCACCGGGCCGCTCCCCCGGCCGGGACGAGCAGCCGCCGCCCGAGCGGCGGACGCCGGACCCGGCCTGACCCCAGCACGAGCGGCCACATCCGGCCGCCGCATCCGGAGCCCTCGCGCACCCGCGCGAGGGCTCCGGCATGCCGGGCCGGGGACCTAGATCAACCGTTTCACGAAGCGCATACCATCTTGTGGCCATAGTCTTACGAGACGAAGCGACAGTAACGGGGAGCGAGTGGTGTGACGGACAGGACGATGCCGGACGCCCATCCGCTGCGGTCGGGGGACCCGACCGAGCTGGGTGGATACGAGATCCTGGGCCGTTTGGGAGAGGGCGGGCAGGGCGCGGTCTTCCTGGGCCGGCCGTCCGGCGCGCAGGCCTCGGTCCGCTCCTCCGACCATGTCGCGATCAAGCTGCTGCACGGCGGGCTCGCCGGGGACGAGTCCGCGCGGGCCCGGTTCGTGCGGGAACTGGAGGTCGCCAAGCGCGTGGCCCGGTTCTGCACAGCCCAGGTCCTCGACGCCGACCTCGCGGGCGACCAGCCGTACATCGTCAGCGAGTACGTCCCCGGGCTGTCCCTGCACCGGGTGGTCCGCGAGGAGGGTCCCCGTACCGGTGGCGCGCTCGAACGCCTCGCCATCAGCACGCTGACGGCGCTCACCGCGATCCACCAGGCCGGGATCGTCCACCGCGACTTCAAGCCGCACAACGTGATGATGGGCCCGGACGGCCCCCGCGTGATCGACTTCGGAGTGGCGCGCGCGCTGGGCGCGGCAGGTGAGACCCAGAACGTCGGTACACCCGCCTACATGGCGCCCGAGCACTTCACGGGCGGCCAGGTGGGTCCCGCCTCGGACATGTTCGCCTGGGGCACCACCATGGTGTTCGCCGCCACCGGACGGCCCGCGTTCGGCAATGACGAGATGGCGACCGTCATGAACCGGATCATCACCGGTGAGCCGGACATCGGCGACCTGTCCGGTCCGATGCGCGACCTGGTGCTGGCGTGCCTGGCCAAGGAGCCCTCCCAGCGTCCCACTGCGCGGGAGGCCCAAGAGCGCCTCGTGGGAGCGGCCAGCGGCACCTCCCAGGGGGCCGCCGCGGTGCCGCCCCTCCCCACCTTCCCGGGGCTCGCCGTGGAGAACGCGGCGCCCGGCCATCCGGGATCGACGGACCCGAACGCTCCGCCGTCGGTGATGGCGGGAACGTTCCTGCCGCCCGACCGCGTCTCCGACGCGACCGGCCCGCGGAACGCGACGATGCCGCAGCCGCCGCCGTACGGCGAGATGGCGCCGCAGCCGACCGATCCCCGGTACGCGCCGCCACCGGCTCCCCCAGGGCTTCCAGGGCCGTCCTATGCGCCGCCGGCGGGCGGGAAGAAGCGCGGGCGTCTCGTGCCGATCGCGGCCGCGCTGGCGGTGGCCGCCGTCATCGTGGGCGGTGGCGCGGTATGGGCCGGTACGAGGTCGGGTGGCGACGGCCACGACGACGAGGGCGTCACGGCCTCCGAACGGAGCCCTGGCGCGGACGGAGGCGCGGCCGGCGCGGGCGGCACCACCGGATCGGCGAACGGCCCGACGAACCCGAAGCAGCCCGGCAAGGGCAAGCAGCAAGGGCTGGGAAAGGGGCAGGACCCCGCCGACCCTAAGAAGAAGCAGGGCGGCAAGCAGCAGCAGCCGGGCGGGTCGACGCCGACCAAGGGCACCGGAGGCGGCGGGTCCTCGGGCCAGGAGCCGCCCAACAAGTACACGCCGCAGCAGGCGTGCGGCAGCGGCTACAACGTGCAGCGCTCCGTGTCCGGTTCCGGGGGCACCGCCTACCTGCTGTACAGCAACAGCACTAAGAAGAACTGCGCCGTCACGATGAAGACCAAGAACGTGGGCAAGGCCTCCGCGGTCTCGGTGTGGCTCCAGGCACAGGGCCGCAGCCGCACCGGTGACAGCGGCTCGTACGCCTGGTACGCGGGACCCGTGTACGTGAGCGCGCCGGGCGTGTGCGTCCGCTTCGGAGGCAACGGCGCCACCGCCCCCTACGGCAACTGCGGCTGACCCCGGCGTCCGGCCGGGAGATCGGCCCGGCCCGGAGCACAAGAAGGCACGGAGCACAAGAAAAGGCCACCCTCGCGCCGGGGTGGCCTCTGCCGTGTTCGTTCTTCGCCCTGGCGGACGGGTCGACGTGCGGTGCACCGTAGCCGACCCGCCGCGTTTCGACGTGCCGTGCGGCCCTCGTGCGGCCGGACGGCGTTGTTTGGCGGTTTTCCTGGAGTGTCAGTTGCGGGAGGCGATGAGGTGGTCGAAATCGCCGTCCTTGGCACCGAGGATGAGCGCCTCGATCTCAGGGCGGGTGTAGATGAGGGCCGGGCCCTCCGGGTGGCGGGAGTTGCGCATCGCGACCTGCCCACCGGGCAGCTCGGCGATCTCTACACAGTTCCCCTGGGAGTTGCTTCGCCGGGACTTCAGCCACCGCGCCCCGTGGAGCTTGGTCGCGGGCATCCCGTTGTCGTAGTCGGTCTGGAGCATCATGTCTCTCTGAGAAAATCACCAAGAAGCTCGACGGTGCGCTCCGGGGTCGCACTGTCGACGCACAGGCGTTCCATCGCCTGCAGATAGGTGTCGACGTCGTCGCGCTTGTCCAGGTACATGGCGCCGGTGAGGTTCTCGACGTAAACCACGTCCGGCAGGTCCTGCTCGGGAAAGCGCAGGATCGTGAACGCCCCTCCCTCGGCGGCGTGGCCGCCGAACCTGAACGGCATGATCTGGATGGTGACGTTGGGCAGCTTCGACATCTCGATGAGGTGCTCGAACTGGCCCCGCATCACCTCCGGCCCCCCGATGGGACGCCGCAGCGCCCCCTCGTCGATGACCGCCCACAGACGCGGGGCGTCCGGGCCGGTGAGCCGTTCCTGCCGTTGCAGGCGCAGTTCCACGCGCTGGTCGATCTCGTGTTCGGCGGCTCCGGCGTTGCCCAGGCGTATGACCGCACGCGCATACCCCTCCGACTGCAGCAGTCCCGGGACGAACTGCAGCTCGTACGTGCGGATCAACGCCGCCGACTCCTCCAGGCCCACATAGGTCTGGAACCAGCCGGGCAGCACGTCGTTGTACCGGTGCCACCAACCAGGGGTGTTGGCCTCCCGCGCCAGCTGTATCAGCGCCTCGCGTTCGGCCTTGTCGCCGACGCCGTACAGCGTGAGGAGGTCGTCCACGTCGCGTTCTTTGAAGCTGACGCGCCCGAGCTCCAGGCGGCTGATCTTCGACTCCGACGCGCGGATGACGTAGCCGGCGTCCTGACGGGTCACGCCCTTCTGCTCGCGCAGACGGCGCAGCTGCGACCCGAGCAGGATCCGACGAACCGTCGACCCGCTTCCCGGCGTCTCTGGAGTCACGCCCAACCTCCCGGCTATTCGGCGGACAGCGAACCTAGTGTGCCACTGGCCTCCGTGTCCTGCGGTTACCTCCGATCATCCGCGTGCAGCCCGGTCGCCCCACACCCCCACAACCCGGATGCACGTGCATTGGGCCTTGCATTCGCACGCTACGATGCGCAGGATAACGCACGAGACTTCCGAGCCACGGCTGCACAACGAGATCACTCTGCGGGGTCCGGGGAATGACGTCACGCCAGGCGCACGACGACACGCGGTGGGAACTCGGCTCCCTCGCGGGGCCGGCGGTCCCGCGGGACCATGCCGTGCACTCGACGCCCATACCCGAGTCGTGCGATCTCCCTCCGCGCCTCGACGCGGCCGTGACCGCGCTGACGGAGCCCGCCGGGCCCGCGGCCTCCTTCATCGTCCGGCCCGACCCCGAGTCGGTCACCGAGGCCAGGCACTTCGCGCTCTCCCGGCTGTCCGAATGGGGCCTGCAGGAGCTGACCGACGACGTGGGCCTGGTGGTCTCCGAACTCGTCACCAACGCGCTGCGGCACAGCGGCAGGGCGACCTGCGGGCGGCCGGGCGACGACGTGCACCGCGAGGGCGTGTACGACGACCCGGCCGACCCGCTGGGCTCGGCGCCGTCCGCGATCCGGCTGCGGCTCGTGCACCAGAAGCCCTGGCTGCTGTGCGGGATCATGGACGCGAGCCAGGCCGCGCCCCGCCGCAAGGAGCCCGACTACATCGCCGAGACGGGCCGCGGACTGCACCTCGTCGAGTCGTTCAGCGTCCGGTGGGGATGGCGGACCCTCTCCCGCGGGAAGATCGTATGGGCGCTGTTCCGTTCGCCCTGAGGGATTCCCCCTGAGGGATAACGTCCCGTTCCGCTGGGTATAGGGGACTGTCCCCCCGACGAACGGCAGAGAGGGAGCAACGGTGGAGTTCGCCGTCGAGCACCGCGTCGAAAAAGGTCTCACCGTAGTGAAGATCAGTGGCGAGATCGACGTCTTCACGAGCCCCCGGCTGCGCGAGGAACTGCTCGGCATCATCGACAGCGGCGGGCTGCACCTGGTCATCGACCTGGGCGAGGTCACCTTCCTCGACTCCACCGGTCTCGGCGTGCTGGTCGGCATCTACCACCGGCTCCGCGCGCGCGACGGCTCCATGTCCTTCATGGGAGTGAACGACCGGGTCCGGCGCGTCTTCCATGTGACCCAGCTCACCAAGATTTTCGTGCTGCACCGGTCGCTGGAAGACGCCATCGCGGCCCACGAGGCCGCCGCACCCTGATCGCCGCACCCTGATCGCCGCGCTCGGGCCGCCGCCGTTCGGGCCGCCGCCGTTTGCCGCGTACGGCCCCCGGCCCGGCGGCGGAGGACTTCACTCGGCCCCGCTTCTCCGATCGACTTGTCGGCTTTTCTCCTGACATTCAGGGTGGCGTGCCGCGGAGTTATCCACAGTTCGCCGCGAAGGCGCCGTGCCCGGTCGCAACCGGTACGGTGAGTCAGAGATCAAGCCCGCCGCCTGGGCACCGCCCATCCGACGCGCGCGGTGCTGTCGTCAGCCGATCATCGAACGGACGGGAGCGCTCCGTGGCAGAACAGCCGCTGCATGAGCACACGCTCGGCAATGGCCTGCGCGTGGTGGTCTGCGAGGACCATGTCGTACCGCTGGCAGCCGTGAACATCTGGTACGGCGTCGGCTCGCGGCACGAGCGGGCCGGCCGGACCGGCCTCGCCCACCTCTTCGAGCACCTGATGTTCCAGGGCTCCGCCAACGTCGCCGAGGGCGAGCACGCCGCGCTGCTGGAGAGCGCCGGCGCCGCGTTCAACGCCAGCACCTCCTTCGAACGCACCAACTACTACGAGACGGTCCCCATCAGCCACCTGGAACTGGCCCTGTGGCTGGAGGCCGACCGGATGGGCACGCTGCCCGCCGCGCTCACGCAGGCCAACCTCGACAACCAGCGCGACGTGGTGAAGAACGAGCGCCGCCAGCGCTACGACAACCAGCCCTACGGCACCGCGTTCGAGCGCCTGTGCGCCCTCACCTTCCCCGACGGGCACCCCTACGCGCACACCCCGATCGGGTCCATGGAGGACCTGGACGCGACCACCCTCGAAGACTGCGCCGACTTCTTCGGGACCTGGTACGCGCCGGGCAACGCGGTCCTGTCCGTCGTCGGGGACGTCGACGCCGAGAAGACCATCGCGGCGGTCGAACGGTACTTCGGCGGCATCCCGGCCGGCCCGCAGAAGCCGCCGCCCCGGCCCGGCGACCTCGGCCCCCTCACCGGCGTGCGCGACGAGACCCTCGACGAGGACGTCCCCTCCCCCGCCTACTTCGCGATGTTCACGCTGCCCTCCGACGGCGGCGACGACATCGAGGCGGCCGAACTCGCGGTGGAGATCCTCGGCGGCGGATCCGGCTCGCGCCTCTACGACCGGATGGTCCGCCGCGACCAGATCGCCACGGAGGTCTGGGCCGGGGTCACCCGGCTGTCCACCGGGCAGTCGCTGGCCATCGTGGACGCCATCGGCCCGGAACCGGACAAGATCGCCGCCGTGCTGGACGAGGAGCTCGCCCGGTTCGCCGCGGACGGCCCCGACGCCGACGAGACCGCACGCGCCACCGCGCAGGCCGAGCGGGGCTTCCTGGAGCAGACCGAGACGGTCACCGGACTGGCCAACGCGCTCTCCCAGAACGCCACGCAGTTCGACGACCCCGCCCGGGTCTTCACCGCCCCCGGACGGGCCGCGGCCGTCACCGCGGACGCGATCAAGGAGATGGCGGGCCGCTGGCTCGCCCCGGGCGGCCGCACCGCCCTGACCTACGGAGGTACGCCGTCGTGACCGGTCCCAGCCCCGACCTGCCTCCCGGTACCGTGGGCATCGCGCTCCAGCCCCGCCCGGTGCCCGGACCGGTCCCGCCGTGGGCGTTCCCGGCCGGCACCGCGGGCCGGGTCCCCGCCGGGCCCGCGACCCTGCGCGTCGACCTGCCCGGCCGCAACCTCGCCGCGGTCAGGCTCGTGCTGCACTCGGGCGCCGGCCGCGAGCCCGAGGGCCTGGACGGCGTCGCCACGCTCACCGCGCACGCGCTGCTGGAGGGCACCGAGCCCGGCGGCGGCACCGCGCTCACCGCCGCGTTCGAGCGGCTCGGCGCCAGCCTCTACGCCTCCGCCGACCTGACCGCGCTGCGGATCGCGCTGGACGTCCCGGTGACCCGGCTCGGCGCCGCCCTGGAGCTGTTCTCCTCGGTGGTGCGCCGTCCCGCGCTGGACGACGCGGACGTGCGGCGCCTCGTCCGCGAACGGCTGGAGGAGATCGCGCAGGAGGACGCCGACCCCGGCTCCCGCGCCATGCGGGAACTGCGCGCGGTGATGTTCCCCGCCGAGGCTCGCGCGTCCCGCCCGACCGGCGGCACCCGGACCTCGGTCGGCGGGCTCCAGGGCTCCGACATCCGCGGCTTCTACGCCTCGGTGGTGCCCGCCGAGGCGACCGCCGTCGTCGCGGGCGACCTGGCGGGCACCGACGCCGACGCGGCCCTCACCGCGGCGCTGGAGGGCTGGACCGGCAGCGGCGGACCGCTCCCGACCGCCGACCGGATCATGCCCGAGTCGGCCGCCCGGATCGTCGTGGTGGACCGTCCCGGCTCCGTGCAGACCTACCTCGCCCTCGGGCACGGCGTGCCCGACCGCTCCCACCACGACTGGCCGTCCCTGGTGGTCGCCTCCCACGTGCTGGGCGGCGGCCTGACGTCCCGGCTCAACGCGGTACTGCGGGAGGAGAAGGGCTACACCTACGGTGTGCGCGCGGGACTGCTGCGCATGCGGCACTGCGGGCTGTTCATCGCTCAGGGTGCCGTCCACACCGAGGTCACCGCCGACGCGGTCGCGGACGCCCTCACCGAGCTGCGCAGCGTCATCACCCGGGGGATCGACGCCGAGGAGCACGGTTCGTCCGTCCGCGCGCTGGCCGACCGGGCGCCCGCCGAGTACGAGACGGCCCGCGCCGTCGCCGCCGAACTCGCCGACGCGTCCGCCAGCGGGCTCGGCGCCGACTACCCCAGCAACTACCTGGCGGCCGTGCGTGCGTCCACCCCGGACGGCGTCGCCCGCACCTACAACAAGCACATCGACCCCGAGGGGCTCACCATCATCGCCGTGGGCGACGCCGCGCAGATCCGCGAACCGCTGGAGAAGCTCGGCTACGCCCCGGTCACCGTCACCTCGAAGGAGGAGTGACCACCGTCCGCCTTCGCTCCGCCAGGCTGCGGGGCCAACCCCCGCAGCCCGGCGACACGGCCCAGCAGCACCAGCCGACGAACACCAGCCGTCGATGCCGCCGCATCCCGACCGCGCGCGGCATCGCCGGAACGTCCCAGGACGTCACACGTCAACCAGGCACAAGCTGACGACAGCCGCAGGCCAGCGGACCACAACGGGTGCGGAGCCGACGCGCACGACCCGATGGCGGCCGCCAGCCTCAACATCAGAGACTGGCGGCACGGAGCTGAGGGCGCAGCCCGACGGGTGTGAGCCCGAGCCAGGCCGACGAGCACGACCCGACCGAGGCCGCGGTCTGAACACCAGAGACCGACGGCGCAGGACGACGGCACGAGCCGACGGGCATGAGCCCAAGCCAGGCCGACGAGCACGACCCGACCGAAGCCGTGGTCTTAACGCCGGGGAACGACGGCGTGTGGCGACGTCGGCACGAGGTGACGGGCACTGAGTCCGAGCCGGGCCGCATGGCCCGACCGGGGCCGCAGTCGCAGCATCAGGGACCGTCGGCACGGGGAGACCGCACGGAGCGAGGTTGGATACGCCGGGCACGCCCGGCGGCTACGGTCTCGCCATCACGGACCGGCGGCACGGACCGGCGGGACGGGCGAACCGATGGCATGGTGGAATCCGTCTGACATTCGCGGGGGCACGCCCCGCGCGTCGCGAGAAGGGAACGGCCGGTGTCCTACGGGCAGATGGCAGGCGGGCCGTCCGTCGACACGATCCTCGCGGAGCCGAACTGCAAGCCGGGCGGCGTCGTGGCGGGCAAGGTCCACGTGCGCGGCGGCGACCGCCCCCTTGAGGTACGGCACGTCACGCTGGCGCTGATGCCGCGCATGCGCGACGGGCACGGCGAGACGGCGGGTCCGGAGGTCTACCGCGGCGCGCTGACCCGCCGCTTCACGCTGGAGCCCGCACGGCAGCGGGACCTGTCGTTCTCCATCCCGCTGCCGTACGAGCTGCCGTTCACCACCGTCCTCGGACGGGAGTTGCCCGGCTTCACCATCGGGCTGTGCACCGAGGTGGATGTCGCCGGGCAACCTGATCCCGGGGACATCGACCCCATCTCGGTGGAGCCGCTGGAGTCCCAGCAGTGGGTGCTGGCGGCCATCGCGAAGCTCGGTTTCCAGATCAGGCACGTCACGTTCGAGGAATCCGAACTGCGGGGCGTCTCGCGGCACCTGCCGTTCCACCAGGAGATCCACCTCGCGCCGCCGTCCACCTTCCACGGCCGGCTCGACCAGATCGGGCTGACCTTCGTCGCCAGCCCTCGCGAGGTGGCGTTCGTCCTGCGCGCCGAGGACCGCACCGCCCCGTCCGACGAGGCGTTCGGGGTGTTCAAGGTCGGGCACGCCGAAGCCGCCGAGACGGACTGGAACGCCAGGATCGGCAAGTGGCTCGAGGAGGCTGCCGCGCTGCCTCGCGCCGCCCACGCGAGCCCGCCGCCCGGAGGGTCCGCGTACGGCGGGGTGACTTTTCCGCCGCCCCCGCCCTCACCCGGGCAGCCTGCTCCAAGCCCGGCGTCCCCAGGCGGCGAGTACGGCGGAGCGGGTCACGCCCAGTTCCCGCCACCCGGACCGGCTCCCGGCGCACCGCTGGCGCACTTGCAGAGCCCAGGCCACCCGGCAGGTGCCCCGCCCTTCCCGCCGCCGGGTGGTGGGGGCTATCCGGGCCCCGGCGCGCCTGGGCCGTCCGGTCCAGGCTTCCCTCCGCCTCCGCCCGGACAGTTCGGGCCGTCCGCATTCGGCCAACCCGCCGGTGAGGGCGGCCACGGCAGCGCACCCGCCTACCCGCCCGGGGCCCCGGCACCGGGCCAGGAATTCCCGCCCCCACCGCCGGGCCAGGGATTCGCCTCACCGCCCGGCCCCGGCATGGGAGACCACGGCGCCGCGCCTGGGTATCCGCCTAGCGGTCCCCCACCGCCGGGCGGCCCCGGACACCAGCCGCAGGGCGCGCCCCCGGCGGCGAACGTCCCGCCGGGGCAGGGCACCCCGTTTCCGCCGCCTCCGCCAGGGCATCCAGGAGCCGCGAACCACGCACCCGGCTTCCCGCCGCCCTCCGCGCCGCATGGCGCGGCCCCGGGCGGTTTCCCACCGAACGGCGCACCTGGTCTCAGACTGCCGCCGAACAGCGCTCCAGGCGCCGGCATGCCACCGGGCAGTGCACCTGGTGTCGGGATGCCCGGCAACGTGCCTGGTCAGCATGCCGCTGGGCCCGCTCCCTACCCGCCGCCCGCGCCTCCGGGTCCGGGGCATGGGGAGCCGTCGGGCCCGCCGCCCGCCCCGCCGGGTCCGCCGCCTGCGCCCGACGGCCCCGTGTATTACGCGCCGGGCGAGCCGCCGCCCGCGCCTCCGGGGCCCGCACCGTATCCGCCGCCTATGCACGTCCACCATGGCCACCACGGGCATCACGGGCACTACCGCCACGGTCCCGGCATCGCCACCGCCGGCCTGGTCGGCGGCGCCGTCGTGGCGGGTGTCGCCGGAGGCATGGCCCTGGACGCCATGGGCGACGTGGCCGGCGACATCGCGGGTGATATCGCCGGCGACATAGCCGGCAACGTCGCCGCGGAGGTCCTGGGCGGCTTGCTGGGCGGCCTCTTCGGCTGACCTCGCCGCTCAGGACGTCGGTCGAGCGTTCGACGGCCCTTCCCGCCGGGCAGGTACGTGTTACTCGAGGGGCACGCCGAACACGGCGGCGCCCGGATTGAGCAAGCCGTCTCAGCACCACGATGCGCGAGGTCGTCAGGAGGCTCGACCGATGCGCACCGCTGGTCGCAGACCGATGAGTCCTGGCTGCCCGCACGGTCTGCACAGGACGAAGACGGACGTCTAGCTCCATCTCGTGTCACGACGACCTGGTGGGAGAGCCGATGCGTGAGCTGGTGGTCGACATGTTCAGCACCGTCGACGGGTACGGCGGCGGCGGACCGAGACCGAAGGCGTACTGGGGGTACGAAGGGCCGGGGCTCTTCGAGTGGATACACGGCCAACTCGAGCAGGAACACGTCACCCTCATGGGCGCCGAGACGTACCGGCGGATGGCCGAGATCGTCGCGACCGGCGACGATCCGACCTTCCCGCGGATGACGGAGCTGCCCAAGGTCGTCTTCTCCAAGACGCTCCGGCCGCCGCTCGCCTGGGCGAACACCACGCTCATCGACGAGCCGCTCGAGACGGCCGTGCCGCGCCTCAAGGCCATGGAGGACGGTCTCCCGATGCGGACCATCGGCAGCCCGTCGCTGGTGCGCAGCCTCTTCGCGCTCGGCCTGGTCGACCGCGTCCGGGTGATGGTCTTCCCCATGATCCACGGCACCGAGGGCGAGGAGCCGGTCTTCGCCGAGCTGCCCGCGCTCGACCTGGACCTCACCACCACCAGCGTGATCGACGACCGCCTCGTCCTCCTCGACTACCGCGTCGCCCGCGACCGGTCGCCCGAATAACGCCACCAGATGACGCCGCCCGGACGGTAGCGCCGGCACCGGTCAGCGCCCGCTGATGACACCCGAAGAGGATGGCCAGCGGTGGTGCCGACAACAGCGGCCGACAGCGGGGACTAGCGAGGCTGGCCGGTGCCTCTGCCTGGCCAGAACAGCCGATGACGGCGGACGACGGCGGCCAGCGGCGCTCAGCGGGTGTGGCCAACGGTGCCCAGTGGGGATGACCGGTTCGGGCGGCCGGGGACGGCGGCCGACAGCGGCGCCCGGTTCTGCGCGTATGCGTGTACAACGTTGGGCCCTGGCGGTGCTGGAGGAGAGGATCGGATCGGGCGTTGCCGAGGCGCAGGCGCGAACGGCCTGAGGGCCGCGCGACGACGCCGACGCCCTGGACGGACCATGCCTCGCTAGAGCGCGGCCCATGCCGGTGCCTGGCGAGGGCGGCCAGCGACGGTGGTTGATGAGGGCAGCCAATGACAGCGCCTAACAGCGGCGGCTAGCAAGGGCGGACGACGACGGCGGACGGCGCCAGTGCGCGGTGGGTGTGGCCTGTGACGGTGACGGCGTGCGGCGGCTGGTGACGGCGGATGACGATGGCAGCGCGGTGAGTGTGGCCAGCGACGATGGCCAGTGACGGCGTATGACGGCGGCGCGTGGCGAGGGCGACGGTGGACGGCGACGGTGGACGGCGACGGTGGACGGCGACGGTGGACGGCGACGGTGCGTGGCGAGGGCGGCCGGTGACTGCGGCCAGCGACGGCGACGCGATGAGGACGCCCGGTGGCGGTGACCAGTGCCAGCGACCAGTGGCGGTGGCGATGGCCGGTGACGGCGTGCGACGGCAGCGGCTGACTGAAGGTGGCCGATGAAGGTGACCAGTGACGGCGACCGGTGACGGCCGCCGGTGACGGCCGCCGGTGACGGTGGTCAGTGACGGTGGTCAGTGACGGTGGCCGGTGGTGTGGCTGGCTGAGGGTGGCAGTGGTGGTGGCTGGCGGGGGTGAGCGGCGGGGGTGGTTGGAGGGGGTGCGTTGCTGGGCTGCTTGGTCTTTGGGGGTGGGTGGGGCGGTCGGGGGTGGATATGGCGGGCGTTTCGGACCGGATGTGGCGCGGTCTCGGCCAATCGGGTCCCGGATGGTTAGGGTCGAGAAGGCAGCCCGCCTCCCGAGGAGTCACATGACCACCGTGATCCTGGTCCTGCTCTGCCTTGCGATCGCCGGACGCGAGCTCTACCTGGCCTCCGACAAGCGGCTCCCGCAAGCACAGGCGGACGTGCGCGAACTGCGCGCCCAAATGTCCGAACTCGTCAAACGCCATGAGGCGCTCAAGGCGGAGGTCGCCGCGGCGGCCGAGCCGTCCGGGATCCCGATCCCGCAGCCGCTGCCGGACGGCGCGTCCGCGGAGATCCTCGACCGGCTGGAGAGCTTCTCGGGCCGGATCGACCGGCTGGAGAAGGAGACCGCCGACCTCGCCGGGGAGCTGGCGGGCCTCGGCCTCGACCGGGAGGCGCAGCACGCGCTCGCCCGCTCCCTGGACACGGTGGAGCAGGACGTGCACGAGCTGCACCGGGAGATGCTCGAACGCGTCGACCGCGAGGAGGGCGTCGTCCCCGGGCTCCTGCTCAGCGAGGAGGGGGAGGCCGAGGCGCTGCTCGCCGACGCGTACGAGCGGTGCGCCGCCGAGTGGGGGCTGCGCGTCCGCGTCCGCGACCAGCGGTCCCCGCAGGCGGCCGACGGCTCCTACCTGGGGACGGTCTACTACCTGTCCGGCCGCCGCGCCGACGATCTCGCCGAGGACCTGTTGACGCAGGTCAGGGGCCTGATCAACGCGGAGGACCCGGGTGCGTTGAGCGCCCTGCTCGGCGAGCTGGCGCACCTGCGGGGCGGTGGGATCGCGCGGTTCGGCCGGTTCGCCGTCGTCCGGACCGGGAGCACGCTGCTCTGCGGCGTCCTGCCGGGCGAGGCGCCCGCGGCCGAGCCCTGGGAGCTCGCGGGACGTCTCCGCGAGCTCCCCGAGGACCGGCGGGCCGACCTGTCCTGGCTCCGTCCGGACGCGTGATCAGGGCCGGACGAAGCGGGGCGGGGCGTCGTCGGTCCGGTCGACGCCGAACGCCAGCAGGCAGCGGGGCGGATGCCCGGCGTCGGTCTGCAGGCACAGCCCGACGCCCAGATCGGGGTCGATGACCACGACGCGCCGGAGGGCCCGCAGGGCGCGCCGGGCACGGCCTCGCGTCCGGGGCCGGGACGGCTCGTGCAGCGTGCTCGTCACGACCCGTCCCGCGTAGCGCCAGAGGGTCAGCGAGTCGAGGACCCGCACGCCCGCCGAGGTGAGGTTCGCGACGATGACCACGCCGCTGTCGTCGTCCTCCCCCATCTCGGACGGCGTCGTCAGCGCCGCGTCCTCCGGCAGGTCGCGGGGCGCCCTGGGGCCGCCGACCGCACGGTGGTAGCGGAGCGGGTCGAGGGTGTCGATCACGAACGCCCCCGCGTACGGCCTGGACGCGCGCGGCTGCCCGGGACGCGCCCGCAGCGGCGTCCGCGGCGCGTTGCGGGCGTTCAGGTGCGCGCTGAGGTCGAAGACCATGCCGGCGTCGTCGAGCCAGGTGGGCAGGCCCAGCTTCGATGACGAGGTGCGGTCGAGGCCGTCCGTCATGCCGCGGATCTCGTCGGCGCGGCCCGAGAGCGCCGCCGCCATGCCGAGCCCGGGGAACGCGCCTTCGAGGACGGCGAGCATCGCCCGCCAGGTGGTGCTCCCCACGAACTCGATCATGAAGGCGTCGGCCAGTGCCCTGCGCCGTCCCGGGTCCGCCATGGGCCCCGGCGGGGGCGCGGGCGGCGGCACGGTGGACGGCGGCTGGGCGGACAGTCCTCGGGCCGGCGGCCGTGCGATTTCCGGCCGTGTCACGTCCGGTTTCGTCAGCGAGGGCGGTGGTTCGGCGGAGAGGCCCTTGCCGGGGAGGAAGGGCTCGTCGGCTGCGGGGCGTTCGTGGCGGCCGGCGCTCCGCGTGTCCGCCGGGTCTTCGGGGGTTCCGGACTGCAGGCCGCCGGGCCTCCGGACGACCCACCGCTCCGGCTCGTCCTCCGGACGCGACGCACCGGCGATGTCTTCCTCGGGTACCGGCACACCCGTCCCGTGCGGCGCCCACTGCGGCGCCTCCCAGCGCGACGAGCCCTCGGACGACGGCACTTCGGTCGACCTGTACGGCGAGGAGGAGCCAGTAGGCCCCGTCGCCTCGGCGGGCACCCCTGCGCCTGGCTCCTGCTGTCCCCACGGCGCGGGTGTGGTCTCGGAGGACGGCTCGGTGGGACGCCCCTCCGGATCCTCTGCGGGACGCGCTTCCGGCACGTGCGGTGCCCACTGCGAGGGTTCGGCGTCTCGTGCGGACGTCTCAGGCGCCGCGCCTGAACTCGGATCGCGGGCAGACCACGGCGCCGGCGTGGAGCCGGCAGGGGGTTCGGCCGACGGTGCCGGGTCGCGGGGGGACCGATCCGCAGGCGGCTCGGTGGCCGAGGAATCCGTGGGACGCGCCCCTGGGTCCTCTGGTGTCCATGGGGTCGGTGCGGTCTCCGGGGGCGGGGCGACGGGGCGTGCCGCGGGGTTTTCGGGCGTCCATGGGGCGGGCGTGCCCTCCGGGGACGCGGGACGTGCTTCCGGTACGTGCGGCGTCCACTGGGGAGAGCCTGCGTCCGACCGCTCGGTTCCCCACGGCGCGGGTGTGGACTCGGGTGGTGGTGCCGCAGGGCGGGTCTCCGGCGTGTGCGGTGTCCAGCCCGAGGAAGCGGGCGACGGTGCCGCGGGCGGTGAAGCCGGATCGTGGGGCGTCCATGGGGCGGGGCCGGCAGGTGACGGCGGCCCTGGATCGTGCGATGACCAGTCCGCGGGCCCGCCGGCCGACGGCCCCGGGGCGGGCGCGGACGGTGGTGTTGCGGGGCGGGTCTCCGGCGTGTGGGGCGCGTACGACGGGGGGTCTGAGGGGGCGCGGGCGATGGCGCCTCGGGGCGTCCAGGGCGGCTCGGCGGAGGGGGGCGGCGGTGAGGGAGATGTGCCCGGTGGGTAAGGCGATTCGGCGGTGGGCGGCGGGGCCTCGGGCTGCGGGGGCGGGACGGGGATCCAGTCGGCGGGCTCCTCCGGGCGGGACCTGCTCCTTCCCGCGACGTGGACGTCGCCGGGGTGGGGTGCGGGCGGGCCGCTGTCTTCGGGCTCGGGTCCGGGACGGTCGCGTGGGCCGAATCTCACGGTGACGATCCTGCGCTCTGGACGCGGGGCTCGGCAAGCGGGACGGAGGTCAACGGCGGCCGTCCTGGGCGCCGAAGAGAGCGGCGCAGAGGGATTCCAGGCGGTCGGGGCCGTCGCCGGCGGGCAGCACGGTGAGGACGGGCTCGCCGGTCTCACCGGGCGTGTCGGGTGCGTCGGGGGTGTCGAGGGTGTCGAGGCGGAGCCGGACGGTGACCTCGCGGCGCAGGGGCTCGTCGGTGCCCTGGGCGGCGGCGACGTCCTGGAGGCCGACGGAGACGGTCTCGGGGAGGTCGACGACGAGGGGCTGCTCGCCGGCGGGGAGGCGCTCCTGCCAGAGGTCGAGGACGCGGCGGGCGAGGCCGTTGAGGAGGCGGCCCCAGGGGACGACGAGGGCGGGCGGGACGTTCTCGGTCTGCAGTTCGGGGAGCCCGAACCGGGCGAGGCCCTTGGTGGCGAACCAGAAGCCGTGCGGTCCCGAGGTGTGCGGGAGGAGCATCCAGTCGGTGAGGCGGACGGCGCCGTCGGGCTCCGGCAGGGAGCGGGTGAGGTGGTCGTGGGCGAGGATCTGCGGGGTGAAGACGTCGATGACGGGGGCGGTGCGGGCGGCGGCGACGGCTCCGGCGACGGCGCGGGCGGCCCATTCGTGGGCGGGCGGGTGCCCGGGGCGGTAGGCGGCGCGGACGGCGAGGATGTGGGAGGCGGCGTCGAGGGCGGCGAGTTCGGCCGGTGAGGCGCCGTAGGCGGCGAGGAGGTCGGCGGGCAGCGGCGGGAACTCGGCGGCGGGCCGCTGGTCGAGGGTGACCATGGGGCTGCCGAGCATGCCGAGGACGAGGTCGCGGAGCGGGGGCCGGGTCCGTGCGGCGACCTCGTCGTAGGCGAGTTCGCCGGGGTCGGGGATCGGCGCGGTGAGCACGACGGCGTAGGTGGCGTAGAGGGTCTCCGGGACCGGCAGGGTCAGCTTCTCGCCCAAATCGTCCCCCGATGGACCGTTGATGCGCTTCGACACTATCGATCTCAACGGACGGGACCGTTGGAAACTATCTGTCGCGGAGGGGACAGTTACCTCCCACCGGTGGGAGGCGGGCCCCCGACCACCGGATTCACTCCGGGAGGCGGTGCTCGAACCACACCACCTTTCCGCCGTCGGTGCGGTGGGTGCCCCAGCGGGCGGCGATGTGGCTGACGAGCTGGAGGCCGCGCCCGGACTCGGCGGTGGCGTCGGCGTGCCGCAGGTGCGGCATGTCCTGCCCGTCGTCGTAGACCTCGCAGAGCAGGGCGTCGCCGCGGATGAGCCGCAGCACGATGGCCCCGGCGCCGTGCAGCAGGGCATTGGTGATCAGCTCGCTGACCAGCAGCTGGACGGTGTCGGCGACCGCGTCGAGGCGCCATTCGGCGAGCTTGAAGGCGACCTGGGCGCGGGTCCGCGGGACCATGCTCGGCTCGGGTTCCAGCTCCCAGACGGCGACGTCGTCCTTGGGGATGCCGTCGAGGCCGACGGCGACGATGGCGATGTCGTCGGCGGGGGCGGTGGTGGCGAGCGCGTCGAGGAGGGCGTCGCAGGTCGCGTCGAGCGGGCGGTCGGGCCCGGCGAGCAGGACGCGCAGCTCGTCGAGGCCCTGGTCGATGTCGCGGTCGCGGCGTTCGAGCAGCCCGTCGGTGCACAGGACGAGCCGGGAGCCGTCCTCGACCTCGATCTCCATGGTCTCGAACGGTTCGCCGCCGACGCCGATCGGCAGCCCGGCGGGGACGGGCAGCACCCGGCTCTCGCCGCTCTCCGACACCAGGACGGGCGGGACGTGCCCGGCGTTGGCGAAGCTGCACCGCCGGGCGACCGGGTCGTACACGGCGTACAGGCAGGTGGCGACGTAGCCTTCGCCGAGCCGCCGGGCGAGCTCGTCGAGCTGGCGGAGCAGCAGGTCGGGGCGCATGTCCTCGACGGCGAGGGTGCGGACCGCGGTGCGCATCTGGCCCATGATCGCGGCGGAGGTGAGGCCGTGCCCCATGACGTCGCCGACGACGATGCCGAGGCGGCGGCCGGGCAGCGGGAACGCGTCGAACCAGTCGCCGCCGACCTGCGCGGCCTGGCCGGCGGGCCGGTAGCGGTAGTGGACGCGGGCACCGGGGACCTCGGGCGGGTCGGCGGGCAGCATGCTGCGCTGCAGCTCCTGCGCGCCCTGGACCTCGCGGCGGTAGAGCCGGCCGTTGTCGACGCACAGCGCGGCGCGGCGGGCGAGCTCGTCGACCATGGCGAGCTCGAGGTCGTCGAAGCGGGGGCGGTCGGGCTTGCGCAGCAGCTTGAAGGTGCCGAGCACCCGGCCGCGCGCGATCAGCGGGACGATCAGCAGGTCGCGGCCGGTGAACAGGGGGGTCAGGTCGCGGCCGGCGAACGAGGCGGACAGCCGGGCCGCGAACTCGGCGTCGACCTGCGGGACGTGCACCGCGCGGCCGGTGCGCATGGCGCGGACGAACGGGGTGCCGCGCCCCAGCACGAGCGTCTCGCCCTCCGGGACGATCGGCTCCCAGCGTCCGGGCTCGTCGTTATGGGCCACGGCGACGCGCCGCATCACGGCGGTCTCGTCGAGGTCGGCGGACGGCTGGGCGGAGTCGGCGGCGACGCCTTCGAGGAGTTCGACGGCGGCGAAGTCGGCGACCCGAGGGACGAGGACCTCGGCGAGCGTGCGGGCGGCCTGGAGGTGGTCGAGGGAGCCGCCGATCTGCTGCCCGGCCTCGCTGAGGAAGGTCAGCGTCTCGTTCTCGTCCGCGCCCGACGTACCGGACGTGCCGGTGGTGCCGGACGAGGCGGCCGCGGCGCCGTCCCGGTCGTCGTGGTCGGCGGCGGTGTGCGGGGGGACGGCGCGGGGGCGGATGCGCAGGGCCCGCGGCATGTCGCCGATGTGCGGGACGACGGGAAGCCGCACGGTGACGCTGAGCGAGACGGCGGGCCGGCCGAGCGCGAGCACGCGGGACACGATGGCATCGGTGGCGGCGGTTCCGGCGGCGGGCAGCAGCTCGGCAAGGCGGCGGGCGAGGGGCCCGTCACCGTGGCCGGAGCCATGGCCGGAGCCATGGCCGGCGCCGTGGCGCGCGAGCCCGTCCCCGACGGCCCCCTCGGTGGCGGGCTCGTCCGCACCGGCCTCGTCCGTGGCGGTCTCCTCCGCGCCGGGCTCGTCCATGGGCGGGGCGAGGACGGGTTCGACGCGCAGCAGCCGGGCTCCGGCGGCGCGCCGGGCGGCGCCGTCGGGCGCGGCGACGAGGACGCCGTCCATGGCCAGGCCCGGGCCGTCCTCGCGAAGCCGGCGCAGGTCGGCGGCCAGCGCGAGGACGCGGACGTTGCGGGCGCCGCGGTCGCCGTCCGGTTCGATCGGGTACACCCACCAGCCGACCTCGGCGGGCCGTCCGTCGTCCGCGCGGGGCACTATGCAGGCGCCGCACCAGACGTGCCCGAAGACCTCGGGTTCGAAGGCCCCGCGGTGCTCCTGCGGCAGGCGCAGCAGCGAGGCGGGGGAACGGCCGGCGGCCTGCAGCGGCCCGGCGCCGAAGAGCTCGGTGGCGGCGTGGTTCCAGTGGTTGATGCGGCCGTGCTCGTTGAGCGTGAAGGCGGCCATGCTCACGACGCCGAGCAGGGGCTGGTCGAGGAACCGGGGCTGCCGGGCCCCGGCCCGCTGGTCGGGCGGGGCCGCTGCGCCCCCGCTGAGCGGCGGCCTGTTCTCGGCGATGGTCACGCTGCCCCCTTCCCCGGGCGGGATGCTCGCTGCATCCGGCGACCCACAGTGAAGGGGACGTTACCCCGGGTGAACGACATTCGCCCGGGTTCTCGCGAACTCGGCAGGTGTGGCGGCCACCGATGACGAGTGAGCGCTCACTCAGTACACTGAGGTGCTACCGTCCGGCGACGGAAGGGAAGGTGGCGTAGGTGGCGGTGGGCAGGGAGCCGATGCGGGAGCGGATCCTGGCGGCGGCGGTCGCGGTGATCAGGGAGCGCGGGATCACCGCCGCGACGACCAAGGAGATCGCGCGGAGCGCCGGCGTCTCCGAGGGCAGCCTCTACAACCACTTCGCCAACAAGACCGCCCTGTTCGCGGCGGCGCTGGGCGAGGTCGCCGCCACCGCGCGGACGGCCATGGCGACGCTCGCCGGGTCCGCCGGGCAGGGGACGGTCGAGGGCAACCTCGCCCGGCTGGCCACCGGCATGGTGCGCTTCTACGGCGAGCTGCTGCCGATGATCGGGCCGGTGCTCGCGGACCCGGACCTGATCGCCTGGCTGCGCGCGGACGGCCCCGTCCAGGCACAGAGGGAGGCCGCCGAGCATGCCCCGGACCCCGCACTCCCGCCAGGGTCGCCCGGCGGGCCGCCGTCCGGACCGCCCGGCGGTCCGGCGGCCGGGCCGGTCCTCGGGCACGCCGCGCTGATCGGCTACCTGAAGGCGGAGCGGCGGGCCGGACGGCTGTCGGCGGGGGCTCCGCTGCCGGCCATCGCCGCCGCTCTGCTCGGCGGCTGCCAGCAGCACGCGTTCCTGATCCGCCTCGCGGGGCCGGAGGCGGTCGCGGCGGGCGCCCGGCTCCCGGAGGACCCCGAGAAGTTCGCCGAGCAGCTCGTCCAGGCCGTTCTGGCGGGTCATCTGCCGTCCTGACGCCCGCGCCCCGGCCTCCGCCCCACGCCGCCGCCGGGCCCCTGCCGCCCCACTACGGGCTCGCGGATCTCGACGGCAGCAGGAGGCTTATAGCGCCGCCTGGACACCGGTTCGGCCGACACGCCACGGTATGTGACGGACGCCACGCAACCTTCGGGCCCCGTTCGGGCGTCTTACCTAACGGGAAGCCACTGAAGCGTGGATGCGCCCGACCAGTACGGCCCGCGACGTCCCGGACCCCGGGGTCGCCCTGGCGACGCCGGTCCGCGCACCCGCCGCCCGGCCCGCGCCGCCGCGGAGCCGAGCCCCCGACCACGCCGGACCGTCTCCCCCGGAGACGGGCACGAACCCGCGAGGACCACGTCGCTGGAGCGTGCCAAACGCCGGCCCGAACCCGTCGGGAACGGTGGCGCGTACCACCTGTACGGGGGGCGGTCATTCCGCCCGGCACGCGCGTGCCGCCGAGCACGCGCCAGCAACCGGCCCTTCACGGGGTCACGACCACGGGGAGCGATGATGACCGCTGTCACCATGCCCGTCCGCAACACCGCCGTTGTGCGTGTTCCGGCCGCCGCCGCGCACACCGAGACCATCCGGGACACCGAGACCATCCGGGACACCGGGAGCATCGAGAACACCGAGCGCTACGAGCGCGACGTCCTGCCGCTGGCCGACCCGCTGTACGCCAGCGCCGTGCGGATGACGCGCAACAGCGCCGACGCCGAGGACCTCGTCCAGGAGACCCTGGCCAAGGCCTACGTGAACTTCCACCAGTTCCAGGAGGGCACGAACCTCAAGGCGTGGCTGCACCGGATCCTCACCAACAACTTCATCAACACCTACCGCAAGAAGCAGCGCGAGCCCCAGCGGGCCGGCTCCGAGGAGCTGGAGGAGTGGCAGATCGCGCAGGCCGAGGCGCACTCGTCCGGGTTCCGGTCCGCCGAGTCCGAGGCGCTGGACCGCATCCCCGACTCCGAGGTGATCGACGCCCTGCGCGCGCTGCCGAAGGACTTCCGGGACGCCGTCTACCTCGCCGACGTCGAGGGCTACGCCTACAAGGAGATCGCCGAGATGATGGGCACCCCCATCGGCACGGTGATGTCCCGCCTGCACCGCGGCCGCAAGCAGCTCCGCGAGGCCCTCGCGGGCCACAAGCGCGCCGCGCACACCCTGGCCGCCTGACCCGGGCGGCCCCGGCAGCGGGCGATCCGCCCCCGCCCCGCCCCGGCCCTTGAGCCTTCGCACGTTCCGACTCGATCCCGCGGTTACCCCGTGACCGCGGGATCGTCGGTTTTCCTGCACTGTTGGTAGTCACATGGATACATTGAGCGATGGTCCCTCAGGCCATCGGGAGTAGCCATGTCGAACACCATCGCCGTCCTGGCGGGCGCGCTGATCGCCCTCTCGCCCGCCGTTCCCGCGCATCACCACGAGAGCGGGACGACGTCCCTCCGGCTCACGCTCACCCATCCCGGGCGCCACGCGTCGAGCACGCACACGGTGACCCTCTACTGCGACCCTCCGGGCGGGCGGCACCCCGATCCCGCCCGTGCCTGCTCCGAGCTCAACGGCTCCGGCGGGAAGTTCGCCCACGCACCGGACGGCCGGATGTGCACCGCGGTCTACGCGCCCGTCGTGGCGCAGGCGAAGGGCCGCTGGCACGGCCGCCCGGTGTCGTTCCGCGCGCGCTACGGCAACGACTGCGTGATGCACTCCCGCACCGGAACCGTATTCGCGTTCTAACGGCACGGTCTTCGCGACTTGAGGAGCATCCCACCAATTCACCAAGACCGTCCGCATAGGTACGCCGACTGTGGGTAAGGCGCGCACACGGGCCACGCGAGCCGCCGGTCACTCGAGAGGATGTGCGCGCGATGCCACGACGGGTCAGCGACGTCATGACCCCGGCCCCCCAGTCGCTGCCGCTGGACGCGACGCTCTACGAGGCGGCACGGGTGATGCGGGACGAGGGCATCGGCGACGTCCTGGTCACCTACGCCGGGCAGCTCTGCGGGATGGTCACCGACCGGGACATCGTCGTGCGGGCCGTCGCGGAGAGCCGCGACACGGCGCTCACGCCGCTCGGCGAGGTGTGCACCGCCGAGCTGTGCACCGTGCGCCCCGACGACGACACCGAGACGGCGGAGCGGCTGATGATCGAGCAGTGCGTCCGGAGGCTGCCGGTGGTGGACGGCGGCCGGCGGCCCGTCGGCATCGTGTCCATCGGCGATCTCGCGGTGGCGGACGGGCAGCGGGGCCCGCTACCCGAGATCAGCAAGGCTCCGCCGAACAACTGAGCCCGCTCAGCCCGGGCATGACGTGCCGCAGGATAACGTCATAAGCGTGGCTCCAACCGAAACGGTGCTCACCGACCAGCTCGCCGTGGAGATCGCCCGGCTGGGGATGGTCGGCGAGTCCTCCGACGTCGGCACCCTGCACCGGGTCGCCGAGCTGGCGTCGCGCGCCGTGCAGGGGTGCGCGGGCGCCTCGTGCGTCCGCTGGGCGATGCCGACGGCGTCCCTCGGCGACCCCGTCGCGGTCGCCGCGCTCGGGGCGTCGCCTGATCCGGTGCCGCGGCCTCCGGACGTCCCGCGCGTCCCGAGGCAGCAGGCCGCCTCGGAACGGGGCACCGCCGACCCCGACCTTCCGGACATGGCCGGGGACGTCGCGCCGGACGAGCTGCCCTCCCCGGACGCGGAGCGTCCCGAGCCGCTGGCCGTGGCCGCGAGCCACCCCGACCTCGCCGAGATCATCGACCGGCAGCTGTCGCGGGGGCACGGCCCCATCTACGACGTCGTCCTGGACCGCCGCACGCTGAGCTGCGACGACATCCTGGTCGAGACCCGCTGGCCGGAGGCGGTGTCGGACATGCTCCGCCGCGGGGTGCGGTGCTTCACCACGTCCCCGCACCTGAACCCGCCGGTGCTGGTCACGCTGACGCTGTACGGGGTGACACCGAAGTCGCTCGGGCCGGACCGGCTCGCGCTCGTCTCGCTCCTGCTGGCGCAGGGCAGCGCGACGATGTCGAACGCGCAGCAGTACGACGACGTGCACCGGACCGCCGCGCAGCTGCAGGAGGCGGTGGAGGCGCGGGCCGTCGTCGACCAGGCGAAGGGCATCCTGATGCACGCGCTCGGCTGCGGCGCCGACGAGGCTTTCGCGGAGATGCGCCGCATTTCCCAGACAAGACATGTGAAACTAACCGCACTGGCCCAGCGGATAGTCGGTGACCAGGGGCTCCGCTAGGTCCCGCGCTAGGAGCACGGAGGTGACCGGCATAGGCTGCGAGATGCAGTCGCCGCGACTGCGGTCCGGATGAGCGGAGCGCGAAGCCGATCCTGTTTCGACCTTGCCTCGGGGCACAGAGGGAGACCTGTTGCACGATCAGCCCGATCAGCTCGAACCCGAGTCCCTGGTACGGGAGATCTCGGATCTCGAGGGGCGCATCGGTGAGCTGCGCCAGGCCGCCGGCATGCCCGAGGCGGACCTGCGGGCCACCCTGGACGCGGCGCTGGTGGAGCTCGAGCTGGCGGTGACGGCGCTGCGCACCCTGGGCGCCGACCAGGGCACCGAGCAGGGCGGGTCGAACGCGGCCGAGAACGAGCGGCGGGTGCTGCGGACGGTCTTCCAGGACGCGCCCGTGCCGCTGTTCCTGCTCGACCGCAACACCAGCGTCCGGCGGGTGAACCGCCAGGCCGCGGAGCTGCTGGGCACCTCGTCCGGTTACGTCTCCGGCAAGCAGTTCACCGCGTTCTGCGATCTGGCGACCCGCGCGGCGGTCCGCTCGCAGCTGGCCGCGGTGGTGCGGACGGGACGGCGGCGGCGGGTGCCGGTGCGGTTCCTCGGCCGGGAGCGCCCGGTCGACGCGGTCATCACGCTGGCCCGGGTGTGGATCCGCGGGGAGCCGGACCCGATGGTGGTCGTCGCGGCGGGCGCCGCGCGCCCCCCGGCGGACTCCTCGGGCGACGGTACCGGGACCGCGGCCGCGGGCACCGCGGGACGCGGCGCGCCGGCCAAGCGGGACGGCGGGAAGCGGCCGGCACGGCGCCCGGAAGCGGGCGCGGACGCGGCCGCGCCGCGGGTGCCGGAGCCGGCGTCGCCGCCGCAGGCGCGCGCGCCGCAGCCGCAGGCCCGCATCGACGACGAGGCCGTGGCCACGATCGTGCACCGGATGGACGTGCTGGCCACAGCGAGCGAGCTGCTGCTGGACGAGCCGGTCTTCAACGAGACGGTCGCGGTCCGGCGGTGCGCCCGGCTGCTGGCCGCGGAGCTGGCCGACTGGGCGTTCATCGACCTGACCGGCCCGAACACCGGCCCGTCCGGGCTGGGCGGCGGCGCGGCCGGATCGGCGCCCGTCCTGCACCGCCAGGTCGTGATGGGGCCGGACGACGAGTACTCCGTCGAGGCGGCGCGGACGCTGCAGGAGCTGCACCCGGCCGCCGGAACGCTCCCGCACGACGTGTTCGTCACCCGGCAGAGCGCCCTGCGCCCGCACCTGGACGGCCTGGACGAGCTCGGCAAGGCCGCCGACGGTGTCCCGATCTGCGCGAAGATCGGCGCGACGTCGCTGCTGAGCGTGCCGGTGGAGGACGGCGACCGGTGCCTCGGCGCGATCACGCTCGCGTCCGGCGGCGAGTACGGGCCGTTCGACCTGATGGACCTCGGCGTCGTGCAGCGGCTCGGCCGCTACCTGGCGCTGGTGATCCGCGCGGCGCGGCTCTACCGCCGCAGCGCGGAGGTCGCCGACTCGCTCCAGGCGAGCCTGCTGCCGCGGGCGCTGCCCGCCATCCCGGGCGCGACGGTCGCGGCGCGCTACCTGACGGCGACGCACGGCGCGGACGTCGGCGGCGACTTCTACGACGTGTTCCGCGTCGGGGACGGCTGGGGGCTGGTCCTCGGCGACGTGTGCGGCAAGGGCGAGGACGCGGCGGCGGTGACCGCGACGGCGCGGCACTGCGTGCGGCTCGGGGCGCGGTGGAAGTCGACTCCGGGCGAGATCCTCGGCATCGCGAACGAGGCGCTGCTGGACGAGGACCGGTTCGTCACCGCGATCATGGCGGGGCTGGAGATCACCGCGGAGCGGGTCACGGTGTCGCTGGGCACCGCCGGCCACCCGCCGGCGATCGTGGTCCGCGCGGACGGGGTGATCAGGTCGGCGTCGCGGGGCGGCGTGCCGCTCGGCCTGTTCGAGGACTTCGAGGCCGGCTCGGACACCATCGACCTCCACGCCGGCGACACGCTGATCCTGCACTCGGACGGGGTGCTGGAGGCGTGCGACCACGCGCGCCAGGAGTTCGGCCAGGAGCGGCTGCTGGAGGCGCTGGCGGGCCAGGCGGGCGGCACTCCGGAGGAGATGCTCGGCGCGGTGGAGCAGGCGCTGCTGGAGTTCTGCGACGGCGACCTGCGCGACGACGTGTCGATGGTGGCGCTCCGCGTGGAGTCCCCCACGCTCGACTGACGCCCCGGCGCGAAACCGGCACTGACGGGCGTTTTGCCGGGTAAAGGGACCTCATGAGCGTCGACCCCTCGTCCAAGCCGCGCAACGAGACCGAGCACGAGCGGCTCGACCGGCAGCTGATGGAGCTGCTCCAGGGCTTCCGGGTGGCCACCACGGGCGTGCAGGTGCTGTTCGCGTTCCTGCTGACCGTCCCGTTCTCCAAGGGATTCGTGCAGGTCGACGACACCGGGAAGGCGCTGTTCTACGTGGCTCTGTTCGGTGCGGCGCTCGCCTCGATCTGCTTCATCGCGCCGGTGTTCCAGCACCGGATCCTGTTCCAGCTCAACAAGAAGCCGCTGCTGATCCGGCGGGCGAACCGGTTCGGCATCCTCGGCGCGTTCGCGCTCGCGGTCTCGATCACCGCGTCCACCACGCTGATCGTGCAGACGCTCGCGGCGGAGGGGGCGGCGATCGCCGCGGCGGTGGTCGTCCTGGCGCTGTGCGGGTGGGCGTGGTTCGTCCAGCCGTACCTGACCCGGCTGTCGGCGGGCGGCCGCGCGGAGCGGGAGGAGAGCTCCTGACCGCGCGGCACCCGCCGCCTCGCCGACGCACGAGCGCCGGCCCGGAATCGCCGGCTCAGTACGCCTTGCCGGCTCAGTACGCCTTGCCGAAGATCACGCGCTTGCCGTAGGCGGACGGCCGCCCGCACTTGACGCACACGCCGGTCTCCTCCGGCGCCTCGGCGGGGATGACCCGCGGGGTCGCGGCGGTCTCGGCCTTGATCTCGTCCTCGCAGGCGGTGGCGCCGCAGTGGAACGCGCGGGCCCAGCCGCCGGCGACCTGCGCGGTGAACGCGTCCCAGGAGTCGACGGCGGCGGTGTGCTCCTCGCGGAACGCCTCGGCCCGGGCCAGCAGGAACGACTGGAACTCGGCGAGCATCCCGGGCAGCACCTCGGGCACCTTCTCCAGCGGGATCTGCTCCTTGCCCTGCCCCTCGGCGGTCGGGAGCCGCCGGACGACGGTCGCGACGCCGCCCTCGATGTCGCGCTTGCCGAGCTCGATGCGGATCGGGACGCCGCGCATCTCCCACTCGTTGAACTTGAACCCGGGCGACAGCTGCGGCCGGTTGTCGTCGACGTGCACGCGGATGCCCATCGACTTGATCGCGGCGCCGAGCCGGCGGGCCTCCGCGGCGGCCTGCTCGCCCTGCTCCTTGCGCCCGATCGGGACGATGACGACCTGGTAGGGGGCGAGGCGCGGCGGCAGCACGAGGCCCTTGTCGTCCCCGTGCGTCATGATCATGCCGCCGATCATGCGGGTGCTCATGCCCCAGGACGTGGTGTGCGCCAGCGTCAGCTTGCCCGCCTCGTCCTGGTACTGGATCTCGAAGGCCTTGGCGAAGTTCGTGCCGAGGTAGTGCGACGTGCCGGCCTGCAGGGCCCGGCCGTCCCGCATCATGCCCTCGATGGTGTACGTGCGGACGGCGCCGGCGAACCGCTCGCCGGGCGTCTTCTCGCCCGCGATCACCGGCATCGCCGCGAGCTCGCGCGCCACGCTCGCGTAGGCGTCCAGCGCCCACATCGTCTCGCGCATCGCGTCGCCCTCGTCGATGTGGGCGGTGTGCCCCTCCTGCCAGAGGAACTCGGTGGTGCGCAGGAACATCCGCGGCCGCATCTCCCAGCGGACCACGTTCGCCCACTGGTTCAGCAGCAGCGGCAGGTCGCGGTGCGAGTCGATCCACTTGGCCATGTACTCGCCGATGACGGTCTCGGAGGTCGGCCGCATGACCAGCGGCTCCTCCAGATCCTTGCCGCCGGCGTGCGTCACGACGGCGAGCTCCGGGGAGAAGCCCTCGACGTGCTCGGCCTCGCGCTTGAAGTAGGACTCCGGGATCAGCATCGGGAAGCACGCGTTGTCGTGCCCCGCGTCCTTGATGCGCCGGTCCAGGTCCGCCTGGAGCAGCTCCCACACCCGGTAACCGTACGGGCGGATGACCATCGTGCCGCGAACCGGACCGCGGTCGACGAGCTGGGCCTGCACGACCAGCTCGTTGTACCAGGCGGAGAAATCCTCGCTCTGCGGCGTCACACCTTCTCGACTCACAGCGAACAAGGGTACTGACCGGCGGCGGGGGCTCGGGCCGCTTCGCTACCCTCGCGAGATGCGCTGGTCCCAGATGTTCGCGCCGACGCTCCGCGACGACCCCGCCGAGGCGGACGCGCCGAGCCACCGGCTGCTGCTGCGCGCGGGCTACGTCCGGCAGCTCACGGCCGGGCACTACAGCCTGCTGCCGCTCGCCGTCCGCGTCCGCGCGAAGATCATCGAGATCGTCCGGCAGGAGATGGACGCGATCGGCGCGCAGGAGATGCTGCTGCCCGCGCTGCACCCGGCGGAGCCGTGGCGGCGGTCGGGCCGGTGGGAGCTGATGGGGCAGGAGATGTTCCGCCTCAAGGACCGGCGCGGCGCCGACCACGCGCTCGGCATGACCCACGAGGAGATCTTCGCGACGGTCGCGCGCGAGCTGAACTCCTACAAGCAGCTGCCGCAGCAGTGGTACCAGTTCCAGACCAAGTTCCGGGACGAGCCGCGCCCCAAGGGCGGCCTCATGCGGACGCGCGAGTTCACCATGAAGGACGCCTACAGCTTCGACGTGGACCGCGCCGGGCTGGACGTCTCGTTCGACGCCTACCACGGCGCCTACACGCGGATCTTCGCGCGGCTGGACCTGCCGGCGCTGGCGTGCGAGGCGTCCAGCGGGACCATGGGCGGGGCCGGCTCGACGGAGTTCATGTGCCCCGCCGACGTCGGCGAGGACCTGGTCGTCCACTCCCCCGCCTGCGGGTACGCGGCGAACATCGAGCGCGCCACCTCCGCGCTGCCCGCCGCGTCCGACGACCCCGGGCCGCCCGCGCCGGAGCGCTTCGACACGCCCGGCGTCCGCACCATCGACGATCTGACCGCCTACGGCGCGCCCGGCGACCGGCAGATCAAGACGCTCGTGTACGTCCTGGACGGCACGCTCACGCTCGTCCTCCTGCGCGGCGACCACGCGCTCAACGAGCAGAAGCTCGTGGACGCGACCGGCGCCGCGCGGATCCGCCCGGCGGAACCGGAGGAGATCCGGTCGGCGCTCGGCGCGCTCCCCGGCAGCCTCGGCGCGGTCGGCGTCGCGCTCCCGGTGATCGCGGACGAGGCGCTGCGCGGCCGCCGGTCGATGTTCACCGGCGCGAACACCGACGACGTGCACCTGCGCGGCGTCGACGTCGCCCGGGACATCGCCGTCGGGTCCTGGGCGGACCTGCGCGAGGTCGCCGCCGGCGAGCCGTGCCCGCGCTGCGGGGAGCCGCTGGAGATCGTCCGGGCGATCGAGATCGGGCACATCTTCAAGCTCGGCGACCGGTACGCCCGCGCGCTCGGCGTCGAGGTCCTCGACCCGGACGGCAAGCGGGTGCCGGTCGTGATGGGCAGCTACGGCATCGGCGTCGAGCGGGCGATGGCCGCGATCGTGGAGACCCACCACGACGAGCGCGGCATCGTCTGGCCGGTGGCGGTGGCGCCGTTCGAGGCCGCCGTGGTGATCGCGCAGTCCGACGACGCGGACGTGGCGGACGCCGCCGAGCGGATCTACGGCGCCCTCCGGGACGCCGGGGTCGACGTGGTGATCGACGACCGGGCCGAGCGCGCGGGGGTGAAGTTCCGCGACGTCGAGCTGACCGGGATCCCGTACCGGATCACGGTGGGCCGCCGCGGGCTCGCCGAGGGCGTGGCGGAGGTGACCGCCCGGGCCACCGGCGAGACCAAGAAGGTCCCGCTGGACACGGCCGCCGCGCACGTCCGGGCACTCCTGGCGCCCGTCTGAGGCGGCCGCTCTCCGGCACGCCCGGGCGCCCGCGATCGCCGCCGAGCCGGCGGTGCCGGAAAACGGTTTGACGGGGTCGCGGCGCCTTCCGGAGACTCGGCGGGGGTTCTCAACGACGAGGGGTCACCGTGGGTCACGTGGAGGTCGGGCACGTCAGCCATGCGCTGCCCGACGGGCGGGTGCTGCTGGACGACGTGTCGTTCCGGGTCGGCGACGGCGTCACGGCGGCGCTGGTCGGGCCGAACGGGGCCGGGAAGACGACGCTGCTCCGGCTGGTCGCCGGGGACCTGGCGCCGCAGGACGGGACGGTCGCGCACAGCGGCGGGCTCGGCGTGATGCGGCAGTTCATCGGCAACGTGCGGGACGAGTCGTCCGTGCACGACCTGCTGCTGTCGGTGGCGCCGCCGCGGGTCCGCGAGGCGGCCGCGGCGGTGGAGGCCGCCGAGCTGGCGATGATGGAGCGCGACGACGAGCCGACCCAGCTGAGGTACGCGAACGCGCTGGCCGGCTGGGGCGACGCGGGCGGCTACGAGATCGAGGTGCTGTGGGACGCGTGCTGCGTGGCGGCCCTCGGCGTCCCCTACGACGCGTGCCGGTGGCGGGAGACGCGGACGCTGTCGGGCGGCGAGCAGAAGCGGCTCGCACTGGAGGCGCTGCTGCGGGGCCCCGACGAGGTGCTGCTGCTGGACGAGCCGGACAACTACCTGGACGTGCCGGGCAAGCAGTGGCTGGAGGAGCGGCTCCGGGAGACGGCCAAGACCGTGCTGGTGGTCTCGCACGACCGCGAGCTGCTCGACCGCTGCGCCGACCGGATCGTGACCGTCGAGGCGGGCCGGGTGTGGATCCACGGCGGCCGGTTCTCGACGTACGCGGCGGCCCGCCGGGACCGCAACGAGCGGCTGGAGGAGCTGCGGCGGCGGTGGGACGAGGAGCACGCGAAGCTCAAGGAGCTCGTCAACACCCTGAAGACCAAGGCGACGGTCAATGACGGTTTCGCGTCGCGGTACCGGGCGGCGCAGACCCGGCTGCGCAAGTTCGAGGAGGCGGGGCCGCCGGAGACGCCGCCGCGCGACCAGAGCCTGAAGATGCGGCTGCGCGGGGGCCGGACCGGGAAGCGGGCGGTGATCTGCGAGGACCTGGAGCTGACCGGGTTGATGCGGCCGTTCGGCGCGGAGGTCTGGTTCGGCGAGCGGGTCGCGGTGCTCGGCTCGAATGGGTCGGGGAAGTCGCATTTCCTGCGCCTGCTCGCCGCGGTGGCGGAGGTGCTGCCGCGGGGCGCGGTGCCGGTGCGCCCGGTGGCGCACACCGGGGTCGCCCGTCTCGGCGCGCGGGTGGTGCCGGGGCTGTTCGCGCAGACGCACGCGCGTCCCGACCTGGCGGGGCGGACGCCGTGCGAGATCGTCATGACCGAGCACGCCCGGCTGCGCAACGACGCAATGAACGCGCTCGCGCGCTACGAGCTGCAGTTCTGCGCCGAGCAGCCGTTCGAGACGCTGTCGGGCGGGCAGCAGGCGCGGTTGCAGATCCTGCTGCTGGAGCTGGGCGGTGCGACGCTGCTGCTGCTGGACGAGCCGACCGACAACCTCGACCTGGCCAGTGCCGAGGCGCTCCAGGAGGGTCTGGAGTCGTACGAGGGGACCGTCCTCGCGGTGACGCACGACCGCTGGTTCGCCCGTTCCTTCGACCGTTTCCTGGTGTTCGGCGCGGACGGGTCGGTCTACGAGGCCCCTGAGCCGGTCTGGGACGAGGCGAGGGTCGCCCGGCCGCGCTGATCGGACGCGCGGCCGGACGGCCCTCGTTCTCCCCGGATGGTCAGGGACGCTGGCCGGGGCGGTCCACGACGCCCGCGGCCAGGCGGACGGAGTAGCTCTCGACGGCGCCCTTCAGGAAGCGCCCGCCGTCCGGCATGGTGTGGTCCTTGACGACGGTGGTGCGGTGGCCCCGGTAGGCGTAGGTGGACGGGTCCAGGAGGATCTCGTCCTTCGCCCAGCCCTCGATGACGAACGAGACCGACACCGCCTTGTGCCCGGCCCCGTCCTCGGCGGTGCGGTCCACGGTGACGCCGGGGACCTTCGCCATCGCGCGGTACGCGGCGGCGGTCTGCGCGGGCGGCAGCGCGCCGTTGTTCAGCAGCAGCGACCCGAGCAGCTGGAACGCGCCCTCGTTCCGGCCGCCCGGCGCGCCGGACCTGCGGGCCCAGGCCAGCATCCCGTCCGGGTCGGCGGGCAGCTTGGCGACAGTGGCGTGGTCGATCGGCGGCATCCCGCCGCCCGTGGCGGAGGTGACGAGCCTGCCGTTGTCGTACGTCGCCATGCGCTTGCCGTCGGCCCGGATCCAGGTCCGGTCGACCTGGGTCCTCAGCGGCGAGCCCGGCGCGATGGCCTGGCCGCGGCCGGGGACGCCGCTGCGCCGGTAGCGGGTCTCGGTGTAGACCCACTGGCCGGGACGGGGCGCCGTGTACGGCTGCTTCAGCGCGAACGTCGCGGCGACGTTCAGCACCTGCTGCGTCTCGGTCGCCGCCGCGGGCGCCGGGTGGTGCGGCCTGCCGTCGCTCGTGGCGACGACGGCACCGGCGATGAGCGCTCCGGCGACGCCGCCGGCGGCGACGAGGCGGAACGTCGTCCGGCGGGACGGGCCGGTGCGGCGGGCGGCGGACGCCGTGATCCGCTCGTAGGCGGCGCGTCCGGCCGGGTCGTGGGCGGCGCCGTCGAACGCGCCGGGCGGGCAGGGGTCGGCCGGGGCCATGACGCGGCGGACTTCGTGGAGGTCCTTCATGCCTGGGTGCTCCTTTGCAGCGGTGCGGCGGGTGCCGGGCGGTCTGCGGCGTCGATGTCGGCGAGGGCGGCGGTCAGCCGGCGGCGGGCGCGGTGCAGGCGCACGGAGAACGTCTTGACCGAGCAGCCCACGGCGGTCGCCGCGTCCCGCGCGTCGAGGCCCTCCCAGCCGACGAGCCGGAGGATCTCGCGGTCGCGGGCGGACAGGCGGCCGAGCGCGGCCGCTATGCGGCCGCCTTCGGCCAGACCGGTCGCCATGTCGGCGGCGGGGGCGCGCGGGCCGTCGCCGCGCAGCCGGTCCCACAGCCGGAGGCGCCGGCGGCGGCTCCGCATCTCGTTGGCGAGGACGTTGCGGGCGACGTTCAGCAGCCACGGGAACGGGCGGTCGGGCGGGATGTCGCCGCGCCGCCGCCAGGCGACCAGGAACGTTTCCGCGGCGATGTCCCGGGCCGTCTCGTGGTCGATCCGACGCGCCGCGTACCTGAGCACGTCGTCGTAGTGCGCGTCCCACAACCGGGTGAATCCCCCGTCTGGATCCGGCACGCCGGCTCCCTTCTCTCGGGTCGGTGTCGCTCGGAGATGTCCGGCAGGGCCGTTCCGCCTACACCCTGTTCGATCTTCGCTGGTCAGTGCACTCCGGTGGATCTGTCCAAGAACGCGGTGAGATGGATAGGGTGCCCGCGTGCGGGTGGTGGTGACGGGAGCGGCGGGATTCATCGGGGGGCATGTGGCCGGCGCCCTGTCGGGCGCGGGGCACGAGGTCCTCGCCGTCGACGCGCCCGGGCGGTCGCCGACGCCGGAGCCGGCGCGGCGCGCCTGGGCCGGGGTGGCGGCGCTGCCGGGCGTCACGGCGCTGGAGCGGGACCTGGCGGTGGACGACCTCGACGCGGTCGCCGCCGCCGACGTCGTGGTCCATCTCGCGGGGCGGCCGGGCGTGCGCAGCTCGTGGGGCGGCGGGCGCGCGGCGGCGGAGCGCGACAACGTGCTGGCGACGGCGCGGCTGCTGGAGGCGTGCGCGCGGCGCCCGGCGCGGCTGCGCCCGCGGGTGGTGGTCGCGTCGAGCTCGTCGGTGTACGGGTCGGCGGGGCACCGGCCGAACCGGGAGGACGACCCGCTCGACCCGGCGAGCCCCTACGCGGCCAGCAAGGTGGAGGTCGAGCGGCTCGCGGGGCTCGCCGCGGAGAACGGCCTGCGCACCGTGGTGCTCCGGTACTTCTCGGTCTACGGCCCCCGGCAGCGGCCCGACATGGCGTTCCACCGGTTCGTGGAGGCGGCGCTGGACGGGCGCCCGCTGCCGGTCTTCGGGGACGGGCGGACGTCGCGGTCGTTCACGCACGTGCGGGACGTGGTCGCGGCGACGCTGGCGGCGGCCGCCGAGGACCTGCCGCCGGGCGTCGCCCTCAACATCGGCCATCCCGAGCCGGTGGCGGTGCGGGCGGCGATCGCGCTGCTGACCGGGGTGCTCGGCGTGCGGCCCGAGATCCGGCGGGAGGCGCCGGTGGCCGGTGACGCGGCGCTGACCTGGGCGGACTGCGGGCTGGCCGGGCGGCTGCTCGGCTGGTCGGCCACCACCTCGCTCGCGGACGGCCTGGCGGACCAGATCGCCTGGCACCGGTCGCTGCGCGCGCAGGAGGTGGCGGTCGGATGAGGCACCGGGCGGCGTATCTCGCGTTCGACCGCTTCCCGTCGGGCAAGGGGTCGGCCGTGCACATCGCGCAGATGGCCGACGAGCTGTTCGAGCGGTTCGGCGGCGGGCTGCTGGGCGTGCTCGGCGGCGGCGGGCTGCCCGGCTACCAGCGGGAGGGCGCGCGGGAGATCGTCAGGTTCGAGGAGCAGATTCCCAACCTCATCGACCGCGCGGAGGCGTACTCGGCGTGGGCGGCGGCGCTGCTGAAGGAGCACGCGGGGTCGCTGGAGGTCGTCCACGTCCGGGATCCGTGGAGCGCGCTGCCCGCGCTGACCGCCGCCGGCCGGCGCTACCGGGTCGTCTTCGAGGTGAACGGGCTGCCGTCCATCGAGATGGGCCACACCTGGCCATGGGCCTCGCCCGCGACGCTCGGCAAGATCCGCGAGCTGGAGCGGTTCTGCCTGGACCGCTGCGACGCGGTCGTGGTGCCGTCGCGGGTGATCGGCGAGGCCGTCCGGAGGCTCGGGGCGGCGGAGGAGAAGGTCCACCTCGTGCCGAACGGCGCCGACCTCCCCGGCGAGACGGCGCGTCCCGCCGGCGCGCCCGACCGGTACGTCGTCTACGTCGGGGCGCTTCAGCCATGGCAGGGCATCGACGTGCTGCTCCGCGCGTTCGCGCGGCTGGGCGACCTCACGGACCTGCGGCTGGTGATCTGCTCGTCCGTCCCGGAGCGGCGCGCGAAGCCGGTACGGCGGCTGGCGGAGCGGCTCGGCGTCGCCGACCGCCTGGACTGGCGGTTCGCGCTGCCGCACCCCGAGGTCGCCGCGTGGCTGGCGCACGCCGAGGTGTCGGTGGCGCCGCTGACGGGCTGCGCCCGCAACCTCGACCAGGGCTGCGCGCCTCTGAAGGTGATCGAGTCGATGGCGGCGGGCGTCCCGGTCGTCGCCTCGGACCTGCCGGCGGTCCGCGAGCTCATGGCGGACGGGGAGCACGGGCGGCTCGTCCCGGCGGACCGTCCGGCGGAGCTGGCGCGGGCCGTCCGGATCCTGCTGGAGTACCCCGGCGAGGCCGCCGCGATGGGCGCGCGGGCGCGCGCACACGTCGCCGGCGGCCTGACCTGGACGCGGTCCCGCGCCCGGCTGGCCGAGGTCTACCGTACGATCGCGCCGTCAGACCGATAGGTGGGGTGTCGTCATGTTCTGGCGCAAGCAACGCGCGGCCATCGAGGGGTTCCACCCGCTGCACCGGACGCTGGTGCTGGAGAAGGGGTTCTCGGTGTCGCTGCCGCGCGACCAGTGGGAGCCGGTGATCCGGAGCCTCGCCGGCCATGAGGCGGCCGTGAAGCGGCGCAAGTGGCGGGTCACCCCCCGGACGTCGCGGGTGCTGGTGCCGATGCTGCGCGTCCTCGCGGCGGACATGCCGCCCGAGGGCCTGCTGTCGGTGGCGCTGGACATGCGGGGCGCGGACGTCCCCGAGAAGCGCGGCCCCGAGCGGCCGGTGCAGGTGTCCCGGCCGATCCTGTCGATGAAGGAGTGGTTCGTCGTCGACCCGTGGCTGCGGATGCGCGCCGAGCTGCGGGACGGCAGCGTCGTGGAGCTGGCGGTGACCGACCGGGTCCGGCACCGCAAGTACAAGAAGCGGAACCCGCGCGGCAAGGTCAAGTACAAGCACAAGACGAAGACGGTGCAGATGGTCAGCGTGACGCGCCGGCTGGGCAAGGGCGCCGCCCCGCGGCCGCCCGGCACGCCGCCGCCGAGGTGGATCCAGGTGCGGGTCAAGGACGGCAACCGGTTCATGATCCGCGCGAACGCCAAGCTGCTCGGGCCGCTGAAGGACGACGAGCTGCGCGAGCGGATCCTGCACGTGTCGACGGAGCCGTTCCGCTGGACGCCCGCCGGCGCGGCCGGCGCGGCCGGAAGGAGCGCGCGGTGACGCCCTGCACCGTGACCACCGGGTTCTTCCTGCTCGGACGCTGCGGGCGCCCGGCCGTGGCCGCGTGCCCGGGATGCGGGCGCGCGGTCTGCGCGGAGCACGCCGTGCAGGGCGGGTACTGCCCGGCCTGCGCCGCGCAGGCGGGCGGCGAGCCCGACCCGTACGACCCGTCCTACGCGAGCGGTTACCGGCGCCGCTACTACGAGAGCAGTTCGCAGACGTACTACGACAACCAGTGGTACTCGTCGTTCGACTCCTATGACCGCGGCGCGTTCAACCCCGGCGACGACTACTCGTACGGGGCGGGCGACTTCGGGCCGGACGACGGTGACGGCGGGTTCGTGGACAGCTGATGACCCGTGTCCTCTGGGTGACAGAGCACTATCCGCCAAGCCAGGGCGGGATGGCCAACTCGTGCGACCGGATCGTCCGGGGGCTGCGCGGCGCCGGCGTCGAGGTGGACGTCGCGCACCTGACGCGGCGCGAGCGGCCCTGGGCGGTGACGCGCGAGCACGGCGGCCGGCTGCTGGCCGCCCCGCTCGGCGACGACCCCGAGCACGCGCTGCGGCGGCTGTGGACGACGCTGACCGCCGAGCGGCTCACCGGCGCGTACACGCACGTCGTCGCGTTCGGCGGCACGTACTCGATGCTCGCCGCGCCCGTCCTCGCCCGGCTGGTGGACGCGCCCCTGATCACCCTGCTGCGCGGCAACGACATCGACGTCGGCGTGTTCTCGATGCGGCGGCGCGGCGTCCTGGCGGACGCGCTGCGCGCCTCCGCGCGGGTCTGCGTGGTGGCGCGCGACCACATGCCGCTGGTGACGGCGCTGGCCCCGGACGCGGCCGTGACGTTCGTGGCGAACAGCGTCGACACCGCGCAGTGGCGCGTCCTGCCGTCGGAGCGGGAGCGGGGGCGCGCCTGGCGGGCGGAGAACGTCGAGCCGGAGCGCCGCACCATCGGCGTCATCGGGCAGCTGAAGAACAAGAAGGGCGTCGGGTTCTTCCTGGACGCGCTCGTCGCCTCCGGCCATGCCGGCCGGTTCCACCTGGTGCTCGTCGGCGAGGTCGAGGAGACAGTGACGGCGTGGCTCGCCGAGCGCAAGGACACCGTGCCGCACTCGTTCCTGCCGTTCCTCGAACGCTACGACCTGCCCGCCGTGTACGCGAGCTGCGACCTCGCGGCGCTGCCGTCGTTCTACGACGGGATGCCGAACGTGGCGCTGGAGGCGGCGGCGCTCGGGGTGCCGCTGATCTGCTCGGACGCGGGCGGTCTCGCGGACGTGGCGGACGACGCGATCGGCTTCGTGTTCCCCGCGGGCGACGCGCACGCCTGCCGCGAGGCGATCGACCGGGCGGCCCGCGCGAGCGACGAGGAGCTGGCGGCGCTGGGCACGGCGGGCGCCGAGCGGATCGCCCGCGACTTCACGCCCGCCGCCGAGACCGCCGGGTACCTCGCGGTCCTCGGCGAGGTGCGTTGATCGCCTGCTACGCGGCTGGCGGCGGTCTCGGGCACCTCACCCGGCTCCGTGCCTTCCTGCACACGCTGGCGGTGGACGACGAGGTCGTGGTCCTGTCGGACTCGCCGTTCGCCGCCGACCCGCGCGTCTCGTCCGGCTGGACGGTGCGTCCCGCGTCCACCCGCCTGGCCGCGCTCGCACCGGACGAGCTGGTCGTCGACGCCTTCCCGGCCGGCCTCAAGGGCGAGCTGGCCCGGCCGCCGTCCGGGATCCGGGTCACGCACCTGGCGCGCCTGCTGCGCTGGGACGCCTACCTGCCGCTCCTGCCCGCCGACCCGCCCCGCTTCGACCGGACGTTCGTCCTCGAACCCCTCGACCCGGCCCACGAGGCCCACCTCCGCGCGGTGTCCGCCGAGATCGCGCCGCTCGCGCTGACGGACCCGCCGTCCGGGACGCTCGACGTCCGCGGCTGGCTGGTCGTCCACAGCGGCCCCGACGCCGAGACGCTCGAACTCCTCGCCTACGCGCGAGACATGGCGGCCATGGAGGGCGCGGACCCTCCGCTGACGCTCGTCTCACCGCACCGCCCGGACGGCCTGCCCGCCAGGGTCGTCCACCTGGACGCCTACCCCGCGGGCCCGCCCGGGCCCGGCGTCGAGCGGATCGTCACCGCCGCCGGGTTCAACGCCGTCCGGCAGTACGCGCCCTGGCGGGACCGGCACCGGGTGCTGCCGTTCCCGCGCACCCTCGACGACCAGTTCGCGCGCGCCGCCCGCGTCAGAAGTACTTCGAGGTGAGGTCGCCGGTCGGCCAGGTCTTCACCGCGTTCGCGGCCTTGTGCAGCGCCGGGTCGATGTCGCCGTAGCTCGGCGCGCTGCCCTCCTGCCGCTGGTCGAACAGCACCGCCCAGGCGAGGCCGTCGTTGCGGCGGACGAGCAGCGTGCTCGTCCCGGCGAGGCTGCCGTCGTGCCAGGTGTTCATGCCGGTGCCGCCGGTGACGGGCCGGACCATCCAGCCGCAGCCGTAGTACCAGCCGCTGCTGTTGATCCCGGTCTCCGGCTTGGTGAACGCCCGCTTGATCGACGCGGCGGTCAGCACGCTCGTGCCGCCGTCGTAGATGCCGGCGAACCGGGTCAGGTCCATCGCGGTGGCGAGCCAGCCGCCGTGCGCGTCCATGTTCTCCAGGTTGAAGGCGCCGTAGGGGGTGGACACCTTCTTGCCGCTGTTGTCGAACACGGTCGGGCCCGTGTAGCCGGAGTAGTAGTGGGGCTCGCCGCTCGCCTGGGTGAGCGTGTGGCCCAGCTTCATCCGCTTGATGCCGCGCGGCGTCAGGACGGCCTTCTGCACGTACGACGCGTAGCTCAGCCCGGTGACCTTCTCGATGATGCGGCCGAGCAGCATGAAGCCGTAGTTCGAGTAGGCGTACTTGGTGCCCGGCGCATGGTCGAGCTTGTGCGCCGACACGTACTTCATGATGTTCGCCTGCTTCACCGGCAGCGCGATGCCGAGCGCCTTGGCGATCGCCGCGTCCTGGAACATCGGGTCGGGCGAGATGTCGCGGTCCCAGCCGCCGAGGTGCTGCAGCAGCCGCAGGACGGTGACGTCCTTCAGCCGCGGGTCGGCGGCGGTCGACAGCCCGAGCAGCGTCGCGGCGCGGTCGGTGAGCTTCAGCTTCCCGTCCTGGACGAGCCGCAGCACCGCCGTCGCGGTCACCGGCTTGCTCAGGCTCGCGACGCGGAACGGCGACGTCGGCTGCGTGGTGAAGCCGGTGCTGGAACTCCACGTGTATCCGCGCGACAGCACCAGCTTGCCCTTGCGGACGACCGCGAGCTGCCCGGAGGGGACGTTGCGGGCCTGCATGAAGCTCTTCATCGTCGCGTCGAAGCTCCCGAGGCCGGCGAGCGCCGTCCCGGTCACCCGCCACGACCGCGTCGCTGCGGCCTGCGCGGCGGCGGCCCGCGCCGTGCGCGGCGAATCGTCGGACGAGCAGCCCGTCAGCAGCGCCGGCACCGCCGCGCCGAGACCGGCCAGCCCGGCCGCCTTGCCGAAGTCCCGCCTGGTTACCGGCGCCATGCATTCCCCCCGTAGAGACCCGCTGCCTGGAATGTACGGCTTCGGACACTAATGGGGGCCGATCTCCGCCGAGACCGGTCGGCGGCGGCGTTGATCAGTTGTTGACCGGGAGGCGGAGGTCGAACTCGACCTCGACCTCGTCGGCGAGGCGGAGCGCGCCGAAGAACGCCGAGAACGGCTTGATCCCCCAGCGGGTCTGCTGCACCGTCGCCCCGCCGCGCAGCCGGTCCCCGTCGAGCTCGGCGCGGACCCGGACGGGCTTCGTCCGGCCCATGATGGTCAGGTCGCCCTCGACCTCCCCGGCCTCGGTGCGGACCGCGGTCGCGGTGAAGGTGATCTCCGGGTGGTGGCGGGCCTCCAGCACCTTGCGAAGGTTGTCGCCGATGTCCAGCCGGTCCTTCTCCGACAGCGGCTTCACGCCGCCGGCGCCCTCCCGGACCTCCAGGCCGTCCACCACGACGACCACCTTCCCGGACGACTCCGACAGCGGCTCGCGGACCGTCGCCTCCGCCGTCCAGTTGGTCGCCTCGATGGTCAGGTCGTGGCCGGCGCGCCGGCCGAGGCCGCTGCGGCTCGTCCGGAGCAGCAGCCGCCCGTCACCGGGGCCCAGCTCGTAGGTTCCCTCTCGAACGGTCATGCCCTCACACTGCCATGCGGCCCCGCGCGCCCCCGCCGAGGGGCTACAGGCAGGTCACCTCGGGTTGCGGACGGTACTCGGTGTGGAACTTCTCCCGGCGGACCTCGCGGCCGGCGGAGAGCAGCGTCCGCCACACGTCGATGCTGAAGCCCTTCCGGCCGGCCATCGGGACGCACCGGCGCCCGCGCCCCACGCCCGTCCCGTACGGCGAGAACCCGTACCGCTTCGACGTCTTCGACCGGACCTCGTACCGGCGGTGCCCCCACAGGCTCACCGTCAGCGAGTCCCCCGTGTAGCCGACCTGGATGCGCACCGGCGCGCCCGTGTCGTTCTTCCAGGTGAAGTCGAGGTCCGGATAGGCCACCGCCGCCTCGCGCCCCTCCGGGTACTCCGGCATCCACATGGTGTGCGCGCGCGCCTTCCGGATGTCCAGGCCCGCGCGGAACACCGCGTTGAACAGCGTCGTGGACACCTGGCAGATGCCGCCGCCCACGTCCTTCACCAGCCGCGACCCCATGATCGCGGGCGCCGGGACGTACCCGCGGCCCCGCGTCCGCGGCCCCACGACCCGGTTGAAGGAGAACGTCGCGCCCGGGCGCACCACCCTCCCGTCCAGCAACCGCGCGGCCAGCTCGATGTTGCGGACGCGCGGCTGCCCCGGCTGGAACCGCGTCGTGTAGGACGCCATCGGCGCCCCTGACCGCGAGGCCGCGTCGGGCCGCGCGGAATCGCCGGGAGCCGCCCCCTCGGCGACCGACGCGCCCGACTTGCGCGGAGCCCACAGGTACACGCCGAGAAGCAGCCCCGTGGCGGCCAGCGCACCGACCGCGAACGGCCACCAGCGCCGCACGCACTCCCCGAGGCCCGGCTCGCTCCCCGACGCCCGTCCGTAACGCCCCCGCCGGGTCCGTACCAACGATCACACCCCCCGAGGATCCCGGGCGATCTCGCCCGTCAGGATCCTGGCACCGCACCCTCCTCCCCTCTCCCGGTCGACACCCCCGCCTTTGCCGGAACAACACGAACACGAGCCCCGAAGTCGAAACTGCGCGGTGCGCGGGAGTTCAGGCGCGGTGCGCGGGAGCCGGGCGCGGTGCGCCGGGCATGCCGACCGCCCGGCCGGTGGCGCGGAACCGGCCGGGCGACGGCGTCTGTGATGGGGGTGCCCCGTCAGCGGGCGCGGGCGCCCTCGCGCAGGCGTTGCGGGTCGATCTCGCGGCCCGGGCGCCTTCGCAGGTACTCGGCCTCCAGCTGGGCCATCCGCTGGGTGTGCTCGCCGTAGGCCTGGTCGGCTGCGTGCCGGAGCGCGTCCATCCGGGTCTCGTAGAGATGCCCCAGCTCACGGAGCAGGTCGTCGTCGGTGAGATCGGCGGGGCTGACTCCCATCGCCATGTGCGGTACCTCCTCCAGCGGTTCGCGGGCGTCCGTCTCCTACCCGGTCGGACGACCATGAACCGCGGGTCTTGCGCGTCCGGTGTCACCTACCTAGCGTTTGCTTTATGACTGAGACGAGCGGTCCCCTGGTCGGCCACGTCCACTCCGGCGACATCCCCTGGGTCACGATCGGCCCGGTCGGCCTCCAGGTCCTGAGGGTCTCCCCCGACACCTGGGTGGTGCGCAACCGCTTCGAGGCGGGCTTCCAGCTGCCCACCCACAAGCACACCGGCGGCGTCCACGCCTACACGTTCTCCGGACGGTGGCGCTACAAGGAGTACGGCATCGACTACCACGCCGGGACGTTCATCTACGAGCCGCCCGGCTCCGTCCACACGCTCACCATCGAGGAGGACAGCGACATCCTGTTCATCCTCGAAGGCGCCTTCATCGAGTACGACGCCGAGGGCAACATCACCGGCGTCACCGACGGCGAGTCGACGCTCAACGCCTACTACGCCATGTGCGACGACGCCGGGATAGCGAGACCGCAGGGCATCCTGTCGTGATCCCGGACGGCTTTCCGGACGGGTTCTACGCGCACGGGCATCCGTACGGGCTGTACGAGGCCATACGGGCGGAGGGCGGGCTCGTCCGGCATCCGTCGCTGCCGCTGTGGGTGGCGGGGTCCCACGCGGCGGTGCACGCGGTGGCGAGCGACCCGGCGGCGTACCGGTCGGGCGACGGCATCCTGATCGACGAGATCGGCGTCCCCTTCGACACGCCGCCGACGATCATGCACACCGACCCGCCCGAGCACGGCCGGTACCGGGGGCTGGTCGCGCCCGCGTTCCGGCCCTCGGCGATGCGGCGGCTGGAGGGCGCGGTCCGGGAGCGGTTCCGGGCGCTGCTGGAGCCGGTGGAGGCGGGCCGCCCGTTCGACGTGGTCGCGGAGCTGGCCGTCCCGCTGCCGCTCCAGGTGATCTGCCTGCTGCTCGGCATCCCGGAGGACGACTGGCCGCGGTTCTTCCGCTGGTCGGAGTCGATCATCCCGGGGGCGGCGCCGGAGTTGTCGGACGAGGAGCGTGCCGCGCTGCGGATGGAGGCCGGCGTCTACCTGGTCGAGGTCTCCAACGAGCGGCGGGCCGCGCCGCGCGACGACGTGATCTCGCAGCTCGCCCAGGCCGAGGTGGACGGCGACCGGCTCACCGACATCGAGATGGTGATGTTCCTGATCCAGCTGCTCGTCGCCGGGAACGAGACCACCCGGCACGCGATCTCGGGCGGGCTGCTGGCGTTCGCGGAGAACCCGGACCAGTGGGAGGCGATGAAGCGGCCGGAGGCGATGCCGACCGCCATCGAGGAGATCCTGCGCTGGACGTCCCCGGTCGTCTACTTCCTCCGGACCGCGACACGCCCGGCCGTCCTGGCGGGCAGGAAGCTGGAGGCCGGCGACCACATCATGCTTCTGTACGGGTCGGCGAACCGCGATCCGGAGGCATTCGGTCCCGATGCCGACCGTTTCGACGTCACCAGGCGCCCCGAAGTGCCGGGACTGGCGTTCGGGTACGGCCCGCATTTCTGCCTCGGCGCGGCGCTCGCGCGGATGGAGATGCGGCTCGTCCTCGAAGAGCTCCGGTCCCGGTACGGAACCGTCACGGTCACCGGCGAACCGGTCTACAACGGCTCGCCGGTGGTCGTCGGGCTCCGCGGCCTCCCGCTCGCGTTCGCCTGAGGACCGGCTCCCGGCGGCCGGACCCGCTTCTCGCGGCCGGCCGCCGGGAGCCGGTCGCGCGGCGCCCGGCCGCGGTTACAGCCGCCTGAACCTTCGCCGAACTCCCGGCACCCGTCAGGCTTCCGGCCGGAAGACCGCGAGCGCCTTCGCGTGCTTGCCGAACCGGATCCCCGGGGGCATCGGCGACACCTCGCCGTCCCGGGCCAGCCGGAGTTCGTCACACTCCGTGAGCACCTCCAGCCCGCCGGCGTGCCACCCCCGGAAGCCGGGCACCACGTGCAGGTGCCCGGCGAGGACCGCGGCGACCGCCCGGACGCGGGGCATCCGCCGCCCGGAGGAGACCATCCGGATGTCGAGGCGCCCGTCGTCGAGCCGCTCCCGCCACGTGGGCGCCGCGCCGTGCGAACCGAACACGCCGTTCCCGACGAACGCCAGCCAGACGTGCCGCCGGTGCCCGTCCACGACGGCCTCGACGGGCTCGGAGTGCCGCAGCGTCCGGACGGCGGCGATCGCCAGCGCGGGCCACTTGCCGAGCCGCTTCTCCAGCCGCTCGCGCCGGTCGACCAGCTCGGTGTAGGCGCCGAAGCTCGCCGTGTTCAGGAACAGCCGCTCGCCGCCCCGGCGGGAGCCGGTCCCGGCGGGCGCGGCGTAGGCGACGTCCACGCGGCCGATCCGCCCCGCCCGGTACGCGGCGACCGCCTGCGCGGGCGACTCGACGCCGAGCGCGCGGGCGAAGTGGTCGAGCGTCCCGCCCGGCACGACCAGCAGCGGGACGTCGTGGTCGAGCGCGGCGCGCGCGGCCGCGTTGACGGTGCCGTCGCCGCCGACGACCGCGAGCACGTCGGCCCGCGCGGCGGCCTCCGCGCACGCCTTCTCGAGGTCCTGGCCGGGCTCCAGCATGACGATCTCCGCCGCCGGGAGCTCGCGCTCCAGCAGGCCGGACGCCATCTCCGCGCTGCCCGGCAGGATCCCGCGGGTGGCCTCGCCGCCGCCGCCCGAGCCGGTGTTGACGACCGCGACGACGCCGCGCCCGTCATCGGTGACCTGGACGTCCTCGCCCTCGGCCCGGGTCACGCGGGCCACCGGAGGGCGCGCCGGCCACACCAGGCGCGTGCCGAACCCGGCCAGCGCGCCGATGCCGAGGCCGGCGAGCACGTCGCCGGGGTAGTGCGCGCCCGTGTAGACGCGGGCGAACGCGACGGCGGCGGCGGTCGCCGCGACCGGCGCCGCCACCGCGGCCGGGGCCTCCAGCGCCACCCCGGCCGCGAACGCGGCGGCGGACGCCGAGTGCCCGGACGGGAAGGCGTGCGAGGTCGGCAGCTTCCACCGGATCCGGATCGGCGGCACCAGGTCCACGACCGGGCGCGCCCGGCGGAACGCCTGCTTGCCCAGGATGTTGACCATCGGGCTCGCCACCCCGATCGCGATCGAGCCGCGCAGCGCGGCGCGCCGCAGCCGGGGCCGCCGGGTGAGCCCGAGCGCCGCCGCCGTGGTGAACCACAGCACGCCGTGGTCGGCCGTCCTCGACAGCCGGGGCAGGACGTACTCCAGGCCGGGCAGCCGGGCCGCGGCGACCCGGTCGAACGCCCACCGGTCGGCGCGTCCCAGCCGGCCGAGCAGCGCCCGGTAGGGGGCGCGGGCGGTGCGGGCGGACGGGGGGCGCCCGGGCGAGCGCAGCACGGGGAGTGATCGAGAATGGTTGGACCGCATCCCCGGGGTATCCCCAGGGGCGACGACAAGATTCCGTAATGATCTCAGTTCGGGGGTCACATGCGGGTGAACGTCACCGACACATCATCGACTGCAATAGGCTTCCCGGCATGAGTCACCCGCAACGGCTCGGTTCATCGGGTGGCGAGTCGGTCGGCACGATCGCGGAGTCTCCTCACGTGAACGAGACGCTGGCCGCCTACGCCGCACGGTACGGATTGAGGCAGAGCGCGGCGCGCCCCCCGCTGCGCAAGTACATCCAGAGCGTCTGGGCCAGGCGCAACTTCATCTGGGCGTTCGCCTCGGCCAAGAACATCTCGATGTACACGGACTCGAGGCTGGGTCAGGTCTGGCAGCTGCTGACCCCGATCCTGAACGTCTCGGTCTACTACCTGATCTTCGGCGTCCTCCTCAACACCAAGCGCGGCGTACCGGACTTCATTCCCTTCCTTGTGACGGGCGTGTTCATGTTCGGGTTTACACAGCGCTCGATCACGTCGGGCTCCAAGTCCGTCGGGGACAACCTGTCGCTGATCAGGGCGCTGCACTTCCCGCGCGCGACGCTGCCGCTCGCCATCGCGACCGTGGAGTTCCAGCAGCTGCTGCTCTCCCTGATCGTGCTGCTCGGCATCGTGTTCGCGTTCGGCGAGCCGATCAGCGTTCAGATGGTGATGTTCGTCCCGGTCCTGCTGCTCCAGCTGATGTTCAACGTCGGGATCAGCATGGTGATGGCACGGCTCGGCGCGTTCAACCGGGACGTCAGCCAGCTCCTGCCGTTCATCATGCGGACCTGGCTGTACCTGTCCGGCGTGATCTTCAGCCTGCCGGACCTGCTGCACCGCAGCCACGCGCTGAAGACCCACCCGTGGATCGGGGACATCCTCAAGGCCAACCCGGCCTACGTGTACGTGGAGCTGAGCCGGCACCAGCTGCTCGGCGAGTACCGCCACTTCGTGAACACCAAGCTGACGGAGACCACCGGCCAGCTGTGGCTCTACGCGGGGATCTGGTCGGCCGTCGCGCTGATCGGCGGGTTCCTGTTCTTCTTCAGTGCCGAGGAGCGTTACGGCCGTGGCTGACACCAAGGTGCGCGGCGGGACGGCCATCGACGTCGACCCCACGCGCGAGCCGATCGTCGTCGTCGACGACCTGCACATCATCTACCGCGTGTACGGCGCGGGCGGGAAGGGCAACGCCGCCAGCGCGTTCTCCCGGGTGCTGCGCCGCAAGAACCGTCCTTCGATGAAGGAGGTCCACGCGATCAAGGGGCTGTCGTTCGTCGCGTACCGCGGCGAGGCGGTCGGGATCATCGGGACCAACGGCTCCGGCAAGTCGACGCTGCTGAAGGCCATCGCGGGCCTGCTGCCGCCGCACAGCGGCGCGGTGTACACCGACGGCCAGCCGTCCCTGCTGGGCGTGAACGCGGCGCTGATGAAGGACCTCACCGGCGAGCGCAACATCGTCCTCGGCTGCCTGGCGATGGGCATGACGCCGACGGAGACGAAGGCCCAGTACCAGAAGATCGTCGACTTCGCGGGGCTCAAGGAGGGGTTCATCCAGTACCCGATGCGGACGTACTCGTCCGGCATGGGGGCGCGGCTCCGGTTCGCGATCGCCGCGGCGAAGACCCACGACGTGCTGCTGATCGACGAGGCGCTCGCCACCGGCGACGCCAAGTTCAAGCGCAAGAGCAAGAAGCGGATCGAGGAGCTGCGCAACGAGGCCGGCGCGGTCTTCCTCGTCGCGCACCAGCTGGACACGGTCAAGGAGATGTGCGACCGCGTCATCTGGATCGACGAGGGCCGGATGCGGATGGACGGCGATCCGGAAGAGGTCATCGCGGCCTACAGCGAGGCCGCCGGGAAGTGATTCCGGTCACGGACCGGTTCGTCACCGGGTTCTCTATGGGCGCGGTCAAGACCTGACCCGCCTGATAGAGATGGAGTGACAACTGATCCTTTGACGAGGAGGTCGCCATGGCCGGCCGGCCACCGCTTCCGCACGAGCACCTTCCCGAGGTCCCGTCGTTCACCGTGACCAGCGACGACGTCGTCCACGGCGAGCGGCTCGACGACAAGCACGTGTTCGACGACTGGGGGTTCAGCGGCGGCAACCAGTCCCCGCACCTGCGCTGGTCCGGGTTCCCGCCGGAGACCAAGAGCTTCGCCGTGACCTGCTACGACCCGGACGCCCCGACGGGCAGCGGGTTCTGGCACTGGACGCTGTTCGACATCCCGGCGGACGTCACCGAGCTGCCGACGGGCGCGGGCACCGCCGACTCCAAGATCGGGATTCACGCCCGCAACGACTACGGGAACAAGGAGTTCGGCGGCGCCGCGCCGCCGCCCGGCGACCCGCACCGGTACGTGTTCACGGTGCACGCGCTGGACGTGGAGTCGCTCGGGATCGGCTCGGACGTCTCCCCGGCCGTGGCGGGCTTCAACATCACCGCCCACACCCTCGCCCGCGCGACGATCATTCCCGAGTACGGCGTCTGACGCCCCGCTGAGGCCGTCCCGCTGAGGCCGTCCCGCTGAGGCCGTCGCGCCCGCCGGGGCGGCCTCAGGAGGCGCCGACCAGCATGTCCCCCATGGCCGTCCGCCGGTACAGGACGGAGCGGCCGCTGCGCTCGCGGGTGACGAGGCCGGACGCGCGCAGCACCGCGAGGTGGTCGCCGGTCCCGCCGAGGCTCACCCGGAGCCGGGCGCTGAGCCAGGTCGTGGTGGCGGGCTCGGCCAGCGCGCGCAGCAGGTCGGCGCGGGTGCGGCCGAGCAGCCGGGCGAGCGCGTCGTCGTCCCGCGGCACCCGCCCCTCCCGCCCCTCCCACAGGGCCGCCACTCCCCTGGCCCGGTACATCAGCGTGTACGGCCAGTTCCGCTCCAGCGCGACGCCGAGTTCGGAGAACACGGTGGGGACGAACATCAGCCCGGCGCCGTCCAGCCGGTAGGCGCCCTCGTCGGGGATGTCCACCTCGATCATGCCGCCGCGCCACCGGACCTGCCGGGACAGGCCGTCGAGGGCCTCCGCCCAGCCGTAGGCGGCGAGCCGTCCCGCGCGGTGCACGATGTCCTGTTCGAGGATCGCGCGCAGCACCGGCCAGTCCGGTTCGACGAGCGCCGTCCACGCGGCCTCCAGCGCGTCGCTGAGGCGCCGTACGACGTCGGGCGCGTGCAGGACCGCCCGGACGTCGTCCGGCGGCGTGGGAAGGCCGTCGAGGTTGCGGGCGATCTCCTCGCGGGCCTGGGGTTCGGGCGTGGCGCGGGCGACGGCGAGCTGCTCGGCGACCGTGAGGTTCGGGCGGCCCGGCGGCGGCTGGACGAAGTCGGCCATGTACCCGTGGCGGCGCCGCAGGAACGCCAGCGCCCGGACGGCCGGGTCGGCGGCGATCGACGCGTAGCGGGGGCGCGCCCGCTCCACCCACGGGCTCACCGGGCCGGCCGGCACGCGCCCCGCCGCGAGGCCGAGCGCGGTGATCGTCTCGTGCAGCGGCGCGATGCCGAACCGGCTCGCCGCGAGGTCGCCGGGCCCCACCTCGATCCGGTACATGTTTCGCTCCTCCCCGAAACATTATCCAGGCCGGCCCCGCCGCCCGAGTCTGGTCGCCATGACGGCATCCACCGCTCCCCCCGGCCCGGCCGCACCGGCCGCGTCCGCGCGCTACCGCGACGTCTTCGGCGTCCCCGAGTTCCGCACGCTGTTCGGGCTGCAGACGCTGCAGGTGACCGGCGACTCCGTCCGGATGATCGCGCTGTCGGTGCAGACGTTCGAGCGGACCGGGTCCGCGCTCGCCGCGGCACTGGTGTTCTGCGCGGGCATGCTCCCGTACGCGGTGGGCGGCGCGCTCCTGCTCTCGCTCGCCGACCGGGTCCCGATGCGGCGGCTGCTCACCGGGTTCCACCTGCTGCGCCTCGCGGTCACGGCCGTCCTGGCGTGCGGCGCCGTCCCGCTGCCGGGGACGATCGCGCTGATCACCGTGCTCGGGCTGGTGGCGCCGGTCGGCGGCGCGACCGTGCAGGGCCGGCTGCCCGCGCTGCTCCCCGGCGACGGCTTCGTGCTGGGCCGGTCGCTGTTCACGATGACGTCCGCCGGGGCGCAGATCACCGGGCAGGCCGCCGGAGGGCTGCTGCTGGCGGCGCTGTCCCCGGCGGGGACGCTCTGGCTGGCCGCCGCGAGCGCCGCCGTGGCCTCGGCGCTCGCCCGGTTCGGGCTGCCGGACGTGCCGGCGCCGAACCGCGGCGGCTCCGGGGTGGCGCGCGAGACGTGGCGGGTGAACCGGCGGCTGCTCGGCGCGGGCACCACGCGGGGCCTGCTGCTGGCCTTCTGGCTGCCGCTGTCGCTGTCCGTCGGGTCGGAGGCGATGGCGATCCCGTACGCGAGCGGGCTCGGGAATCCGGGGGCGGCCGGGCTGATGCTGTCGTCGGCCGCGGCCGGGATGTTCGCGGGCAACCTGCTGGTCGGCCGCTGGATCCGGCCCGGCCTGCGCGACCGGCTCACGTTCCCTCTCGCGCTGCTGACGGGCGCGCCGCTGCTGCTGTTCGCCCTGCACCCGCCCTTGCCGCTGGCCTGCGCGCTGATGCTCGCGGGGACCGTCGGCCTCGGCTACGACCTGCCGCTCCAGCGCCGGCTCGTGGACGCGACGCCGCAGACCGTGCGGGGCCAGGCGATCGGGCTGGCGAGCACCGGGGTGATGACGGGCCAGGCCGCCGCGATCGGCGGCGCGGGCGCGCTCGGCGACCTGCTGGCCCCGGCGCAGGTCATCGCCCTCTGCGGGGCCGCCGCGGTGCTCGCCGCGCTCGCCCTCCACCGCCACCTTCGCTGACGGCGCCTATTCGGCGGAACGGCGGCGTCGTCGTCCGGGCCACAGGAGCCAGGTCTGGAGCGCCCCGGACCCGGTCGTCGCGACGTAGAACAGGACGTTGGTGAGGGCCTGCGGCATCTCCCCGAAGTCGAGGAGGTAGAGGCTCACCATCGACAGCGGCGCGGTGGCCAGGATGAGGAAGACGCCGATGAAGCCGGGGTCGTCCGCGAACAGGTCGGCGGCGAGGACGATCCCGGTCGTCACCGTGACGGCGGCGCCGTAGCCGATCGCGATGGCGAGCCGCACCCGGTCGGCCGTGCCGCGGGCCGGCCGGGGGGATCGGGGGGCACGGGCGGAGAAAGAGGAGAACATGTCGGCAATGCTCGCCGCGCGCCCGGTGGCGCCGCCTGAGTACCGGTACTCAGGCGGCGCCCGGAAGGTACCTACTTCTCCCAGGGGAAACGGTCGGCGAACGCCGGCTTGAGATCGTCCAGCCAGGCCGCGTCGGGGTCGTACTTCGCGAAGAACGGCTTACCGACCAGGTCCGCGTCGCGGCACTGGATGAAGTGCAGGACGAACACCTTCTCGCCCATCAGGTCGATGACGCCGTCCACGCACACCTTGCCGGGGGTGGCGGACATGGACGGGCCCCGGACGGTCCTGGAGAGCCCCGAGACGTTCTTGTAGGCGTCCCGGTAGATCTCGTAGGCGCGGGCGAGCGGGACCGCGAAGTAGTCCTGCGGACCGGTGTCGCGCTCGACGAACATGTAGTACGGGACCAGGCCCATCCGGGTCTGGGTCCGCCACATGCCCTCCCACGTCGCGGAGTCGTCGTTGATCGTCCGGATGAGGGGGGCCTGGGTCCGGATGACCGCGCCCGTGTCGCGGATGCGGCGGCACGCCTCGGCGACCATGAGCGGCTCCAGCTCGCGGGGATGCGAGAAGTGCGCCATGAAGGCGAGGTTCTTGCCCGACTCGACGACCTGCTCGAACAGCCGCAGCATGTCGTCGGCGTCCGGGTCGGTGACGAACTTCTGCGGCCAGTACGCCAGCGACTTGGTGCCGATCCGGATGGCCTCCAGCTGCTCCAGCTCCAGCAGCGGCTCGATGTAGCGCCGCAGCACCGGCTCGCCCATGATCATCGCGTCGCCACCGGTGAACAGGACGTTCGTCACCTGGGGGTTGGCGAGGAGGTAGTCGCGCAGGGCGGTGGGCTCGTCGCCGGCCATCTTCAGGTCGGGCTCGCCGATGAACTGCGCCCAGCGGAAGCAGTAGGTGCAGTACGCGTGGCAGGTCTGCCCCTGCTTGGGGAAGTACAGGACCGTCTCGCCGTACTTGTGCTGCATTCCGGGGATCTTGCCGTCCCCGAAGCTCGGGATGTTGAGCTCCATCTGCCCGGCCGGGTGCGGGTTCAGCTTCATCCGCACGGCGTGCGCGGCGGCCTCGATCTCGGCCTTGGGGGCCTCGCGGCGCAGCAGGTCGGACAGGCGCGCGACGTCCTCGGCCGGGAGCATGTCCTCCTGCGGGAACACCAGCCGGTAGATCGGGTCGTCCGGCGCGGCCGACCAGTCGATGAGCTCCTCAATGACGTAGGCGTTGGTCCGGAAGGGCAGGACCGTCGCGACCGCTCGGGTGGCGAGCCGCTGCTCGGGCGACAGACCGGCGCGAGCGGTGAGCTCGTCCAGGTGCTTCGCCGTGAAGGCGCGGAACTTGCGACCTGTGGATCGCATTGCGGGAGCCGCGTCGTTCACCAGTGTCACGTGTTGGTACTCCTTGATGTCATGGGGGAGCGGGTCCCCGGGCGCGTCGTCACGGACGGTGATCAAAAAGCCGCGGGACACCCCCATTCAACCGTTTGGGACCGGTTCATACCGAATTGATACCCCCTACAGGGTACGGAAAAAGCTGGTCAGCCCGGACCCCGACAAATCGCCCCTGCATCATCGTCGACGCCCCGCCCCATGTTCAACGACTACGGGACGTCAACCTCTCCGTCACGGCGGGGCCACGCTTCGGCCAGCGGATACTCCGGAAACCGCGCCCCAGGTCACACGCTGACACGATGTTCGGAAATACTGGCGAGGGCGGCACCGCGGACGGGCGAAGGGGCTGGTGTGCACTCCCATGACACGGACAGTCCGGCCGAGCCGGTCGATGGCCAGGGTGGAATCGCGCCCGGACCCGGCACCGGCGGACCGGACCTCCACGAGCCCGGCGGGCCGGGGGTCGCCCCGCGCTACGTGATCGTCCTGGCGTTCCTCGCGGCGCTCTTCTACGCCTCCTTCTTCCTGGAGAACTGGCTGAGCCCCGACCTGGACGTCGTCAACGGCTACGTGAGCGAGCTGTCGGCGATCGACCAGCCGTTCCACCTCGTCTACAGCGGCGGCGACCTGATCACCGGGGTCCTGTCGATCATCGTGTCGGCCGGCACGCTGCGCCGGCTGCGGCGCCGGCCGCTGGCCACCGCCGGCTGGGCGTTCCTCGGCCTGTTCGGGATCTGGGCGATCGGGGACGCCTCCTTCCCGCTGGACTGCGCCCCGAACCTGGAGACGTGGTGCGCGCTGCGGGAGCGCTCCGAGCACGTGTCGTTCTCGCACGAGTTCCACTCCGTCACCAGCACCGTCGTGATCACCTGCGGGGTGATCGCGCTGTTCCTGCTGTCGCTGGCCGCGCGCCGCTACGGGTGGTGGCCCGTGCTGGCCCGCTGGGGCTGGGTGGTCGCGGCGGCCGAGACCGTGTTCGCGCTGAGCACGCTGCTCGCGATGTACCTGGGCCGCTGGCTCGGCATCATCCAGCGCGTGCAGATCTCCGTCCTGTGCGCCGGGCTGCTGCTGATCGCCTGGGCGCTCTACGCCGACCGCCGGAACGCCGGGCGGGCCCCGGCCTCCCCGCCGCTACGGGAGAAGACGCACCTATGAGCGACAGCCGCGCCGCGAACGACGGCGAGATCACGCACGAAGGCGGCACCGTGAACGACGGCGACTCCGCGAACGACGGCACCGTGAACGACGGCGGCGCCGCACACGACGGCCGCGCCGCCGTGAGCGAGGTCGTGAACGTGGGCCGCGAGCAGGTCCACGTCGTCGAGGAGGGGCCGGCGGACGGGCCGCCGCTGCTGCTGAGCTCCGGTCTCGGCGGCGCCTGGTTCGACTGGCGGCCCAGCGCCGACCTGCTGCGCGACCGGAACCGGGTGATCGCCTTCGACCGCCCGGGGCTCGGCCTCAGCCCGGCCGCGATCGCCGCGCCGACGCTGCGCCGCGAGGCGGACGTCCTCGCCGCCCTCGCCGAGCGGGCCGGCCGGCCGGTGATCGCGGTCGCGCACTCGATGGCGGGGTTCCACGCCGAGGCGCTCGCCCGGCTCCGCCCCGACCTGGTGCGGGGCCTGGTGCTCGTCGACCCGAGCTACGAGCCGCACCCGCACGAGCTCGTCCGGTTCGCGGCGGCCGCGACGCCGCTGGCGACCGCGGCCGGGGTGCTCCTCGGCGCGACGCGGCTGGCGCGGGTCCTCGGGCCGATCGGGCGCCGCGCCGTCCTGAAGCACACCAGCCGGCGCGACGAACCGGTCCCGGACGTGGTCGTCCGCTCGGTGTACGGGCGCGGGACCGTCCTCGGCACGGTCATCGCGGAGGATCTCGCGTACCGGGAGCAGGCCGTCGATCTGGCGCGGCTCCGCGAGCGCCGCCCGTTCCCCGCCGTCCCGCTGATCGTGCTGACCGCGCTCGGCGACGTCAAGGGCGAGGCCAAGAGGCGCGAGTGGTCGGAAGGGCACGCGCGGCTGGCGAGGATGACGCCCTACGGGAGCCAGGTGGACCTTCCGGACGCGCGGCACATGGTCCAGCTCGACCGCCCGGACGCCGTCGCCGACGCGGTCGCGGAGGTGCTCCGGGCGGAGGAGACGGTATGAGGCGCGTCCTGGCGCTGGTGCTGGCGGCGGTGCTGGGCGCGACCCTGTCCGGATGCAAGGTGATGCAGCGGATCTCCGAGGAGTCCTACCGCAACGCCGTCACCGACGGGGTCGTGGCCGAGCTGAAGAAGCGGGACATCCGGCTGAAGGCCCGCCCGTCCTGCCGGACGCCGAAGATCGGCGACACCGTCCGGGTGGCCTGCACCGCGACGACGAAGGCGGGGCAGCCCGTCGTGGTGACCGGCACCGCCCTCGGAGCCGACGGCGCGCACCCGGTCGAGGAGTACACCGTCACCGTCGCCGGGCGACAGGTCCTGGACCAGGACTGCCTCGGCCTCGGCTGCTCCTGAGCCGCCGTCTCAGCCGCTCTTCTTGTGGCAGGAGGCGCCGAGGCACTGCGCGTTCTCCACGACCGGGCGGCCGTCCACGAGGATCGTGAAGTAGTTCCTCTTGGCCTCCTGCTCGCCGCTGCCGATCACCTTGACCTGCTTGTTGTCGGCGGTCGTGCCGGTGCAGGACACCCGCATGCTCTTCTTCGTCCAGCCGGGCAGGTCCTCGCACTTCAGCGGCGACCGCAGGTTCACCCCGCGGACGCTCAGCTCGTCGGTGGCCTTCGCCGGCATCGCGTTGCGCAGGGCCGCCTGCGTCTTGTACGTCAGCTCGCCGCCCGAGGTGACCAGCACCCACGCGGCACCGCCCGCGACCAGCAGGACGAAGAGCACGGCGGAGCCCAGGATCAGGGTCTTCTTGCGATTCATCACCATTTCCACGTCCGGTACATCACCGTCCGTACTGGATCACATGCGGTGGGTACCGGACTTTTCCCTGATCATGCGCATTCGTTGCCCAGGGGCGCGGGCCGTCCGGCGCGGCGGTCGCGGCGGTCGCGGCGGTCGGGGGCGCGTGAGGCTCGCCACCTCCGGGCCGCGCACCGCCAAGGCACCCGAACCGAGGACTTACCATGCGATGAGCTGCGGATCTCGCGCGCGCCACCCGTCCCTCTCCCTCCTGGAGCGACCCATGACCGGTCAAGGCGAGCCGCCGCGCCCGGCGGCCCGCCGTCCGGCGACGGTGCGGCCGCTGCCGATCGCGGTCGACACGATGGGCGGCGACCACGCCCCCGGGGAGATCATCGAGGGCGCGGTGGAGGCGGTCCGCGCGCACGGCGTGCGGGTGGTGCTGGTCGGGCAGGCGCCGCGGATCCAGCGCGAGCTGGACCTGCACGGCGTCGCCGGGAAGATCCCGATCGTGCACGCCGAGGAGGCCCTCGACATGGGCGAGGGCGCGCTCGCGAGCTGGCGCAAGCCGAAGTCGTCGATCGCGATCGCCTGCCATCTGATCAAGCAGGGCCGGGCGTCGGCGCTGGTGTCGGCGGGCAGCACCGCCGGGGTCGTCGCGACGTCCCGGCTGCGGCTGAAGGGCCAGCAGGGCGTGATGCGGCCCGCGATCGCGGTGACGCTGCCCACCTCGCCGCACCCGACGATCCTGCTGGACGCGGGCGCCAGCGTGGACGTGAAGCCGGAGGGGCTCGTCCAGTTCGCCGCGCTCGGCACCGCGTACGCGCAGATCCTGCTGGGCGTGGAGCGGCCGAGCGTGGGGCTGCTGACGATCGGGGCCGAGCCGGGCAAGGGCAACAAGGTCACCAAGCGGGCGTACGAGCTGCTGTCCGGGTCCAGCCACGGCATCGAGTTCGCGGGGAACGTGGAGGGCCACGACCTGCTGAGCGGCGAGGTGAACGTGGTCGTGACCGACGGCTTCACCGGCAACGTCGCGCTCAAGACCATGGAGGGCACGATCCGGACCGCGTTCGCGGAGATCCGGGGCGCGATGACCGCGAGCGCGCCCGCGCGGGTCGGCGCGCTGCTGCAGCGCCGCCGGCTGCTGGAGCTGCGCGAGCGGCTCGACCCCGACACCTACGGCGGCGGCGTCCTGCTCGGCCTGAACGGGACGGTCGTGATCGCGCACGGCGCCTCGCACGCCCGGGCGATCACCTCGGCGTGCGAGCTGGCGCACCGGCTGGCGGCCGGGCGGATCGTGGAGCGGATCCGCGAGCAGGTCGCGGCGACGCGGACGTCCCGGTTCGGCCGGTGGACGCACGGTGAGCGCGACTCCCAGGCCGACAAGGCAGATAAGGCCGACAGGCCGGACAAGAGCGACAGGGCGGACCGCGCGGACCGCGCGGACAGGGCCGACCGGGCCGACCGGGCCGACCGGGCGCCGAAGTCCCCGGAGCGGCCGCCGGAGCCCGCCAAGCCCGCGGAGCCGGCGCGGGAGGCCGCGGCGCCCGCCGGCGAGCGCGCCGCGCCGGAACGGACCGAGCCGCCCGCCGCGACATAGTCCGGGACGGTCCGGGAGAGATCTCGCGGGTGTGAACGGGGTACCGGCGGCGGCCCGGCGCGGGCTGACGGCCCCCGAGGCGCGCGAACGGGTCGCGGCGGGCCGCGCCGACGACGTGCCGCGCCGTCCCGCACGGCGGGAAAACCCGTGCCATGCGGTACGCGCGCGCCGATAACCTTGGAACATGCCCGATCCGCAACTCGTACTCGCCGCCCGGGTCCAGGACGCGCTGAGCGCCGCCTTCGGACCGTCGTACGCGGACGCCGACCCGGTCATCCGGCCGTCGCAGTTCGCCGACCTTCAGGCCAACGTGGCGCTGCCGCTGGCCAAGAAGCTGGGCCGCAAGCCGCGAGACGTGGCCGACGAGATCGTCAAGCACCTCGACGTCGCCGGCGTCGTGTCGGACGTGCAGGTCAGCGGGCCGGGCTTCATCAACCTCACGCTCAGCGACGAGTGGATCGCCGGCGAGGCGCAGCGGGCCCTGGAGGACGCGCGGCTCGGCGTCCCCGTGACCGCCGCGCCGCAGAAGGTCGTCGTCGAGTACTCCTCGCCGAACGTGGCGAAGGAGATGCACGTCGGGCACCTGCGGACCACGATCGTCGGCGACGCGATCGCCCGCATCCTGGACTTCCTCGGCCACGACGTGGTCCGCGACAACCACGTCGGCGACTGGGGCACCCCGTTCGGCATGCTGATCGAGCACCTGCTCGACCTCGGCGAGGACGCCGCCGCGCGGGGCGACTCGTCCGTCAGCGACCTCACCGCCTTCTACCAGGCCGCCCGGGCGAAGTTCGACGGCGACGAGGGGTTCGCCGACCGGTCCCGCAGGCGGGTCGTCGCGCTCCAGGCCGGCGACCCCGAGACGCTGCGGCTCTGGAACGTCCTCGTGGACGTGTCCAAGAAGTACTTCAACTCCGTCTACGGGCTGCTCGGCGTCACCCTCACCGACGACGACATCAAGGGCGAGAGCTTCTACAACGACCTGCTCGCCCCGACCGTCCAGGAACTGGAGGACAAGGGCATCGCGGTGGTCAGCGACGGGGCGCTCTGCGCGTTCCCGCCCGGCTTCACCGGCCGCGAGGGCGAGCCCCTCCCGGTGATCATCCGCAAGAGCGACGGCGGCTACAACTACTCCACCACCGACCTCGCGACGATCCGGTACCGGGTCGACACCGAGCACGTCGACCGGATGATCTACGTGGTGGGCGCTCCGCAGTCGCTGCACTTCCAGATGGTCTTCGCGGTCGCCCGGATGGCCGGCTGGCTGAACGACGACGTCCGGGCCGACCACGCGCAGATCGGCAACGTCCTCGGCACCGACGGCAAGATCCTGCGGACCCGCGCCGGCGGCACCGTCAAGCTCGCCGAACTGCTGGACGAGGCCGTCGAGCGGGCCGGCACGGTGTTCGACGAGATCCAGCACGACGAGCCGTTCGACGACGCCACCCGCGCCGCGATCGTCCAGGACGTCGGCATCGGCGCGGTCAAGTACGCCGACCTGTCCGTGGCGCGCGACAGCGAGTACGTCTTCGACCTCGACCGGATGATCTCGTTCAACGGCAAGACCGGCCCGTACCTGCAGTACGCGGCCGCGCGGATCCGGTCGATCTTCCGCAAGGGCGGCGTCGCCCCCGACGAGGCGACCGGCCCGATCGTCCTCACCGATCCGGCCGAACGCGCGCTGGCCCTGCAACTGCTCGGCTTCGGCGCGGTCCTGGAGCAGGCGGGCGAGACCGCCGAGCCGCACAAGCTCGCGACCTACGTCTACTCGGTCGCCGACGCCTACACGACGTTCTATGAGAACTGCCCGGTCCTGAAGGCCCCGGACGAGGCGACCAAGGCGTCCCGGCTCGCCCTGTGCGCCGCCACGCTCCGCACCCTCACCACCGGCCTCCACCTGCTGGGCGTCCCCACCCCGGAACGCATGTAGCGAGGTCAGTGCGCGGGAGCGGCCTGCGCCGGGGCGGCGTTCGGCGCCGGCCCGGCGGAGAGGCCCCGCCTCTCGCGGGCGGCCTGCTCGCGGACGGCGGGGACGACCTCCAGCGCGAAGACCGGAAGCTGCTCGGGATCGCCGCCGAACAGGAACGTGTCGACGCCGTGGCCCACGGCCAGCTCCGTCATCTCGTAGACCCATTGGCGCGGCGGTCCGTGCAGGAAGCCGCGCGAGTCCCGCCCGTCGATGGAGCCTTCGAGCAGGTAGACGCGGCGCAGCTCGGACGGGGCGCGGCCCGCCCGGGCGGCGGCGTCGTCGAGGCGGCGCTGCCCCTCGGCGAGCCGCTTCGGCGGGACGAGCGACGACGGCGCGATCCAGCCGTCGGCGACGCGCCCCGCGAGATCGAGCGCGCGCGGCCCGGTCACCCCGAACCAGATCCCGATCTGGTGGGCGGGCGCCGGCCCGGCCTGCGCGGCGGCGAACCGGTGGTGCTCGCCCTGGAAGCGCAGCCCGTTCTGGTCGCTCCAGTGCAGCCGGATGATCTGCACCGCCTCCTCCAGGGAGCGGCGCGCGGCGGCGGCGCCGAGCCGCGGGCCGCCGTAGGCCTCCACGCCGTCCCAGGACGTGCCGGCGCCGAGCCCGAGCTCCACGCGCCCGCCGCTCAGGGCGTCCATCGTGGCGAGCGCCTTGGCCAGCAGCGCGGGCGGCCGGAGCGGCAGGCACGCCACGGCGGGCAGCACCCGGATCCGGGGCGTGACGGCCAGCGCGGTCGCCATCAACGTCAGCGCGTCGGCGGTGTCGCGCAGGTACGGGCGGTCCCGGACGCCGAGCAGGTCGAGCCCGTACCGGTCCGCGTCCTGCGCGATGCGGACCAGCGGCGCGGACGCGTCCGGCGCCAGCGACAGGCCGAAGCGCAGCGGCCGCCGGGCGAGGGGCTGCGTCACTGCAGGTACCCCTCGACCTCGTCCGGCGGGCGGACGTGCGCGTCCGCGTCGCCGGGGTCGCTGCCCGCGTCGATCCGGGCGCGGCGGCGGCGCAGCAGGTCCCAGCACTGGTCGAGGGCCACCTCGAGGTCCTCGAGCCGCCGGTGCTCCTCGTCGCGGTCCAGGTCGCCGCGCTGGTAGCGGTCGCGCAGCCGCTGCTCCTCACCGACGTACTCGTCGATGCGCGCCAGGATGTCCTTCTCGTCCAATGGGCCCTCCCGTGAGCCGGCCGTCGTGGATCGCCGGCCGGCGGCGTGCGTGTGCGCGGCAGGCTCCGCCCGTGCCCGTGCCCGTGCTCGGGCACGGCCCCGCCCGCGGGCTCGCCGCTCGCCGCGTCCCGGGCAGGGCGCGGCGACGGGCGGGTCGGTGCCGCCCCTGGGGGCGGACCCCCGGGGGCGCCGTCCGGGCGGCGGTCAGCGCTCGCGCTGGCCGGCGCTGGTCAGGCCGCTCAGGAAGCCGCCGTCGGTGCCGGTCGAGTGCTGCAGGCCGTTGGAGGTCTTGGGCTCGACCATCGGCCCGGCGGGCGGTGCGGTGGCCGACTCGGCGGTCCGCCGGGCCGTCGTCCCGCCCGCTCGCGGGCGGGTCCCGGTGGTCCCGCCCGCCCCGGCGGTGCTCGCCTTGCGAGCGGTGCCGGACGAGCGGGATGTACCGCTCTTGCGGGCCGTGCCGCTCCGCGTGCTCGCGGTCGTCCGGGACGAGGACGCGGTGGACTTGCGCGCGGCGCTGGTCCGCGGCTTGGCCGCCGTCGTCCTCTTCGCGGTCGACGGCCGGGTCTTGGACGCCGTGGTCTTGCGCGCCGTCGACTTCGGCGCCGACACCCGCGCCGACGTCGTGGACCGCGAGCGGCTCGCCGCCGAGGTGGACTTGCGGGCCGTCCCGGACGTGCTCTTGCGCGCGCTGGTGCCCGTCCTGCTCCTGGACGCCGTGGACCGAGCGGCCTGCTGCTGCTTCCCCATGTCCTTGGCCGCGGTGTTCATCGCCTTGGCGGCGTCGGTCATCGCCTTGGTGGCGGTGGTCATGGCCTTGGTCATCGCGGTCATGGCCTTGGCCGACGAGGACGCCTTGGTCGCCACCGACTTCATCTGCTTGGCGGCGGCCTTGGCCTGGTCGGCGGCCTTGGTGACGCGCTGCGACGCCTGTGTGGACGTCCGGCTCGACGCGGCGCTGGTCCGCTTCGCCGGAGTCTTCCTCGCGGCGGTCGAGCGGCTGGTCGTGGACCTCGACGGCGTCTTGGCGGCCGAGGTGCTCTTGGAGGCCGTCTTCTTGGCGGCCGTGGACTTGTTCGCCGTGGTGCTCTTCGTACGAGCGGCCGTACCTCGGCTCGTCGTCGTACGCGATGCGGTGTTGGTAGGCACTGATCTACCCCCCGTGATGATCAGTTACGGGGGGTTCTATTCCACCGTTCGTGACGCTCTACACACTCCGCGCCATTTCCACTTTCAGACGCCCACGGGATGCCACACCGTCTTGACCTCCAGAAACGCCGTCATACGCGCGGTTCCGGGGTCGCCGGACCAGTCCTCGGCGGCGCGGAAGACACGCTTCAGGTTCTCGGCCGCCTTCTCCTCCAGAGCGGTCACGTCGGCCTCCGGGACGCCGGTGAGGTCGATGGCGTTGACGTCCATGTGGGAGGCGAGCCAGGGGGCGAGTTCGGTGCGGTGTCCGGTGAGGATGTTGACCACGCCGCCCGGTAGGTCGCTGGTGGCGAGGACTTCGGCGAGGGTGATGGCGGGGAGTGGTGCGGGTTCGGAGGCGATGACGACGGTGGTGTTGCCGGTGGCGATCGCGGGTGCCAGTACCGAGACCAGGCCGAGGAGCGGGTCGTCGGGTGCGATGATGGCGACGATGCCGGTGGGTTCGGGGGTGGAGAAGTTGAAGTAGGGGCCGGTGACGGGGTTGGCGGCGCCGGTGACGGCGGTGATCTTGTCGGCCCATCCGGCGTACCAGACCCACCGGTCGATCGCGGCGTCGACCTGGGCGGCGGCGTGGGTCTTGGACGCGCCGCCGTGGCGGACCTCGGTGATGAACTGGTCGCGGCGCCCTTCCAGCATTTCGGCGATGCGGTAGAGGATCTGCGCGCGGTTGTAGGCGGTGCGGGCCGACCAGCCGGTGAAGGCTTTGCGGGCGGCGGTGACGGCGTCGCGGACGTCTTTGCGGGAGGCCTGGGAGGCGTTGGCGAGGAACCGGCCTTTGGTGTCGGTCACGGGGTAGGTCCTGCCTGACTCCGAACGCGGGAACGCGCCGCCGATGTAGAGCTTGTAGGTCTTGCGGACGGTGAGACGTTCAGACATTGAGGTAGGGCTCCAGTCCGTGGCGTCCGCCTTCGCGGCCGTGTCCCGATTCCTTGTAGCCGCCGAACGGGGAGGCGGGGTCGAACTTGTTGAAGGTGTTGGCCCACACCACCCCGGCGCGCAGCCGCTGCGCGGTCCACAGGATCTGCGAGCCCTTGTCGGTCCAGATCCCCGCCGACAACCCGTAGGGGGTGTTGTTGGCCTTGGTGACCGCCTCGTCGGGGGTGCGGAACGTCAGCACCGACAGCACCGGCCCGAAGATCTCCTCCCGCGCGATCCGATGCGATTGCGCCACATTGGTGAAGACGGTCGGCGGGAACCAGAACCCGCGGTCGGGCAGCTCGCACGGCGGCGCCCAACGTTCCGCGCCCTCGGCCTCGCCGGCCGCCGACAGTTCGCGGATCCTGTCCAGTTGCGCGGCGGAGTTGATCGCGCCGATGTCGGTGTTCTTGTCCAGGGGGTCACCGACCCGCAGCGTCGCCATCCGCGCCTTCAGCCGCTCCAGCACCTCGCCTGCGACCGATTCCTGCACCAGCAGGCGCGATCCGGCGCAGCACACGTGGCCCTGGTTGAAGAAGATGCCGTTGACGATGCCTTCGACGGCCTGGTCGAGGGGGGCGTCGGCGTAGACGATGTTGGCGGCCTTGCCACCCAGCTCCAAGGTGAGCTTCTTCGATGTTCCGGCCAGGGTGCGGGCGATCTGGCGGCCGACGTCGGTGGAACCGGTGAAGGCGACCTTGTCGATCCCGGGGTGGGCGACCAGCGCGCGGCCCGTGTCGCCGGCGCCGGTGATGATGTTGACGACGCCGGGCGGCAGGTCGGCCTGGCGGCAGATGTCGGCGAACAGCAGCGCGGTCAGCGGCGTGGTCTCCGCCGGCTTCAGCACGACGGTGTTCCCGCAGGCCAGCGCCGGGGCGATCTTCCACGCCAGCATCAGCAGCGGGAAGTTCCACGGAATCACCTGGCCCGCGACGCCGACCGGGCGCGGGTCCGGGCCGAACCCGGCGTGGCCGAGTTTGTCGGCCCAGCCGGCGTAGTAGAAGAACCACGCCGCGACCAGCGGAACGTCCACATCGCGGGATTCGCGGATCGGCTTGCCGTTGTCGATCGACTCCAAAACGGCCAGCTCGCGGGAGCGTTCCTGGATGATGCGGGCGATCCGGTACAGGTACTTGGCGCGCTCAGCGCCCGGCAGCGGCCCCCACACCGTCTCGAACGCCCGCCGCGCCGCCGCCACGGCACGGTCCACATCCGCCTGGTCGGCGGCGGCGATCTCGGCGAGGGTCTCCTCGGTGGCGGGATTCACCGTCTTGAACGGCTCCCCGCCCCCATCGGTGAACTCGCCATCAATGAACAGCCCGTACGACGGGCGGATGTCGACGACCGACGCCGACTCCGGTGCGGGCGCGTACTCGAACACCATGATCAGTCCAGGGTGAAGTAGTCGGGACCGGAGTAGACGCCGGTGGACAGCTTGCGGCGCTGCATCAGCAGATCGTTCAGCACACTGGAAGCACCCAGCCGGAACCAGTCGGGCGACAGCCAGTCCTGGCCCGCGGTCTCGTTCACCAGCACCAGATACTTGATCGCATCCTTGGTGGTACGGATCCCACCCGCCGGTTTGACACCGACCTGGCGGCCCGTCGCCGCGCGGTAGTCGCGGACGGCCTCCAGCATCACCAGCGTCACCGGCAACGTCGCCGCCGGAGACACCTTCCCGGTCGAGGTCTTGATGAAGTCCGCGCCCGCCCGCATCGCCAACCACGAGGCACGCCGCACGTTGTCGAGCGTCGCCAGCTCACCGGTCTCCAGGATCACCTTCAGATGCGCCTCGCCGCACGCCTGCTTGACCGCGGTGATCTCCTCGAACACCTTCAGGTAGTCGCCGGACAGGAACGCGCCCCGGTCGATGACCATGTCGATCTCGGCCGCGCCCGCCGCCACCGCCGCGCGGGTGTCGGCGAGCTTGGCCTCCAGCGGCGCCCGCCCGGACGGAAATGCCGTCGCCACCGACGCGACCCCGACCCCGGTGCCGTCCAGCGCCGAGACGGCCGTCTCCACCATGTCCGGATACACGCACACCGCCGCGACCTTCGGCACCGTCGCATCCGCCGGATCAGGCCGAACGGCCTTGGCGCACAACGCCCGCACCTTCCCCGGCGTGTCCGCACCCTCCAACGTGGTCAAATCCACCATCGAGATCGCCAGATCGATCGCCTCGGCCTTCGCCGACGTCTTGATCGACCGGGTCGCCAGCCGCGCCGCCCGCTCCTCCGCCCCGACCTGGTCAACGCCCGGAAGTCCGTGCAGGAATGCGCGCAGCTCGGCGGCGCCGATGAGAGTCTCCGTTGACACGCCCCCAGCATCGCCGAAGACCCCCATCGGCACAAACGGCACGGAACCTCCGGCGGACCGGTCCGCCGGAGGTTCCGTCCGATCAGCCGAGCGGCGCCGTCGTCCAGCGCGCCGGGTCGTCGCCGAGCAGGGTGACCCGCCGGTACAGGCCGGTCAGCCCGCCCACCGCCTGGAGGCTCCGCAGCGGCCCGCCCGTGGCCTGCAGCGTGACGTCGAAGCCGTGCGAGCCGTAGACGACCAGCCGCTGCGCGTTCGCCGGGTTGCGGCCCGTCTTCGGATCGGAGCGGGACAGGCGGGAGTCGAAGGCGGGATGCCCGTCGACCTTCGTGTTGGTGCGCGCCGGGGTTCGCCGGCTTCCGGCGGTGACCTCGATGAGGAGCTCGCCGCCCCCCTGCCCGGAGGAGGTGAGCCAGAGTTCGGCGTCCGGGCCCTGGCCGAGCGAGACCTGCGCCGGCTTCAGCCCGCCTGGTACGCCGGTCGCCCGGAACGGGAACGCCGCGGGCCTGCCGCCGCCGAACCGCACCCCCTTCGCGATGCGCTGGACGGTCTCCTTTTTCGCGATCCCGCGGTCGAGGACCGACAGCAGCGCCCAGCGGTGCGGCTGGTACTCCCAGCGCAGTTCGGCGGGCACCTGGTCGGAGCCCGGCCCGCCCGGCTCGATCGTCCAGTGCCCGACGCGTCCGTTGATGAGCTCCGTACCCGTCCAGCGGCCCTCCTTCCCGCCGGGCAGCTTCGCGATCGGCGGCTCCGGGCCGGGCCCGAGGACGGTCAGCTCGACCGCCGTGTCCGGTTCGTCCCCGCCCTTGCCCTTGCTCGCGGACACCGTGACGCTGGGCCGCTCCTGGTCGTCCCGCGAGACCTTGGTCTGCGCGTAGCCGGGCGGCAGCCAGCCGAACGACGCGGGCGGGACGAGCAGGTCCGGATACCGCACCTGCTCGGCGGGCCGGACCCGCCGCGGCTGGTCCGGCGAGCCGGGCAGCACCGCGACGGCGACCGCCGCCGCTCCGAGCCCGGCCGCCAGCGTGCCCGCCGCGGCGCGCCGCCCGCGCCTGATCCGGCGGCCCCTCCTGATCGCCGCCGCCGCGTCCACGGACGTCACCGGTCCGGGCGTCGCGGCGATCCCTTCCAGCCGCTCCTTTAGATCGTTCATGCCGGGTTCTCCCCATCCGTGAGGCTCTGCACCGGGTGCAGCGCGCGGCGCAGCGCGTCCAGCCCGCGCGACGTCTGGCTCTTGACGGTCCCCGTCGAGCAGTTGAGGACGCCGGCGGTCTGCTCGACCGACAGATCGCAGTAGAAGCGCAGCACGACGGCGGCCCGCTGCCTCGCCGGCAGCGCGGCGAGCGCGTCCCGCAGATCGAGGCCGCCGTCGGGGTCGGGCGCGCCGCCCGGTCCGTCGGGCGGCTCCGCGACGAGCCGGACGCGCCGCAGCCAGCCGCCGCGCTGCTCGGCGAGGAACACCCTGACCAGCACCGTGCGCGCGTAACCGTCGAGGTTGTCGGCCGCCGACGCGCGGTGCCACCGCAGGTACAGACGGGTGATCGCGGTCTGCACGAGATCGTCCGCCCGGTGCCAGTCCTGGCACAGCAGGTACGCCACCCGCCGCAGCCAGGGCGTCCTGGCCGTCACGTAGGCGGTGAACTCGTCGTCCCGTCCCTGCATGTGCTCGCTCCTCGGCCGTTCCACACCCCACTGATGCGTCCAGGGGCCGGGAAGGTTGCACGGCCGGCACGAACGGCCTCAGCGTTTTCAGGCCGTCGCGTGCATGCCCGCGTCAGCCGCGTCCCACATCCCCAGGGTCGCGTCACCGCTCCCGATGGCCGAGGGTCTTGCCGTCAGGACTGAACGCCATCGCGCTGACGGGGTTGGTGTGCACGGCCGGATCACGAAGACCTTGCGGGTGTCCGCATGCCCGCGGCAGCACGTCGACGTCCTGCGCGCTGGGACACCGTCGCGGATCGCGGCGGAGCATCCTGCGCAGGACCGGCGCCAAACGCCCGCGCGCGCTCTACGGGCGCGGGCTCGCCCCGCGAGGCGGTCGGCAGCAGCGCCGCCATCGTGCCGCCGGCGCCCTTCGACGGCGTTGTCCAGGATGACGCGGAGGGACCAGACGTCGGACGCGGCGGTGGTCTCCCGGTCGTCGACCTGCTCGGGGGCCAGGTAGGCGGGAGTACCGAGCAGGGCGCCGTCGGCGGTGAGGGCGGTCTCCCCCGGCACGGCGGCGAGCCCGAAGTCGAAGGCCACGACCCGCTCGCCTTCCAGGATGTCGGCGGATTTGATGTCGCGGTGCACGACCCCGCCCGTCAGCAGATCGATGGAATCGCGCGGAGCAGCCCGGCGCGGTGCAGGGCGTCCGGGCGGCGGGCCGCCTCGACCCGCCCGACGGCCGCCACCAGCTCCGTGCGGCAGGACGGGGCGCGGCGCGCGTCCTGCGTCTCCCTGAGGTCGGCGAGCATCTCGCCGGTGATCCGGTCGAGCAGCGGCCGGACGTCTTTTTCCAGGTCGGGCCGGTGCGCCGGGGCGTCGCCGGGGCGGATCGCCCACCGGGCGAACAGGCCGTGCTGGACGAGCTTGCCCGCCTCGATCTGGTCACGGAAGATCCGCTGCGCGGCCTCCGGGTCGATGCCCATCGCCGCGGACCGCTCGGCGACCGAGTCGAGTATCCGCTGCTCGCGCACCGGATCCTCGATGGGCTTGCCCGTCCCCCACTTGGCGGCGGCGACCAGGTCCGCGACGTCGAGCCGCCACGCCGCCACGTCGACCAGTGGCGCCAACCCCGCGTCCGCCCGCGCCGGAACAGCGAATCCGCTCAGAACCAGCGTCGCGGCCACAATGACCTTCATCCGCCAAGGCTAGGCCCGGGCGCAGCAGCCCGTTGAGGTCAGTGAGGGTATTGCCGAGGCGGGCGGGTCTGCGGGAGTTCCTCCCGGAACGCTTCGATCGCGGCGGCGATCTGATGGATCGTCCGGGTCTTCTCGAGACGGTCGAGATAGAGCGAGCGGCGGGCCAGCCCGTCCAGGTCGACGGCGAAGTACATCGCCATCAGGGGATTGATGAACAATTCGCTCCCCCGCGTGCGTTCGGTGAACCGGACGTCGCCGAAATGGCCGCGCAGGGCGGCCGCTATCGAGCCGTTGACGATGCTCGGATACGGTTCGTGCGCCGCATGGGCGTACTCCACCGCGTCGAGGTAGAGCGAGGCTTCGCGGCTCTCGGCCGGTAGGGAGAAGGCGCCCAGGTAGGCGCCGTCGCGGGCCAGGGCGGCGAGGTTCTCCAGGACGTGGACGTGGTTCACGCCGTGATAGGCGTCCACACCGAACCCGAGCGAGACGACGATCTTCTCGGGGACGTCGAGGCCGTGCACGGCGGCGAGGCTGGCCATGTCCTCCTCGGGCGTGCCGAGCCCGGCCTCGTCGCCGCGCAGCAGGATGTCCGTGCCGCCGTCCACCAGGACGATCGCGTCCAGCCCGAGCCGGTCCACCAGGTGGCCGTACGCCTCGCGGAGGGGCCGCACGCCGAACTTGGGGAAGGCGTGGACGGTCGACGGGAGGCCGTTGCGGTGGAGCCAGCGGGCGAGGGCGCCCTCCGGGAAGTAGGCGTCGCGGCTCTCGGTCTCGGGCGTCACGGCGGCGACGCCGTCGTCCAGCCAGGTGTCGGAGGGCAGCCCGTAGAGCGAGCTGAACGAGAGGTTCGCGAAGTGGACGTCCTTGCCCCGGTCCAGGAGGGCGATGGCGAGCGGCAGCCCGGCGTAGACGTCGAATCCGCCGCCGGCCCCGGCCACCAGGATCCGCCGGGCGTCCCGGAGCCGTGCGAACAGCGGCGGTTCATGGAGCGAGAACACCCCGCGACGGTACTGCGGCGGCGAACATTCGTCCCCTAACACCACGAACCCGAGCGGCACGGGGTGCATCAGACGTACTGGTGGCCGTGGTGATCGGGGGACCACGGCCACCCCTTCTCAGTAGGGGGACGGGCCGCCGAACATCTCGCTGATCCGCGGCGCCAGCTCGTAGTTCCCCCGGATGGCGAGCCGGCCGTCCATGAGCAGCGACGCCGGGTTGGCGTCCCCGGCGAGAATGCGCAGGAAGTCGGCCGTGCGGGCGCTGAGCGCGATGGCGGGGTCCCCGGACCCGCCGGCGCGGGCCCTGGCCCGTTCACCGGACACGTGGACCGTCCAGGTGGTCGCGGGGCCGTGGCCGGGCGTCAGGCGGAACTCGATGTCGCCCGCGAACCCCGCGGCGGCGGACGGGTCATAGGCGCGGGCCATCCCGGTGAAGAACAGCCGCTGCGCGTTCGGCCCGAAGCGGCGCTCGATCTGCTCGTCCGTCCTGCCGTGCACCAGTTTGTAGAAGCCCTGCGCGGCCCGCCGCCGGGCCGCGGCGCGGATCTCCTGCCGCACGGGGCGGCGGGTGCGGGACGAGCGCTGGGCGCGCGCGACCTCGGCGTCCTCGTCGATGCGGTAGCCGGGCGGCGATGTCCGGGCGGGCTTCCGCCGTGCGAGGGCCGCCTCGATGGCGGGCGCGAGGCGCTCCGCCTTGGCCGCCTCCCGCTCCTCGCGGCCTTCGGTGAAGTGCGGCAGCACCGACGTGCCGAACAGTTCGAGGCTCTCGCAGATGTGCTCGTGCCGGTTCGGCCCGGCCTGCAGCACGAACGAGATCTGGTCGACGCCGACCGACTCGTACCGCCGGATCAGATCGACGACCTGCTCCGGGGTCCCGACCGCGCCGCGCAGGGAGCCGACGTTCACGTTCAGCGACTCGGCGTTGGCGATGATCTGCTCGCGGTCGAACCCCTGGGACGCCCGGCGCTCCTGGAACTCGTCCCACACGCTGGTGCGTCCGGGGTCGTGCGGCGTCGCCCCGTAGTAGTGGGCCAGCGCGAACGCGAAGAAGTGCGCGCCGTCGATGCCCCGGTCGATCGCGGTGGCCTCGTCCTCGTGCAGCATCATCGGGAGCACCACCGACACGTTCGGGTTCACCGCGAACCCCGCCGGGACGCACTCCTCCGACTCCAGGATGCGGTAGTACTCGTCGACCCACTTTCCCGCGTCCTCGGGTTCGACGAACGAGAACGACAGCGCGCCTATCCCGTTGCGGGCCGCGAACTGGATGGTCTCCCGCCTCGAACAGGCCACCCACAGCGGCGGATGGGGCTTCTGCACGGTCTTCGGGATGACGTTCCGGGGCGGCATCCGCAGGTACGGCGACCGCCATCCGGCGAACGGCTCCTCGACGAACATCCGGGTGACGGCGTCGATCGCGTCCTGCCACTGCGCCCGCTTCTCGGTGCGCCGCACGCCGAACCCGCCGAGTTCCGCGCCGGAGCTGGACTCGCCCGTCCCGAAGTCCACCCGCCCGTTCGAGACCAGGTCGAGCGTCGCGATCCGCTCGGCGATCCGCGCGGGATGGTTCACGGCGGGCGGCAGCTGGACGATCCCGTGCCCGAGCCGTATCCGCTTCGTCCGCTGCGACGCCGCCGCGAGGAACACCTCGGGCGCCGACGAGTGGCTGTACTCCTCCAGGAAGTGGTGCTCGACCTCCCAGAGGTGGTCGAACCCGACCCGGTCGGCGATCTCGACCTGGTCCAGCGCGTCCTGGTAGAGCCGCAGCTCCTGCCCGTCCGCCCACGGCCGGGGCAGCTGGTGCTCGTAGAAGAGACCGAACCGCATCTCGACCACCCCCATGACCAGCGAAGACACCCTGCGACCCGGCCCTACCCGGCCAGCATCACCCGAATTGGACACCCCGTCAACAGCCACCTCCGGCGACAACTTGCCAGTGATTACTGGCATTTTCAGCCGGCGAGAGGGAGGATCGGCGCATGAGGAAGATCACTGCCGCCGCGACGGCGCTCGCACTGTCCGGAACGCTGGCCCTCGGCACCCTGCCCGCGGAGGCCGCGCCCAAGCCCAAGGCGCCGGCCGCGCAGCTGCCCGCGCAGCTCCGGACCCAGGTGGAACTCGGCTTCGTCGGCTGGGACGACAAGGGCCCGTACGTCGTCTGGGGCAACATGTCGTGCCACATCCACCTGCTCGCCCCGGAGGAGTGGTCCTGGGCCTGGGGCAGCGGCCCCTGCTGGTTCTGACGCGCGGGCCGAGCACGCGGACCAAGCACTTGCTTGACTGAGCCGTCCGGAGATCGACACGATGGCGGGAGGCCGGGCGCCCGCCCGCCGGAGGGCCGAGGACGCGGAGAGAACCCATGGCGCCGCTGGACGGACTGCGCGTGCTGGACCTGACGATGTGGCGGCCGGGCCCGTACACCACGCAGCTGCTCGCCCAGCTCGGCGCCGACGTCATCAAGGTGGAGCCGCCGGGCGGCGAGCCCATGCGGATGTTCCAGGGGCACTTCGACCTGCTCAACCGGCGCAAGCGCAGCATCGTGCTGGACCTGAAGTCCGACGAGGGCCGGGAGCGGTGCCTGGAGCTCGCGGCGGACGCCGAGGTGTTCGTCGAGGGGTTCCGGCCCGGCGTCGCGGACCGGCTCGGGGTCGGCGACGCCGTGCTGCGCGCGCGCAACCCGCGGCTCGTGTACTGCTCGATCTCGGGTTACGGGGCGGACGGGCCGCTCGCGCAGGTGCCGGGGCACGACGTCAACTACCGCGCCTACACGGCGACGCTGCCGCCGGACGCGGTGTCGCCGTCCCTGGAGGAGCTGCCGGTCGCCGACATGTCCGCCGCGACGATGGCCGCGTTCGCGATCACCGCCGCGTGCCTCAAGGCCCGCGCCACCGGCAAGGGCGACCGGATCGACCTGGGGATGGCCGACGTGCTGGCGCACTGGACGAGCACCGTCCCGGAGGCCCTCCGGCCGCAACCGGCCACGCCCCCGCCGCCCCGCCCGGCGCCGCACGTGACCGGGCCCGTCCCCGGGTACGGGGTCTACGCCACCAAGGACGGCCTGAAGATCACGCTCGGGGTCGTGTCGGAGGAGCGGCTGTGGGCGGCGACCTGCCGCGCGCTCGGCCTGGACGGGGCGGCGGACGTCCCGTTCGCCGAGCGGCTCGGCCGGGTCGCCGAGCTGGACGGCGAGGTGGCGGCCGCCATCGCCCGGCTCACCAGGGACGAGGCGATGGAGCGGCTGTCGGCCGCCGGGGCGCCGGTCGCGCCGCTGCTCACCGGCGCCGAGATGCTCGACCTCGATCATTTCCGGGCGCGCGGCGTGCTGGACGCGGGTCCGGTCCGCACCGCGGCGCACCCGCCGCTGCCGGGCGGGCGGGTCGCGGGGCTGGACGAGCACCGCGGCGAGGGCTGGCGCCATCTCACCGACTGATATTCAGGTGGGATTGTCGGATTCATTTGGCATTCTTGTGACGTGAGCGCGCGTGCGATGAGTCCCGTCCTGGTCGGCAGGGCAGCCGAGCTCGGCCTGCTGGAGGACGCGCTGGCGTCGGCTCCCGGCGCGGTGCTGGTCGGCGGTGAGGCGGGCCTGGGCAAGACCCGGCTGATCCGCGAGTTCGCGGCGTCCGTCGCCCGCGGCGGGCGGGCCCGCGTCCTCATCGGCGGCTGCCTGGAGCTCGGCTCCGACGGCCTGCCCTTCGCGCCGTTCACCACCGTGCTGCGGGGCCTGGTCCGCGACATCGGCATCGACGGCGTCGCGGCGCTCGTCCCGCGCGGCGACACCGGGAGCCTCGCCCGGCTGCTGCCGGAGTTCGGCGAGCCGGAGAGCGACGCCGCGTCCGGCGAGGAGCGGGCCCGGCTGTTCGAGGTGGTGCTGACCCTGCTGGAGCGGCTCGCCGAGCGCGAGCCGGTCGTCCTCGTCATCGAGGACGCGCACTGGGCGGACCGTTCCACCCGCGACCTGCTGGCGTTCCTGGTGCGCAACCTGAGCGTTGCGCCCGTCCTGGTCGTGGTGACGTACCGGTCGGACGAGCTGCACCGCGCCCATCCGCTGCGGCCGCTGCTCGGCGGGCTGGAGCGGGTCGACCGGGTGAGCCGGCTGGAGATCACCCGGCTGGCCCGCTCGGACGTCGCGGCGCTGGTCACCGAGGTGCTCGGGCACGCGCCGCCGCCGGGCCTGGTCGAGCGGATCGACGCGCGCAGCGAGGGGAACCCGCTGTTCATCGAGGCGCTGCTCGACGACGACGGGACCCTCGCCTGCGAGCTGCCCGAGTCGCTGCGGGACCTGCTGCTCGCGGGCGTCCAGCGGCTGCCCGAGGAGACCCAGGACGTGCTGCGGGACGCCAGCGGCGGCGGCACCCGGATCGAGCACGCGCTGCTGGCCGCCGTGTCGGGCCTGGACGACTCCGCGCTGACCCGGGTGCTGCGCCCGGCCGTCGCCGCGAACGTGCTGGTCGTGGACGGCGACGGGTACGCGTTCCGGCACGCGCTGATCCGCGAGGCCGTCCACGACGACCTGCTGCCCGGCGAGTACACGCGCCTGCACACCCGCTACGCCGAGGCCCTGGAGAACGACCCGGGGCTGGTGCCGTCCGGACGGCTCTGGGTGGAGCTCAGCCACCACTGGAAGGCCGCCAACGACGCCACGTGGGCGCTGGTCGCGTCGTGGCGGGCGGCGGCCGACGCGCGCAAGGCCCTCGCCTACGCCGAGTGCCTGACGATGCTGTCGCGAGTGCTGAACCTCTGGGACCGCGTGCCCGACGCGGCGGAGCGCATCGGCGCCGACCACATCAAGGTGATGGAGGACGCCGCGGCCGCCGCCGACCTGGCCGGCGAGTACGACCGGGGCCTGAAGTTCGCCACGGCCGCGCTGAAGGAGGTCGAGGCCGCCGGCGAGGACGCGATGGACACCGAGCGCTGGGCGGCGCTGCTGGAGCTGCGCGGCCACATGCGCTACGAGATGGCGCGCCCGGGTTTCGTCGACGACCTGCGGGCCGCGGTGAAGGCGCTGCCGGCCGATCCCCCGACGGTGCTCCGCGCGCGCGTCCTCTCGACGTTCGCGACCTACGTGCGGTTCTCCACCGACATCCCCGAGGCCCAGGCCGCGGCGGCGGAGTCGCTGGAGATCGCCCGCAAGCTCGCCGACCCGGTCGCCGAGACGCAGGCGCTCATCACGCTGTTCTGCGCCGACATCGACTACTCCGACTACAGCGCCACGACGGAGGCCACGCTCAACGAGATCGAGCGGATCGCCACCGTCGGCGGCAACCACCGGGCCCTGCTGCGCTACTACGTCATCAAGTCGCACTTCCTGGAGGGCGCGGGCCGGCACGAGGAGGCCGCGGCCGTCGCCGCGAAGGGCAAGGAGCTGGCCCTCGAGTACGGCGTGGCGCGGACGCAGGGCACGTTCCTGTGCATCAACCAGGCCGAGCCGCTGGTCTCCCTCGGGCGGTGGGACGAGGCCATCGCGGTGATGAACCACGCGATGGAGCAGGAACCCGCGGTGACGATCCGGACGTCGCTGCTGGTCCTGTCGGGCGCCGTGGCGCTCGCCCGCGGCGACCTGGACACCGCCCGTGAGCGCCTCGAGGGCTCCCGCGAGATCATGCGGCTGAAGATGAAGTGGCTGAAGACCCAGGACTACTTCAGCTCGCTCTGGCTGGAGGCGCGGCTGGCGCTGGCCGAGGGCCGCCCGCAGGACGTGCTCCCCGCGGTCGAGCGGGTGATCGAGGTGGCGGGCCTGCCGGACGACGCCCGCTACGCCCTGCCGGTGCTGATCGCGGGCGCCACGGCCTGCGCCGAGATCGGCGCGGCCGCCGCGCCGATGCTGCGCCGGATCGAGGAGCGCGCCGCCGGCCTGACGATCAGCGGTCCGCTGCAGCGCGCCAACAAGCTCCTCTTCGACGCCGAGGCGGCGCGCGCCCGGGGCGTCCTCGACCAGGCCGCCTGGGACGCGGCCGCCGCCGCGTGGGAGTCGCTCGGCAACCGGTACGCCCGCGCGCAGGCGCTCGTCCACGCCGCGGAGGCGGCGCTGGCGGACGGTGACCACGACGCGGCGGCCGGGCGGCTGCGGATCGCGGCCGACGCCGCCGCGGACCTCGGCGCCGCGCCGCTCGCGGAGCGGGTCGCCGAGCTGCTGCGCCGGACGCGGGCGCCGCGCCGCGGCGGCGCCGAGCCGTCCGCGCCGCTGGGCCTGACCCCGCGCGAGTACGAGGTGCTGCGCCTGGTCGCCGAGGGCCGCAGCAACCGCGACATCGCCGAGGCGCTGTTCATCTCGGTCAAGACGGCCAGCGTGCACGTGTCGAACATCCTCGGCAAGCTCGACGTGGCGAACCGGGGCGAGGCCGCCGCGACCGCGCACCGGCTCATGCTGTTCGCCGGCTCGGCGGGGCGCTCCGCCGAGCGGGCGGGCGCGGGCGGGCATGGTTCCGTGGCGGGAACCCCCCTCCCGGACCCCCGCCACCGAACCGTCGGACCACACGGGAACTGACGTGGCCGGCCTTCACGGCCGCGCGCCGCGGAAGCATGCGGTGCTCCTCCCCCCGGAGAGGCGGCCCGCGACCGTTCCGGCCACTGCCCAGTGTGCTCCGCCCATTGCGCCGTGCAACGGGCGACATACCGAAAACGGCGGGCACGAGTTCACATGGTGATGATCTCGTGCCCGCCGCGGGCGCGCCGCACCCCGCGCTAGCGCGGGACGCGGGCCACGCAGAAGACGGTCTGCCCGAACGGCGGCCGGACGAGCCGCTCGATGGTGCGGGTCACCGGCACCACGGTCCGGTCGTAGATCTTGACCAGCCGGGGGTCGGGGTAGCCGGCGCCGCCGCGGCGGACCGCGAACCACCAGGCGATCCCGCCGAGGAAGTTGATCGGCTTGAGCACCTCGGGGACGAGCCCGGCCTCGCGGACCGAGGCCTCCAGCGTCGCCGGGGTGTAGCGCGTGACGTGCCCGACCTTGCGGTCGAAGTCGCCGTACAGCTGCATGTAGCCGGGCACCCAGATGACGATCCGCCCGCCGGGCAGCGTGACGGACGCGAGGTCGCGCAGCGCCTGGACGTCGTCCTTGATGTGCTCCAGGACGTTCATCATCACGACCGTGTCGACCTTCTGCCGGATGTCGATCTCGGCCGGCAGTTCGAGGTCGATGACCTCGACGTCGTCGTTGTCCGCGTAGCGCTTGCGCAGCTCGCCGACGCAGTACGGGTCGTTGTCGCTGACGGCGAGGTAGTCGAGGCGGCCGGCGAACTGCTCGGAGAAGTGCCCGAGCCCGGAGCCGATCTCCAGCAGCGAGCGTCCGACGTGGGGAGCGACGGTCTCGTACTCGTACTTGCGGTAGTTGCGGGCCTCGTCACCGCCCAGGTGGTTCTCCAGCGCCCCGTCGCCGGCGGCGGGCTGGATGACCTCTCCGTCCCCCGCGGTGGGCGCCGCGGGCGCGGGTTTCGGGCCGCTTCCGAGTAGATTGAGTAGGGTTCCTGCGATGGACTTCTTCTGACCAGGTTGCTGCATACTTCCCGCTCGCTGGGTGCGTTGGCGTTCTGCTTGTTTTCGCCGGATCGACGGGCCGGATCCCTCGGGATGGCCTGATCTCTGGCGCAAGGTCGGGACAGTCTACCCATCCGTACGCAACCGCAATGCCCGGCGTTCGGGAATCGGTGCACGGGACCGGCGACCGGTCTGTCCCGGTGTGACCGGTCCCACCGACCGGCGACCGGGACACGCCACCGTAGCGCACCGCAGTCCGCCGGTCACGCACCGCAGGTCAGAGCGGCGTTCTCAGCCGATCGTGCGGTGCACGCTCTCCCTTTCGCTCGGACCTGGTTCGGCGGGCGCGATCCACGGTCCGGGAATGGAGGGGTCCAATACGCCTTCCTCGACCCAGGCGAAATCGCCGGCGAGGACGGCGCGCGCGAGTTTCACGTCCATCTCGTCGGTATTGCGCCACAGCCCGTCGAAGAGTTCGTCGACGCGGACGCGCGCCTGCCGGCAGAACGCGTCGGCCAGCAGCACCGCGGACGCACCGGGGACATTGGCCTCGCTCGCACCGTCAACAATGGATCCGGAAAGCGGACCAAGGCCCGAGGAATCGGCATTGGCGCGGACGCAGACGGCGCTCATCGCGAACAATTCCGCGCCGATGTCCACCATCCGGCCGAGGAAGCCCTGCTTGTACTCCAGCCGCCCCTGCCAGCGGCCCGCCGCGTAGAAGATGGACCGGGCCAGCTTCCGGGAGGCGCGCTCCACGTACCGCAGATGCTTGGCGAGCGCGCCGAACTCGGCGTACGCGTTCGGCCGCTGCCCCGCGCCCGTCACGAGGGTCGGCAGCCAGCGCGCGTAGAAGCCGCCCGCCTTCGCCGCCGCGCGCGCCTTCCTCCCGGCGGACGCGTCGGGGTCGATGATGTCGCCCGCGACGGACAGGTGCGCGTCCACCGCCTCGCGCGCGATCAGCAGATGCATGATCTCGGTGGAGCCCTCGAAGATCCGGTTGATCCGCAGGTCGCGGAGCAGCTGCTCGGCGGGCACGCCCCGCTCGCCGCGCGCGGCGAGCGACTCGGCCGTCTCGAAACCGCGGCCGCCGCGCAGCTGGACCAGCTCGTCGGCGATCCGGCAGGCCATCTCCGACGACCACAGCTTCGCCAGCGCCGCCTCGATCCGGATGTCGTTGCGCTCGTCGTCGGCGAGCTGGCCGGACAGGTCGAGGACGGCCTCCAGCGCGTACGCGGTCGCGGCGATGAACGCGATCTTGCGGGCCACGGCTTCGTGCTCGCCGACCGGCCGCCCCCACTGCACCCGCTCCTTCGACCACTCGCGGGCGATCTTCGCGGCCCACTTGCCGCTCGCCGCGCAGATCGCGGGCAGCGAGAGCCGCCCGGTGTTCAGCGTGGTCAGCGCGATCTTCAGGCCCGCGCCCTCCGCGCCGATCAGGTTGGCCTTCGGGACGCGCACGTCGTGGAAGCGCGTCACGCCGTTCTCGATGCCCCGCAGCCCCATGAACGCGTTGCGGTTCTCCACCGTGATGCCGGGCGCGGCCATGTCCACGATGAACGCGGAGATGCCGCCCCGGTGCCCGTCGGACTTCGGCACGCGCGCCATGACGACGACGAGGTCCGCGACGACGCCGTTGGTCGTCCACAGCTTGACGCCGTTGAGGACGTAGTCGTCGCCGTCGGGGACGGCGGTGGCGCGCAGCCGCGCCGGGTCCGAGCCGACGTCGGGCTCGGTGAGCAGGAACGCGCTGATCTGCTTCGCGCACCGCGGCAGCCAGTGCTCCTTCTGCTCCTCCGTGCCGAACATCTTCACCGGCTGCGGGACGCCGATGGACTGGTGCGCCGACAGCAGCGCGCCGAGCGCGGGGCTCACCGACCCGACGACCATCAGGGCCCGGCCGTAGTAGAGCTGGCTGAGCCCGAGGCCGCCGTAGTGCTCGGGGATCTTCATGCCGAGCGCGCCCATCTCCCGCAGGCCGTTGACCACGTCGTCGGGGATGCGGGACTCGCGCTCGATCAGCGCGGGGTCGATCCGGGTGGCGCAGAACTCGGTGAGCCGCGCGAGGAACGCCTCGCCGCGCCGGCGCGACGCCTCGTCCGGGCGGGGATGCGGGTGGACGAGATCGAGGCGGAAGTCGCCGAGGAAGAGCTGTTTCCCGAAGCTCGGCAGCCGCCACTCGCTCTCGCGGGCCTCCTCGGCGACCCGCCGCGCGGTCCGCTCGTCGACGGGGGTCTGGCTGCGACTCGGCTGGCTCATGCCGGCTCCTCGGAAGCGTTTCCCCTGCTCCCGCCCGCCCTTCGGGCGGCAGCCCTGGGGGGTCTGGGGGATCCGCCCCCAGAGGTTGCACTGTCCCGAAATTACTCCCCGGCCGTCCCGCCGTGTACTCCCGCGCCGTCCAGGCGTGTCGCGCGCGAGGGGGCCGAGTACCGCCAAAGCCCTTGACCTCGCCAGGCGGGAGGGGTTCGCTGTGCGTGATGGATGAGACACGCAGGCCCACTCTCATCGCCTCGGTGCAGCGGGCGCTGCACCTCATGGAGGTGGTGGCGTCGCATCCGAGCGGCGCGCCCGCGAAGCAGCTGGCCCGCGAGGCCGGGCTGCCCCTCGCCACCGCCTACCACCTGCTGCGCACCCTCGCCCACGAGGGCTACGCCATGCGGCTCCCGGACGGCGTCTGGGTGCTCGGCGACCGCGTCCAGTCGCTGCACGGCCGGAGCCGGACGCAGCAGCTGCTCGCCCGGGTCCGCCCGACGCTGATCGCGCTCCGCGACGAGCTGGGCGTCGCGTGCTACTTCGGCATGCACGTGGACGACGAGATCCGCCTCATCGACATCGCCGACGGCCCGCGCGCGCCCCGCGTCGACGTCTGGGTCGGCTTCGACGAGTCCGCGCACGCCACCGCGCTCGGCAAGTGCATGCTGAGCCAGCTCGACGACGAGCGGCTCCGCGACTACCTCTCCCGGCATCCCCTCGTCGACCTGACCCCGAACACCATCACCGAGCGGACCCGGCTGCTCAGCACGCTGACCTCGCCCTGCGGGCTCTCCCTCGACCGCGACGAGTACGCCCTCGGCACCGGCTGCGCGGCGGTCCCGGTCACGGACGCGACCGGCACCGCGATCGGCGCGCTCGCCATCTCCTGCCGCACGGGCAGGCTCCCCCGGATCGAGAAGTCCGCCGACCGCATGCACGCCCGCGCCGCCGAGCTCCAGCGCACCCTGACCCTCACCGCGACCGGCTGACCGCGCCCCGCCGAGCCATCGACCCACGAGCCACCCGAGCAACGAGCCGGTCGCGCGGCGGTCAGCGGCCCTGGAAGTCGGGGGCGCGGTTCTCCAGGAACGCCGTGATGCCCTCCTTGGCGTCCTCGGTGGCGGCCAGGCCGACGAGCTCGGACAGCAGGTGCTCCACCTGGTCCTCCAGCGGACGGCCCTCGATCGCGAAGAACGCGTCGCGGCCGCGGCGCAGGCCGAGCGGGCTCTTGGCGGCGATGGTGCGGGCCAGCTCGTCCACCCGCGCGTCCAGCTCGGCGCGCGGCACCACCTCGGTGACCAGGCCGATGTCGCGGCCCTCGGCCGCGGTGACGCGCTGCCCGGTGTAGTAGAGCTTGAACGCGTGTTTCGGCGCGACGTTCCGGTTGATGATCGCCATGATCATCATGGGCCACAGGCCCACGTTGACCTCGGGGGTGCCGAGCTTGACGTCGTCGGCCGCCACCACCAGGTCGCACGCCGCGGCGAGGCCGAGCCCGCCGGCGACCGCGTGCCCGGCGAGCCGCGCGATGATCGGCTTGCCGAGCTTCGGGAACGCGGTGAACAGCCGGAACGGGGCGCTCTCCCGGATCGCCGCGGCGTCCGCGACGGACCGTCCGTCCGCCTGCGCCCGGCCGAGCCCGCCGAGGTCGGCGCCCGCGCAGAAGGCCCGGTCGCCCGCCCCGGTCAGCACGATGACCCGCACGCCGTCGTCGGCCTTCGCCCGCTCGAACGCGTCGAGCAGCTCGTCGATCATGGTGTCGCTGAGCGCGTTGCGGGCGTCGGGCCGGTTCAGCGTGATCCGCGCGACCCGCTCCGCGACCTCGTAGACGATCGTCTCGTACATGCTCCACTCCCCGCCGCGCTCCACCGGAAGGCCATCATCCCGCCCCGCGAACACCCGTGGCCCACCCCCTGAACCGAGGATGGGCCACGCAGAAGCGGCCGGGACCGCGGGAAGCTACAGCCGCTCGATGATGGTGGCGTTGGCCTGGCCGCCGCCCTCGCACATCGTCTGGAGGCCGTAGCGGCCGCCGGTGCGCTCCAGCTCGTGCAGCAGCTTGGTCATCAGGATGCCGCCGGTCGCGCCCAGGGGGTGGCCGGTGGCGATGGCGCCGCCGTTGGGGTTGGTCTTCTCCAGCGAGGCGCCGGTGTCGTGCGCCCACGCCATCGGGACCGGGGCGAACGCCTCGTTCACCTCGAAGACGTCGATGTCGTCGATCTTGAGGCCGGCCTTGGACAGCGCCTTCTCGGTCGCCGGGATCGGGCCGGTCAGCATGTAGACCGGGTCCGAGCCGGTGACGGCGAGGGTGTGGATGCGGGCGCGCGGGGTCAGGTTGTGCTGCTTGACGGCCTCCTCGGAGGCGATCAGCAGCGCCGACGCGCCGATGGAGATCTGCGAGGACACCGCGGCGGTGATGACGCCGCCCTCGCGGAGGGTCTTCAGGCCCGCCATCTTCTCCAGGGTGGTGTCGGGGCGGGCGCCCTCGTCCTTGGACAGCCCGGCGAGCGGGGCGATCTCGCGGTCGAAGTAGCCGGCCTCGATGGCCTTGGCGGCGCGCTTGTGGCTCTCCAGCGCGAACTTCTCCAGGTCCTCGCGGGTGAAGCCCCACTTCTCGGCCATCAGCTCGGCGCCGCGGAACTGGGAGATCTCCTGCTGGCCGTAGCGCTCGCCCCAGCCCTCGCCGTACGGGAAGTCGAGGCCCTGGACGATGGTGGCGCCCATCGGCACCTTGGCCATGTGCTCGACGCCGGACGCGACGACGAGGTCCTGGGTGCCGGACAGGACGCCCTGCGCGGCGAAGTGGATCGCCTGCTGGGAGGAGCCGCACTGGCGGTCGATGGTGACGCCGGGCACGCTCTCCGGCAGCCCGGCCGACAGCCAGGCGGTGCGCGCGATGTCCAGCGCCTGCGGGCCGGCCTGCATGACGCAGCCCATGATCACGTCTTCGACCGCGGAGGGGTCGACGCCGGTCCGGTTCACGAGCTCCTTGAGCACGTGCGCCCCGAGGTCGGCGGGGTGCACGTCCTTGAGGGCGCCCTTCTTGGTACCGACGGGGGTACGGACCGCGCCGACGATGTACGCCTCGGCCACTACGCCTCCAAAATTCTGGGGTTCCGTCCCGAAACCGAGTGAGATTCGGTCGTCAGTATGAGATTACATCCCTCATAGCGCAACGCCATGTGAGCTGAGTCTCGGCGCAGCGATGCTCACCGTACGACGGAAGGGTTCCCGAGGGGTCCGTGACGCGGGCGCGTCAGGACGCGGTCCCGGCGGGCCGGCCGGGCTTCAGGACGGTCCCGTCGGCGTCCTCCCCCAGCGAGACGCGGGCGAGCTTGGTCAGCACGTCCGACAGCTCCGGATGCTCCTCGGGCGACCAGCCCTCGACGTGCTTCTCGAGGCCCTCGCGGCGCGCGGCGAACAGCCGCTCCGCGGTCGCCCCTCCGGACGGCGTGATGGCGAGGACGTCGCCGGCGCGCCGGACGTACCCCGCGTCCACGAGCCGGTCGACGTACGGGCGGCCCTGCTCGATGGGGACGCCGGCGCGGTCCGCGAGGTCCATGCCGGCGACCGTCTCGTCCTTGGCGATGCGGCACAGCGCCCAGATGCTGCCGGCGGGCATGTCGACGCCGCAGAGGCGGGCGAGCCGGTTGTAGACCTCGGCGGCCTTCGCGTCCCGCCGCATGAGCTCGCTGAGCGCCCGCTCGATCTCGTGCCGGGACGAGCGGACGGTCGGCGCCGCGCCGAACCCCTCGCCGTAGTCGCGGGTCTGGGAGGTGGCGCGGAGCGGCACCTCGCGCAGGAACCAGGTGAGGACGAACGCGACCCCCGCGACGGGCACGGCCCACAGGAACACGGTGTCGATGGACTGCGCGTAGGCGTGCAGCACGCCCTGCTTCACCGAGCCGGGGAACCGGTCCAGCAGCTTCGGGTTGCCCTGCACGGCGGACGGGTTGAAGCCGGGCGGCAGCATCCCCCGCCTGGCGAGGCTCTCCACATGCGAGGCCAGTTCGTTGCTGAAGACCGAGCCGAACACCGCGACACCGAACGACCCGCCGATCTGACGGAAGAACGTGACCCCGGACGTCGCGGAGCCGAGGTCCTGGTAGGAGACGGCGTTCTGCACCGCGATGACCAGGACCTGCATCACCAGGCCCAGGCCGAACCCGAGGAGCGCGAACCGCAGGCTCATCGACAGCGTCGAGGAGTTCTCGTCCAGCCGCGACAGCAGGAACAGGGCGATCGCGATGAGCGGCGTGCCGATCACCGGGTAGATCTTGTACCGGCCGGTCCTGCTGATCAGCTGCCCGGAGCCGATCGAGGCGACCAGCATGCCGATCATCATCGGCAGCAGGTGCACGCCGGACAGGGTGGGCGAGACGCCGTGCACGACCTGCAGGAAGATCGGCAGGAAGGTCAGCGCGCCGAACATCGCGAAGCCGACCGCGAAGCTGATCGCCGACGACAGCGAGAACACCGCGTGCCGCAGCAGGTGCGGCGGCATGATCGGCTCGGCGGCGCGCCGCTCGACCAGCAGCCACACCGCGATCAGCGCCACCGACACGACCGCGAGCACGATGATCGGCGCGGACAGCCAGTCGTAGCGGGTGCCGCCCCAGGTCGTCATCAGCACCAGCCCCACGGACCAGCCGACGATCAGCAGCGAGCCGAGGTAGTCGATGCGGTGCCGCTCGCGCTCCCCCGAGGCGTGCAGGACGGCGGCGATGACCAGCAGCGCGACGATGCCGATCGGGATGTTGATGTAGAACACCCAGCGCCAGGACAGGTTGTCGACGAACCAGCCGCCGAGCAGCGGCCCGCACACGCTGGCGATGCCGAAGACGGCGCCGAACATCCCCTGGTAGCGGCCCCGGTCCCGGGGCGGCACGACGTCCCCGACGATCGCGACGACGAGCACCATCAGCCCGCCGCCGCCGAGGCCCTGCAGCGCCCGGAAGAAGATCAGCTCCGTCATGTCCTGCGCGATGCCGCACAGCGCCGACCCGACCAGGAAGAGGACGATCGACCCCTGGAACAGCCGCTTGCGGCCGTACTGGTCGCCGAGCTTGCCCCACAGCGGCGTCGAGGCGGTGGACGCCAGCAGGTACGCGGTGACGACCCAGGACAGGTGGTTGAGGCCGCCGAGGTCGCTGACGATGGTGGGCAGCGCGGTGGAGACGATCGTCTGGTCCAGCGCCGCCAGCAGCATGGCCAGCATCAGCGCGCCGAGGATGACGTACAGGTCCCTGCCCTTGGGCATGGCCTCCTCGCTGCGCGCCACCGTGTCAGCGGTCATACCGCCTTCCCCCCTCGCCGACCGACGGGGGAGGTCTACCCACAGAGATCACCCCAAATCGGAACCCGGCGGCGCCGGGTCGGGGCCCCGGCGCGGCGGCCGGGGCCCTGGGGGGACGTCAGCGCACGATGTCGCGGGCGACCTTGGCGGCGCCCAGGGCGGCCGAGCCGCCCGCGATGGCGGTGGCCCCGGCGGTCACCCACAGCGGGAGGCCGCGGCGGGTGCGCAGCCCGCTGACCGTGTCGAGCGCGTCGACGAGCAGCCCCGCGCGGGCCCACAGCCGCCGCCCGGGCCCGTCGCTCAGCAGGTAGCCGGCGCCGAGGGCGATCTCGCGGGCGGCGAACATCCGGGCGACGTAGTCGCGTCCCGGGTCGGTGCCGCCGGCCGACGTCATCACCTTCACGGTCAGCTTCGGCGCGGCGAACGCCGCGAGGCCCAGGGCGACCCGCGCCCGCGCCACGTTGGTCATCAGGTCGTCCAGCCGGTCCCGGCCGTCTACTTCCTTCGCATCTGCCACATGCGCGAGGTTATCGGGCGGCTCGCCGGGCTCCTACTCCGAGGTAACCCTTGCCTTACGCGTCTATCGTTCTAGGAGGCGGCACTCCCCCCGGATTGAAGGTGACCATGGACGAGGGCCTTCTCAGCCTCGCGGTCGTCGCGCTCCTCGCCGCGTTCTGCGTGCGCTGGGTCGCGGTGAAGCTGCGCATGCCGATGCCCACCCGAGCCGCGGTGATCATCGTGTTCGTGCTGGTCGTCGGGGCGCTGTACGGCGAGCACCTGAGAGGCTGACGCGGCGGGGCGGTGAATTTCCCACCCCGGGATCCGAACTTCCCGCCCCGACCGGGAGTCATAACTGGCGAAACCGGCTTCACGCTGTCCCCGTGCCCGAGGAGCCGGTCCGAGCCGAGGGAGACCACCCGTGCCGCATCCGGCGACCGCGGTCCAGGAGACCACCGGCGGCATCGCCCCGCACCTGAGGCGCCTGCTGGAGTTCGTCGAACCCGACCGCGACGACGTCTGCCTGGACGTGGCGCGCGGCCGCGGGCCGATGCCCGCCGCGCTGCGCCCCCGGGTCCGGCACGTGACGGCGGTGGACGCGACGCCCGCGCCGGAGGAACCGGGCAGGAACGGCCGGATGGCGACGGTCGAGTTCGGGACGGGCCCGGTGCGCATCACCGGCTCGCCCGACGACGGGGACCGGCCGCCCGCCATGGCCACCCGCGAGGACCCGCGCCCCCGGCCCGCCGCCCCGGCGGTCGAGGCCGACGCCACCGCGCTGCCCTACCACGACAACACGTTCTCGCTGGTCACGGCCCGGTTCTCGCTGTACACGCTGGGCGAGCCGGAGCGGGTGCTGCGCGAGTTGCTGCGGGTCTGCCGGCCCGGCGGGCGGCTGATCATCGCCGACCTCGTCCGCGGCAACCTGGCCGGCCCCGAGCGCGACCGGATCGAGCGGCTCCGCGACCCCGACCACCCGGGCACCCCGTCCATCGCCCGGCTCACCGAGATGATCACTTCCGCGGGCGCGTCGATCCGCCGGCTCGACGTGTTCACGGTCGAGCGGCCCGTGGAGCCGTGGCTCGCGGGCGCGCGGGACGAGGCGTCCGCCGACCGGATCCGCGAGGCGCTCACCGACGAGGTCGACGGCGGCCCCCGCACCGGCGCGAAGCCCCGCGTGATCGGCGGCGAACTCTGGTTCACCCAGTCCTGGGCCCACGTCGCCGCAGAGCCGATTTGATCGCCCTCGGCGGTCGGGCGTTGGACGCCCTCCCTTCAACGGGCGTTCGTGCGATCGCTGCATCGCTCCGACTCGCCCTGGGGGCTCGCTGCGCGATCGGATTCTCGCAAGCTCGAATCCGGCTTCGCTCGCGATCGCGACGGTGAGGGTCGTTGCGTGGCCGGGGAGGCGGCTGAGGTCGTCGTGACGGTTACGGGACGAGGACGGCGGCTCCGGTGAAGCGGTCGGCGGCGAGGTCGGCGAGGGCGCGGTCCGCGGCGTCCAGCGGGTAGGGGTGCGTGGTGACGGCGACGTCGAGGCGGGCCGCGAGGCGCAGGAACTCCTCGCCGTCCGCGCGGGTGTTGGCGGTCACCGACCGGACCTGCCGCTCCTGGAACAGGTGCCGCTGGTAGTTCAGGGGCGGGACGTCGCTCAGGTGGATGCCGGCGACGGCGAGCGTGCCGCCGCGGTCCAGGCGTTCGAGCGCGGCGGGGACGAGCTCGCCGGCCGGCGCGAAGACGATGGCGGAGTCGAGCGGTTCCGGCGAGGCGTCGAAGGAGTCGCCGGCCCAGGACGCGCCGAGGTCGCGGGCCAGCTCGCGGGCGGCGGGGCTGCGGGTGAACACGTGCACGTCGGCGCCCTCGGCGAGCGCGATCTGCGCGGCGAGGTGCGCGGAGCCGCCGAACCCCCAGATCCCGAGCCGCCCGCCCGGCGGCAGGTCGGCGCGGCGCAGGGCGCGGTAGCCGATGATGCCCGCGCACAGCAGCGGCGCGGCGCGCACGTCGTCGAGCTCGGGCGGCAGCGCGTAGGTGTAGGCGTCGACGGCGAGAGCGTACTCGGCGTAGCCGCCGTGGGCGTCCCAGCCGGTGTAGACCGAGTACGGGCACAGGTTCTCGGCGCCGCGGCGGCAGAACCGGCACGCGCCGCAGGTGCCGCGCAGCCACGCGACGCCGACCCGGTCGCCGGCGGCGTGCAGCGCGCCCGCGCCCGCCTCGGCGACCTCCCCGACGATCTCGTGGCCGGGCGTCACGCCGGGCAGGTGGACGGGCAGGTCGCCCTCCGCGACGTGCAGGTCCGTCCGGCAGACGCCGCAGGCCAGGACGCGCACCAGCAGCTCCCCCGGCCCCGGCGACGGGACGTCCCGGTCGGCGCGGCGCAGCGGCCCCGAGGCGATCGGAGCCGGCGCGTCCACCGCCCAGGCCCGCATCACGGGGTCAGCGGCAGCTCGAACCAGACGGCCTTGCCGTCGTTGGTCGGGCGGGCGCCCCACCGGGTCGCGAGCTGGTCGACGAGGTAGAGGCCGCGGCCGCCCTCGTCGGTCTCGCCCGCGCTGCGGATGCGCGGCAGCCGCATGTCGGAGTCGAACACCTCGACCCAGATCGCGTCGCCGCCGCGCCGCAGCCGAAGCCGGAACTCCTTGGTGGGCGGCTCGCGGCGGCCGAGGTCGGCGCCGAGGGTCCAGTCGTCCTCGTCGAACCCGCCCGGGTCCATGGCGGGGTCGAGGCCGCCCTCGAACGCGCCGCCGACCTGCGCGGTGTTGAACTGGACGGGCGGCGGCGCGCTCAGCGGCTCGCCGCCGCGGCCGGGCGGCCCGGCGGGCACCGGGACGACCAGCTCGCGGCGCGGCTGCGGCGTCGAGGTGGCGTGCAGCACGACGTTCGTGACGACCTCGGAGACCAGCAGGCAGGCCAGCTCGGCCTGCTCGTCGAGCATGCCCCAGGACGCGAACGCGTCGGCGGCCATCCGGCGCGCCTCCGACACCATGATCGGCTCGGCGGGGAACGTGCGCTCCTCGACCGCCAGCTCGTCGGCGGCGGTGCGGATCACCACGATCGCCACGTCGTCGTCGATGTCGCCGGGGACGGCGTCGTAGGCGGCGTTCGCGATGGCCTCGACGCCGCCGCGCGCGACCCGCTGGACGGCGTCGCGGACCATCTCGCGGGACTCCTCCCGCGTGTAGTACTCGCCGTCGTCCTTGGGCCGCCGGTCGATGAGGCCGTCGGTGTACAGCACGAGCGTCGAGCCGGGCTGCAGCTCGCACTGCTCCTCGTTGAAGAGGATCTCGCCGCCCATGCCGGGGGCGCGGACGCCGAGCATGGCGCCCTCGCTCTCGAAGTCCAGCTCGCCGACGTCGCCGTCCACGATGAGCAGCGGCGGGTCGTGGCCGGCGTTGGCGAACTCCAGCACCCGCGACCACGCGTCGTACACGAAGTAGGTGCACGACACCAGCGGCGGGCGGACGAGGTCGTCGCTGTTCCAGCCGGACCGCATCCGCTCCGGGCGGGTCATCGTCCGGACCCACTCGTCGAGCTTGCGCAGGATGTCGGCCGGGGGCTTGTCGTCCTGGGCGAAGGCGCGCAGCGCGGCGCGCAGCTGGCCCATCACCGCCGCGGCGCGGGCGCCGCGTCCCTCGACGTCGCCGATGACGAGCCCGACGCGTCCGGCCGACAGCGGGATCACGTCGTACCAGTCGCCGCCGACCTGGGTCTGGATGCCGTGCCCGTGCGCCTCCAGCGGGCGGGCCGGCTCGTACCGCCAGGCGATCTGCAGGCCGTCCAGCGGGGGCGGGCGGTCGCCGGGCAGCAGGTGCTTCTGGAAGGCGAGCGCGGTCTCGCGCTCCTCCTCGAACAGCAGCGCGTTGTCGACGGCGAGCGCGACGCGGCTGGCGATGGCGCCGAGCAGGTCGCGGTCGAAGCCGTCGTAGTGCGGGTCGGGCCGCTTGGACAGGTTGGACAGCGCCAGGCTCATCACGCCGAGCAGCTCGCCGCGCACCAGCAGCGGCGCGGAGATCACCGAGGTGATGCCCATCGACTCGCCGAGCCGCTGGGACGACTCGGTCGGCGCGGCGAAGCGGTGCTGGACCATGTCCTCGACGAGGACGGCGTCGCGGCGCGCCATCGCCTTGGCGCTGAAGTGGCCGGGCGGGTACGAGACGGGCTCGCCGACCTCGGCCCAGGTGCCGGGCGGCGGCTCCCAGTTGCCGGCGTGCCGGGACACCCGCCGGTAGAGCCGGTCGCCGCTGTAGAGGTCGATGAAGCAGTGGTCGGCGAACTGCGGGACGAGGGTGTCGGCGACGCGCCGCAGCGTCGACTCCAGTTCGAGGGACCCGGCGAGCCGCTCGCCGATCCGCTCCAGCAGCCCGTACCGCTCCTGGTCGCGCTGGTTCGAGCGCAGCGCCTCCCGCGCGAAGATCACGACGCCGTCGACCGCGCCGGACGGGTGCCGCAGGGGGACGGCGTGCGCGCGCGTGTAGACGGTGGTGCCGTCGGCGCGCAGGTTGCAGAAGGTGCCCTCCCAGACGCCGCCCTTCAGGACGTGCCGGGCGAGCTCGGTGGCCTGCTCGTGGTCCTCCTCGGCGATGCCGAGCGACAGGATGGAGTGCCCGATGATCTCGTCGCCGCCGAACCCGAAGAGCTGGCGCGCGAACGCGTTGCCGTAGATGACGTTGCTGAAGCGGTCGCAGACGATGACCGCCATCTCCATCTGGTTGAGGACGGTCTCGGGCGGCAGATGCGCCTCGAAGGGCGCTTCCCCCCAACGCTTCATCTCCCCATCCCGATCACAGTCGCGGTCCCGCCGGTGGCCGCGTCGCGTCCGCGCGGCCGGGCCGCACCGCCCGCGGCGATGATCACCGGGCGTCGCGGCGCGGTCCTCGTTCGTGTTCTCCTCGTCGTATTGAACGACGAACCCGCCACCGGGATACGCCCGAACGGCGCGATGGTATGGAGATCTTCGGTATAGACCGTCGCGGCGGGGGCGGGGGGCGGCACGCCGACCGTGTCAGCGCCTGCTGACGAAGACGTGCTCGGCGATGTCGCGCGGCAACTCCGTCGCAGCACCGTCGGCCTCGTCGTCACAGGTCACCCGCACCCCGTCATCGGTCGCCCGGAGAGTCACCTCTCGTCCCGGTTGTATCCCTATTTGCTTGAGTCTAAGCATCAGGTCGCTGTCCATCTGCACCTGCTCGCTGATCCGCCGGACGACGGCGGCGGCGCCCGACGCGCTCGCGACCGCGGTCATCACCGACAGCGGCGCCGCGGCGGCGTCGTCGCCGTGGCCGCCCAGCTCGTCCAGGCCGGGGATCGGGTTGCCGTGCGGGCAGGTGGTCGGGTTGTCCAGCAGCGCGACCAGCCGCCGCTCGACCTCCTCCGACATCACGTGCTCCCACCGGCACGCCTCGATGTGGACGTCCTCCCAGGGCAGTCCGATGACGTTGACCAGGAGGCATTCGGCGAGCCGGTGCTTGCGCATCACGCGGGTGGCCAGGCCGCGGCCGCTGTCGGTCAGCTCGAGGTGCCGATCGCCCTCGACCCGCAGCAGCCCGTCGCGTTCCATCCGCGCGACCGTCTGGCTCACCGTCGGGCCGCTCTGGGAGAGCCGCTCGGCGATGCGCGCGCGAAGGGGGATGATCCCCTCCTCTTCGAGCTCGAACACCGTCCGGAGATACATCTCCGTGGTATCGATCAGGCCGTGTGAGGTCACAGCTCCCTCCAGTCTTATGGCCTTGAAGTCTACTTGCTCGGGCCCACCGTCGCCGGATCGCGCGAATATCCCGGAGACGGCGGGTACGGGGAAACGCGAGATGAACGCGGAAACTTCCCACGACGCCGAGCCGTTCCTGCCGGACTCCCCCGCCGGGCGCTCCGATCTGGACGCGCTGCGCCGCGCCGCGGCCGGGTGCCGGGGCTGCGGGCTCTACGAGAACGCCACCCAGACGGTGTTCGGCGAGGGCTCGTCCGGCGGACGGGTCGTCCTCGTCGGCGAGCAGCCCGGCGACCAGGAGGACCGCCAGGGCCACCCGTTCGTCGGCCCCGCCGGACGCGTCCTGGACCGCGCGTTGGAGGAGGCGGGGATCGAGCGCGGCGACGTCTACGTCACCAACGCCGTCAAGCACTTCAAGTTCAAGCGGCAGTCGGGGGGCAAGCGGCGCATCCACGAGACGCCGAACGCGGGCGAGATGCGCGCGTGCCGGCCGTGGCTGCTGGCCGAGCTGCGGACCCTGGACCCGGACGTGGTCGTCGTGCTCGGCGCGACCGCCGGCAAGGCGCTTCTGGGCTCGTCGTTCCGGGTGACGAAGCTGCGCGGGCGGCTGCTCGCCCTCCCCGACCTGGAGACGATCGGCACCCCCGCCGCCGGGCGGGAGATCGACGAGACCCCGCCGGGCGACGCGGACGCGCAGGTCGTCGCGACGATCCACCCGTCCGCCGTCCTGCGCGCCGAGGACCGCGACGCCATGTACGCCGGTCTGGTCGACGACCTCAAGGTCGCCGCTCAGGCCCTCCGCTGACCCGCCTCAGGTCGGCTCGGCTCGGGCGGTACGGGTGTCGTACCGCAGGAGCGCGGGGACGAGCAGGGCGACCGCGACCACCAGGACGGCGCAGGCGATGCCGCCGCCCACCCAGGAGGCGGTGGCGCCGGCGACGCTCGCGACCGCGCCCGCCCGCACGTCGCCGAGCCGGGGACCGCCCGCGACGACGACGGTGAACACGCCCTGGAGGCGGCCGCGCATCTCGTCGGGCGCGTACGTCTGGAGCATCGTCTGGCGGAACACCGACGACACCAGGTCGGCGCCGCCGCCGACGGCGAGCAGCAGCACCGCCAGCCACAGCTGGTGCGCGAGGCCCGCGGCGGCCACGGCGAGGCCCCACACCACGATCGACGCCACCAGCGCGATCCCCTGCCGGTGCACGCGGCCTATCCAGCCGGAGATCAGCCCGCCGAGGAACGCGCCGACCGCGATCGCGGCGAACAGGTAGCCGACCGCGCCCTCGCCGCCGAACCGGGTCTCGGCCCGTTCGGGGAACAGCGCGCGCGGCATCGCGACGCCCATCGCGATGATGTCGACGACGAACGACATCAGCAGCACCGGCTGGGTGCCGAGGTAGCGCAGCCCGTCGATCACCGACCGCAGCCCGGGCGTGCCGGCGACCTCGCCGAGCGGCGGGATCGACGGCAGCCGCAGCGCCGCCCACAGCCCGACGGTGAACAGCACCGCGTCCATCCCGTAGGCGGCGCCGTAGCTCCAGCGGGCGAGGATCACGCCGGCGAACAGCGGTCCGGCGAGCATCCCGACCTGGCTGGCGGTGAAGTTCAGCGTGTTGGCGGCCGGGACGAGGGACTTGTCCACCAGCCGCGGGATGATCGCGCTGCGGGTCGGCGACGACACCGCGAACCCGGTCGCCTGCACCGCCACCACCACCATGATCAGCAGGAGGCTGTCCAGGTGCAGCAGCGCCTGGACGAGCAGCAGCAGCGTGGCGCCCCACATCACGCAGGACGAGGAGAACAGCAGCTTGCGCCGGTCCATGTGGTCGGCGACCGCGCCGCCCCACAGCCCGAACACGATCAGCGGGACGAGGTTGACGAGCCCGAGCACGCCGACCCAGAACGACGACCCGGTCATGTCGTAGACCTGGACCGGCACCGCCACGGCCGTGACCTGGAAGCCGACGAACGACACGCCCTGCCCGAGCCACAGCCGCCGGTACGGGGGGTGGCCGAGGGGGCGGGTGTCGATCGCGAGCCGCCGGACCATGCCGCGGCCGCGCCTCCCCGACGGGGAGCCGGCTCGCGGCTCTCCGGGTTCCTCCGGTTCCTCGGGTTCCTCCGGTTCCTCGGGGCGGCTCTCGGGCTCGTCGGCGGACGCGTCGGGGGCGTCCGCGGCTCCCTCCCTCGGGATGTCAGGAGCGTAGGCGGGGGGTGGCTGCTGTTCCGATGTCACGGAGACAGTCTCTCCGTCACCCACCTCCCGGCCGCGTCCGGGTCCGCGTCCAGGGGGCGGCCCTGATCGTCCAGCGCCGTCCGCCGGTACCGGATGCGGTCGTGCAGCCGGTCGCGCCTCCCCTGCCAGAACTCGATGCTCTCCGGGACGACCCGGAACCCGCCCCAGAAGTCCGGCAGCGGCACCGCGTCCCCCTCCGCGACCGCGTCGCCGCCCGGCGCGGTGGCCGGATCCGGCCACCGCTCGGCGAGTTCGGCGAACCGCCGCTCCAGCACCGACCGGTCCGCGATCACCCCGGACTGGTGCTCGCTCGCCCACGCGCCGATCCGCGACCCGTAGGGCCGGGTCCGGAAGTACGCCTCCGACTCGTCCGGGGACAGGGCGAAGACCGGGCCGGCGACGCGCACCTGCCGGTGCATCGCGTGCCACGGGAAGACGAGCGCCGCGCGCGGGTTCTCCGCCAGGTCGCGGCCCTTGGCGGAGGTGAGGTTGGTGAAGAAGCGGAAGCCGTGCGGCCCGTACCCCTTCAGCAGCACCGTCCGGGCGCTCGGGACGCCGTCCGCGGACGCCGTGGCCAGCACCATCGCGTTCGGTTCCGGGAGCCCGGCGGCGTGCACATCGGCGAACCACGCGGCGAACAGCGCGAGCGGATCGGCGGGGAGGGCCGCCTCCGCCAGCTCGCCGCCCTCGTAGGACCTGCGGAGCCGTGCGGGGTCGGGTGTTGGGGAATCCACAGCGTCAGAGCCTCTCACCTGGGGATTGTGCATCTCACATGGACCTGGGTACTGGGCGGTAAGGCGGACAGGGTTCAATGGCACGACACCGCCTTATCAACAGTTGGGGACGAAAGGCAGGACGACATGTCCGACTTCAAACCCGGTCTTGAGGGGGTCGTCGCCTTCGAGACCGAGATCGCCGAACCGGACAAGGAGGGCGGCGCCCTCCGCTACCGGGGCGTCGACATCGAGGAGCTCGTCGGCCGCGTCTCCTTCGGCGACGCCTGGGGACTCCTGGTCGACGACAGCTTCGACCCGGGGCTGGCCCCCGCCGACCCGCACGTCCTGCCGGTCACCTCCGGCGACGTCCGGGTGGACGTGCAGAGCGCGCTCCCCACCCTCGCCCCCGCCTACGGGATGAGGCCGCTGCTCGACATCTCCGACGAGCAGGCCCGCGCCGACCTCGCCCGGGTGTCGGTGACCGCGCTGTCGTTCGTCGCCCAGTCGGCGCGCGGCATCGGCGTCCCGATGGTGCCGCAGAGCCGGATCGACGAGGCCTCGACCATCACCGAGCGGTTCATGGTCCGCTGGCGCGGTGAGCCCGACCCGAAGCACGTCCGGGCCATCGACGCGTACTGGGTCTCCGCCGCCGAGCACGGCATGAACGCCTCCACCTTCACCGCCCGCGTCATCGCCTCCACCGGCGCCGACGTGGCGGCGAGCATCTCCGGCGCGATCGGCGCCATGTCGGGCCCGCTGCACGGCGGCGCCCCGGCCCGCGTCCTGCCGATGATCGAGAAGGTCGAGCAGCTCGGCGACGCCCGCAAGGTCGTCACCGACATCCTCGACTCCGGCGACCGGCTGATGGGCTTCGGCCACCGCGTGTACCGCGCCGAGGACCCGCGCGCCCGGGTGCTGCGCCGCACCGCCAAGGAGCTGGACGCGCCGCGCTTCGAGGCCGCGAAGGCCCTGGAGGACGCCGCCCTCGCCGAGCTGCGCGAGCGCCGCCCCGACCGCCCGATCGAGACGAACGTGGAGTTCTGGGCCGCGGTCATCCTGGACTTCGCCGAGGTCCCGACCGCGATGATGCCCGCGATGTTCACCTGCGGCCGGACCGCCGGGTGGGCCGCGCACATCCTGGAGCAGAAGCGCACCGGCCGCCTCGTCCGGCCGAGCGCCCGGTACGTCGGGCCGGGCACCCGGTCGATCGACGACGTCGCCGGAGCGGCGGAGGTCCTCAAGCGCGGTGCTTGATCGCACGGCCGGCTGACGCGCCGGTTCCCCCTCCCCCCGCTGAACGCGCCTGAGGCCCCCGGTTCACACGGAACCGGGGGCCTTCGTGCGCCCTCGGCGGGCTCGTGCGGGCTCATGCGCCCTCGGCGGGCTTCGCGCCCTCAGCGGGACGGCTCGGACGGCGCGCCGTCGCCCGCCGGGCAGTCCGCGCGGGCCTGGTGGCCGGTGACGAGCCGCCCGCAGACCTCCTCGACCTCGACGGCGCCGTCCGGGCGGACGGTGGCGAGCAGCACGGGCTTGTCCGGCACCACGTGGCCGTCGGGGCGGCCGGTGAACGCGAGGACGCCGCTCGCCCCGTTCCACAGCGGGCCGTCGCCCGGGTCGTCCAGCGCCGCGAACACGCCGCCCGCGGTCGGCGGCGCCGCCTGCGCGGTGAAGACCTGGCCCGCCACGAACCCGATCATCGAGGCGGCGTCGTAGCTGACGGCGGCGCGGGTCTCCGACGGCCGCAGGTCGCGGGGCGCGTTCTTCCCGATGATCGAGTCGACGGCGCCGGGATAGGCGTTGAAGAACACGTTCCGGCGGTCGCCGACCCACGCGCTCGTCCACGCCTCGTGCGCGGCGAGCGGCATGTAGAACAGGCGGAACGTGGCGACCCGGCCGATCTGCGGCGCGTTGTCGCTGACGTACTTGGCGATCTCGTCGTCGGCCAGGACGAGCTGCCCGCTGGGGCAGGTGTGCTGGAGGACGTCGGTGAAGGTGCGGAACTCGTCCGAGCGGCCCGCGTAGTAGAACAGGTCCGGCGGCTTCCGGCACAGCTCGTGGACGGTCTTGCCGAGGTTCCCCGGGCTGTCGTAGTCGCGGACGACGACCCGCCCGCCCTTCACGTATCCGGTGAAGGCGCTCTTGAAGGACGCGGCCAGGTCCCTGCTGTACAGGTCGTGGGGGTCGGCGTTGTAGATGACGTCCACGGTGCGGGCCCGCTCGCCCCCGACCCGCCCGCGGCTCGCCCAGTAGGCGGCGTGCTGCGCCAGCCGCCGGTTGGGCGGCGCGAGGCGGAAGTAGTACGGGGAGAAGCCCGCGTCGTGGCCGAGCATCCCCGTCTCGTTGTAGCTGTTGGCGGTGCCGACCATCGGCAGCGCGGCCGTCGACAGCACCTTGATCGCGTCCTGGGTCTCGGCCCGGCTCTGCTCGAACCCGACGACCGCGACGACGGACCGGTCCTTCAGCGCCAGGTCGCGGATCTGCCCGGCGACCTGCCGGGCGTGCTGGAACCGGGCGCCCGCGTTCGCGACGAGCACCCGCATCCGCAGGCTCTGGCTGGCCGCGTTGAACTCCTCCTGCGCCATCGCCAGGCCGACCAGCTCGCCCTCGGCGCCGGCGAGCAGGTCGAGCTGCCGGTTCTGGATGGCGGGGTCGGCGGTGATCGGGCCGAGGTAGACGATCGTCGCGTGCGGCTTGCCGGACCGCGCCACCGCGTCGTTCTGCCTCTTCAGCCGCCCGAGCACCGACGACAGCCGGTTGTCGTTGTTCTCGCCGTCGCTGGCCTCGCCGAACTTGAACGACCCGTCGGTGATCCCGACGCACTCGCCGGACGCCGTCCGCTTGATGCCGAACGGCGAGCAGTACCGGTCGACCTGCACGGAGATGACGGTGATCGACGCGGCGGCGACCGCGACCATCGCGATCCACGGCAGCGCCGGATGCGTCAGCCGCGGCCGCCGCCGCACCGGCCGGACGGGCGGGATGTCGCCGCCGGGGTCGCGGGTGATGTCGACGCGCAGTTCCCGCCGCGACCCGAGGACGCCCACGCGCCGCTGCTCGCGCCAGTACCGGTCCCACAGCGCGCGCGCCGCGAACACGCTCTGCGGCTCCCCCGACCACAGGTCGACGCGGACCGCCTGCGCGAGCCGGTCCACCAGCCGGGGCCCGGCCGCTGCGGAAGGGCCGTCCTCGGCGGGGGTGGCCGGGTCGACGCCCGCGGTGACGACCAGCGGATCGAAGCCGGGCGGCGCCGCGCCGGCGCCGCCGTCGGCGCGGACGTGCTCGATGGACTCGATCACCCGCACGCCGGGATGCCCGGGCGCCAGATGCTCGAAGATCAGCACCGGATAGCGGACCCGCGCCCACGCCGCCCGCCGGTAGTCGCGCCGGTAGTTGCGCCGCAGGTCCTCCAGGAACGCCGCGACCAGCAGCAGGTCGAGCTGCTCGGCGTGGTCGTCCGGCTCGACGGGCCGCGGGTCGAACACGTTGAGGGCGAAGCCGAGGAAGCCGGTGGAGTCGCGCTGCAGGTACGGCTGCCCGACGAACCAGCCGAACCGCCGCACCCCGTACCAGCCGCGCGTCCGCGCGACGATCTGCACCGTCACGAACGCCAGCCCGACCACGGCCGCCAGCACCGCGGACGCCAGGTCCAGCGCGGCGGCGGTCCCGGCGCTGATCAGCGCGACGACCGCGACGCCGATCGGCGCGATCTGCTCCAGGAACGACAGGAACGTCGCGGTGCGGCTGCGCGGCTCCTCCAGGTCGCGCAGGACGTCCCGGCCCCGCCGCCGGATCACCCGGTTCAGCTCGCGGCGCCGCGCGTTCTCGTTGTCGCCGACGGGCGGGTGCGTGAGCCGCCGGACGAGCTGGAAGTTCTCCCGCTCCGACGGGGAGGCGTACCGGGGCGGCGACTGGTCGCCGGCCAGCCGGATCTCCCGCAGGTCCCGCAGCCACAGCGCCATCTCCAGCAGCGGGAACCGCAGCGCCGGCTCCCCGCGGGCCCGGCTGCTCGGCTGCGACAGCTCCCGCTTCGCCTCGCGCAGCACGCCCGCGACGTCCGTGGCGGGGGTGTCGGCCGCGATGTGCGAGACGGGCGCGCGCTCCTGCTCGCACCGGTTCTTGAACATCTCCGCGACGTGCGCGGCGGGCCCCGCCGGGCCGAGCAGCAGGAGCAGCGGCCGCAGCCGCTCCCGCCAGCGCCACGGCGGCCGCTCGCGCAGCCGTTCGAACAGGTCGAGCACTCCGCGCAGCCGATCCTCGGACAGGATCCGGTCGCCGTCGCCCGGCATGGGAAACCCCTCGCTCTCGCCCTCGTCCCCCGGCGGCTCCTCTTCTCGGCACGCACCTCCCGCGCGCGCCCTCGAGTCATTGGACGTCGTGTATAGCGAAATGGATCGAAAATTTCCGAGATACACCCGACGTTCGTGGTAATTCGGCCACGGTCCCCGACCTGCGGCGTGCCGCGCACCGGGACCCGTTTGCCATCATGGGCACCATGACCGAGGACCCGGACGAGCCGCTGGAAGGCGACATCGGACCCGCCGCCCGCGCCGTCCGCCCCGCCGAGCCGGAGCCCGACCCGGCCGACGAGATGCGCCGGTACGCGGCGGAACGTGAGGAACGCCGCCGCCGCACCAACGCCGTCTCCGGCCGCGTCGCCGCCGTCCTCGGCGCCGCGCTGCTCGCGTTCCTCACCTACGACGCCGTCCGCGCCGCCGTGGACGACCACGCCCACGGCCGCGACTGGATCTATCCGCCGGGGGTCGTCGCGGCTGTCTGCGGAGTGATGCTGGTGGCCCTGCTTACCTGGGTCGTACACCGCACCAAGTAGCCTTCTGCGAGTGACCGAAAGCGCGAATCCAGCCATAGCCATTCCCGCCGACATCAAGCCCGCCGACGGCCGCTTCGGATGCGGTCCGTCCAAGGTCCGTCCCGAGCAGCTCGCCGCGCTCGCCGAGTCCGGCTCGACGTACATGGGCACCTCCCACCGGCAGAAGCCGGTCAAGTCCCTCGTCGGCCGGGTCCGCGAGGGCCTGGCGCAGCTGTTCTCCCTCCCCGAGGGCTACGAGGTCCTGCTCAGCAACGGCGGCACCACCGCGTTCTGGGACGCCGCCGCGTTCGGTCTCGTCCGGCAGCGGTCGCAGCACCTGACGTTCGGTGAGTTCTCCAGCAAGTTCGCCAAGGTCACCACGGGCGCGCCTTGGCTGGGGAACCCGACGGTCATCGAGAGCCCGGCCGGCCAGCACCCGGAGGCGTCCGCCGAGGAGGACGTCGACGTCTACGCGCTCACCCACAACGAGACCTCGACCGGCGTCGCCATGCCGATCAAGCGTCCCGCCGGCACCACCGCGCGCGACGGCCTCGTCCTGGTGGACGCCACCTCCGGCGCCGGCGGCCTGCCCGTCGACGTCACCGAGGCCGACGTCTACTACTTCGCGCCGCAGAAGTGCTTCGCCGCCGACGGCGGCCTGTGGGTCGCGCTCGCCTCGCCCGCCGCGCTGGAGCGGATCGACGAGATCGCCTCGTCCGACCGCTACGTGCCGGAGTTCTTCAACCTGAAGACCGTCCGGGACAACTCGTCCAAGGACCAGACCTACAACACCCCGGCCGTCGCCACCCTGATCCTGCTCGCCGAGCAGATCGAGTGGATGAACGGGCAGGGCGGCCTGGACTGGACGACGTCCCGCACCGCCGACTCCTCGCAGCGCCTGTACACCTGGGCCGAGAAGACCTCGTACACGACGCCGTTCGTGACCGACCCCGAGCAGCGCTCGCAGGTCGTCGGCACGATCGACTTCAACGACGACGTCGACGCGGCGGCCGTCGCCAAGGTGCTGCGCGCCAACGGGATCGTCGACACCGAGCCGTACCGCAAGCTCGGCCGCAACCAGCTGCGGATCGGCATGTTCCCGGCGATCGACCCGTCCGACGTCGAAGCCCTCACCGCGTGCATCGACTACGTGGTGGAACGCCTGTCCTAATTGCATTGCCCTTGGCGGTCGGGCCCTGGGGGCCCTCCCTTCGGCGGGCAATGCGTGCGATCGCAGCATCGCTCCGACTCGCCCTGGGGGCTCGCTGCGCGATCGGATTCTCGCAAGCTCGAATCCGGCTTCGCACGCGATCGCGACGGCTCAGGTCGCCGCGTGGCCGGGCCGTCGGCCGAGGTCGCTTGACCCTGGGGCTTCGGCTCCGGGGTCAGGCGACGGGGGTCAAGGCCGGGGAGTCCGGGGTGACCAGGCGGTGCCGGAGGGTGGCGCGGTCGCGGGCGCGGTCGGCCTCGGTGAAGCCCGTCCAGACCCGGTCGTCGTGGTCCGCAGGCCGCGCCGTCGGGACGAAGGAGGCCGCGGCCAGTACCTGCGGCCGGTCGCGGCGCCCGGGCGCGCGCTCGGTGCCGACCCGCATGTAGGTGCCCTCGCGGAGCATGACGATCGTCGCGAACCGGACCCGCGTGTACCGCTGCACCACCCGGAACCAGCGCGGGTTCGACGCCCAGTAGATGTTCTGCTCGGAGTCCACGGCGACGGCGAGCGGGCTCAGCGCGGCCCGCGCCAGGTGCACCTGGGCCGGACGGTCGCGGTCCACCCACGCGAGCGCGGCCCGTCCGACGAGCGCCTCCAGGACCTCGGTGACCCCGGACGACCCGCCCCGCCCGGCGAGCACCTGGAGGATCGCCTCGCTGTCGGTCGCGCCGGACGGGGCGGGCGGCCCGAACCGGGCCCGCAGCGCCCCGGCGTCGACGTCGCCGTTGTGCGTCCCGACGATGCCTGCGGACTTCGGTCCCGGCCCGGCAACCAGCATGGGGGCGGCGTTCGCCGCGTCCGCCGGGGACCCCTGCGTCGCCCAGCGGGTGTGGCCCATCGCGACCGGCGCGCGGTCCAGCTCGGCGAGCAGCTCGGTGCGCCAGACGGCGGAGAACCGGCCGCGGCCCTTCACCACCCGGCACCCGGCGTGCCCGAGGCCCGGCCAGCCCCCGAGCAGCGCCACCCCCGCCGAGTCCGTGCCGCGCTCCTCCGCGAGCGAGCCCAAGGTCACGAACACGTCCGACGCCCGTCCCGGGTCGTCGGCGAAGGGCGAGCGCACCACCCCGAACAAACCGCACATGCCAGATGAGATGCAGATCATCGCCGTCCGGTTCGCGCCGCGCACGGCGCCGCATAAGCTCAATGCGTGAACCGCGCGCCCCAATGGCTGCTCCCCACCGTGCTGACCGCGCTGATCCTGGCCGTGGTCATCGGAGCACTGCTGCGTTGACCGCCGGGGCACTCCCGGCTCGCGGGGCGCGTCGTATGATCGACCGGGCGGGGGAACGGGGTTGATCACGAGATGTCAGTGCGTCCGTCGGCCCCGCGTGCCCTGCTCGGCGCCACCGCCGCACTCGCCCTCGGCGCCGCCTCCGCCGCCTGCTGGGCCCCGCCCGCCGCGGCCGCGACGGCGTCCGGCGGCACCACGGCCTTCACGATCGGCGACCCGCGGATCACCGAGTCCAGCGGGCTCGCGGCGAGCACGGTCCACCCCGGCATCGTCTACACCCACAACGACTCCGGCGGCGTCCCCAAGATCTACGCGCTGGGCCCGGACGGGCGGGTGCGGGCCGTGCTGACGCTGGGCGGCGCGACGGCGCGCGACTGGGAGGCGATGGCGCTCGGCAAGGACGAGAAGGGCCGCCCCGCGATCTACATGGGCGACATCGGCGACAACCTCGGCGGCGCCTGGCCGTACGTCACCGTCTACCGGATCCCCGAGCCCGCGCAGGTGCGCAGCCAGACGATCCGCGCCACCGCGTTCAGGATCAAGTACGCGGACGGGCCGCGCAACGCCGAGACCCTCATGGTCAACCCGCGCACGAACCGGCTCTACATCGCCAGCAAGCTGTTCGGCGGCGCGATCTACGAGGCGCCGAAGCACCTGCGCACGTCCGGCTACAACGTCATGCACAAGATCGGCAACGCGCCCGCGATCGCGACGGACGGGGCGTTCGCCCCCGATGGCAGCACCTGCGTCATCCGCACCTACTTCGGCGCCCGCATGTACGACGTGACGCCGGACGGCCGCCCCGGCAAGTCGCTCGGCTCGGTGTCGCTGCCGTTCCAGCCGCAGGGCGAGTCGATCACCTACACGCCCGACGGCAGGTACTTCCTGGCCGGTTCCGAAGGCGTCAAGCAGCCCGTCTACAAGGTCCCGGTGCCGGGCGCGGACAAGGCCGGCACCTCACCGTCGGCCTCCGCGAAGACCGCGAAGAAGGCGGCGAAGGACGACGCCGACCAGGGCCACCGCGACGCCGGCGGCGTCCGGACCGGGCTCTTCGTCGCCCTCGCCATCGCCGCCGCCGTCGGCTACGGCCTGTTCCGGAGACGCGGATGACCCGTGCGACCTCCGCGACCGGTGCGGCGCGGGCGGCCGGCCGCGACCTGACCGTCCGGCCACGGTCTGCTCCGCGAACCCCCGAACCTCTGCGAACCCGGCGCCGCGCTTGCGAGAATCCCATCGCGAAGCGAGCCGAAGCGTCCCCCACGTTCGTCCCGTTGCCCGCCGAAGGAGGGCGCCGCATGCCGCAGGGTGACACGCCCCGGAAGCCCCCGACCGGACCGCCGCCGGCGACCGCCGCCGGCGTCCCGAACCCCCACCACGGCCCGAACCCCCACCACGGCCTGAAGCCCGGCCACGGCCCGAAGCCCGGCCCGCGCGGACCCGAGCGTTGCGATCGCGTGCGAAGCCAAGTTCGAGCTTGCGAGAACTTGATCGCGCAGCGAGCCCCCAGGGCGAGTCGAAGCGATGCAGCGATCGCCGCATTGCCCGTGGAAGGGAGGGCCTCCAAGGCCCGACCGCCGAGGGCAATCCAATGAGCACCGAGCTCGTCGGGCTCTCGGGGGCCGGGGGACGGTGGCGGCCGGTGGCGGCGGGGCCGTTCGCGCTGCTGGCGGTCGCGCTGGCGCTGCTGTCGATCCGGCCCGTGTGGCTGTGGGCGCTGCTGATCGCGGCGGTGTCGACGTTCCCGTGGCTGCTCGGCGCGGCGCCGGAGGCGCGCCGGCGGCGGCCCCGGCCGTACTGGCGGCTGTCGGCGGCGGGGCTGGAGCGGATCGGCAAGGGCGGGCTGGTGATGGTCCGCTACGAGCGGGACCGCATCGACGGGCTCGCGATCACGACCGGCGACGGCATGCTGACGGTCTTCCACCGGTTCGGGCGGACCGCGGTCGGCGGGCTGACGGCGATGGGGCTGGAGCCGCTGGCGCTGTTCGTGACGGCGCGCCGGCTCGGCATCCCGATGCACGTGCTGGACGGCGAGGCGAGCGACCTGCTCGATCCCGCGCTGGACGAGGCGCTGCGGCACCAGGGGCCGGACGGGGACGTGCCCGGTCCCGGCTTCTCGGCGCCTGGGCCGCTGCCGCGCGACCACGCCGCGGAGAAGCGGCTGCTGGACCAGGAGGCGGCGCTGCTCGCGGCCGTGCACGAGCCGCCGCGTCCGAAGGACGGGGCGGGCGGCGCGGCGCCGGAGCGCGGCGAGCTCCGGCTCGACACGCCGGACCCGCTGCCGGGGCGGCGCCGCGTCGCGCTGCTCGGCACGCTCACCGGCGTGCTCGGCGCGATCATGATCGTGCGGATCGCGGTGCAGGGCGCGGGCGGGTTCGAGGCGCGGCTGGCCGCGGGATGCTGGGCGCTCGCCGCGATCACCGGGGTGCTGGCGGCGCGGCGGCGGCTGCTGCGCGCCGCCCGGGTGCACTGGACGATCACGGCGGAGCGGCTGCTGGTGCGGGCCCGGCCGGGCCGCCGCCAGTTGCAGGACCTGCCGTCCGGGAAGGTCGCGGCGGTCGTGGTGGGGCCGGGGCTGCGGCTGGACCCGCTGAGCGGCGAGCCGCGCCGCGCGGAGCTCGCGGCGCTGGCGTTCGGGCACCGGCTGGAGCTGGTCGCGCGGCTGCCCGCGCACGGCCTGGACGGCTTCCAGCTCGCGCACGCGCTCGACGACCACGGCTACCACGTGATCACGCCGGGGGCGCGGCCGCCGCGCCGTCCCGAGTACGGGCTGGAGGGGCTGCCGGACATCTTCGCGCAGGTCCCGGGCGGCCGGCTGGTCGTCGCGGACGGCGGGCTCGGCTGGGCGGACGCGGCCGGCGACGTGGTGCTGAAGATGCCGGAGGACCGGATCGGCGGCATCGAGCTGCTGACGATCGCCGGGCACGCGTGGGTGCGGCTGTACGACGCCGACGGCGACGAGTTCTTCGCCGCGCCGCTGTCGGCGCTGCGGATCTCCCGCACGGACCTGCGCGAGTCGGCCCGGAAGGCGGGCCTGCCGGTGAACGACGCGGAGTACGACGCCTATCTCAGCGCCGCGTTCCATTCGGCGATGTCGACGCTGGCGGCGCCGGAGCCGGAGACCCGCGCGACGGCGCCGCTGTCTGCGCCGGGCGCGGCGTCCGACGGGTCCGAGGGGCCTGACGGGTCCGGGGCGCCGGGGGGCGCGCGGGACCCGCTCCGGACGTCCGGCGGGCTCCCCGGCGAACCGGACTTCGCGTTCACGGCGCCGGAGCCACCGAGCCCGGTGACCGCCCCCGGCGCGCTGCTGGACGCGACGCGCCGCTCCCGCGTCGGGACGTACGGGATGAGCGTCCTGCTGTGCGAGGCGGTCGCGCTGATCGGCGCGGTGTGGCTCGGCCCCGACCTCGGCGGGTTCGGCACCACGGCGAGCTGGTCGGTGCCCGCCGGGCTGCTGGTCGGCCTCGCGGGCTACTGGCTGTACGACCGGAACCGCTCGCAGCTGCGCGTGTCGGCCGCCGGGCTGGCGGTCGTGACGCGGCGCGGCCGGGTCGAGTGGGACCTCGCCCGGGACCGCATCGGCGGCGTCGGCATCGACGAGTCGACCGAGCGGCTGCCGCGGCTGGTCGTCTGGGGGCCCTCAGGACGCGTCCTGCGGCAGGTGACGTTCCCGCCCGACCTGGAGGAGCTCCGCCGCGCCTGCGAGCGCTACGGCGTCCCCTGGGGCCCGCCGGACGCCGACCGGCCCGCGCCTCCGCCGCCGGAGCTGTAGCGCAGCGACCAGGTCTTCAGCGGCTCGTAGGTCAGCTGGTCGTACTGCTTGCCGGGCAGGTGGCTGCACATCAGCTGGACGGCGTCGGCCGTCCACGAGCCGGTCGCGAACGCCGACAGCGCCTCCATCAGCGGCCGCACGTCGATCGGCTGCCGGGACCGGGCGAGGGTCATGTGCGGCCGGAACGAGCGGTGCTTGTCGGGCGGCGTCCCCGCGCGGCGTCCCGCGGCGGCGACGGACGCGGCGAGCCGGGCCAGGCCGCGCCGGTCGCCGTACAGGCCCGTCCACAGGACGCGGGCGTGCGCGCCGTTGCTCGGGAACGCGCCGCCGCCGGCCAGGGACAGCGTCATCCGCTCGTGCCGCCGGGCGGCGCGCTCCAGCCGGGGCAGGAGCCGGTCGACGGTGCGGTCGTCGCACTCGCCGAGGAAGGCCAGCGTGACGTGGAGCAGCTCCCGCCGGATCCACTTCAGCTCGGGGACGTCGTCCTTGTGCGGAAGGACGGCCTCCTCGAGCTCGTCCAGGATGTCCGGTGGCGGTACGAGCGCCACGAAGAGCCTCATGGGAACGTCCAGAGAGCCACCACTTCAGCTTTCCAGCAGACGGCACCCGTTGTCACGCGGTTGCGCAGCGCCATCGGCGCCGGTTGGCACAGCGCCATCGGCGCCCGGTTGGCACAGCGCCGCAGGGCGGCTGGCCGTGGCGCCCCGCCGGCGGCCCGTGGCGCGCCGCCGGCGGCCCGTGGC
>NZ_JABMCA010000003.1:0-312016 GCF_014706005.1 Actinomadura sp. RB99 | reverse complement strand
CTTCCGATCTGGCGGACGCGCCGGGCGGTGCGCCGCCCGCGTTCGCGCCGCCGGACCCGGGCGGGCGGCCCTCGTTCGGCGCGCCGGAGGAACCTTCGGGCGAATGATCGACTGACCGGCCGGTCATCCGGCGCCGCCCGGGGGCTGGTCGGTTACGCTCCGCCCGTGGCGCGCGCGGAGATCCCAGCCCCGGACACCGAACCGGACGAGGCCCCGGCCGCGCCGTCCGGCCCGCGGCCGCCCCGCGCGGCGGCGCCGCTGCTGGTCGCGGCGGGATGCGCGGCCGTGCTCGCCGTCGCGGGCGTCCGGCTGGCGGGCGAGGTGGCGCGCGGCCCGACGGCCGCCGAGCGGTCCGCCGCCGTCGCCACCGAGATCGCCCGGCGGTACCGCGCCTGGCCCGCCGGACGGATCTTCCCGGCCGGGCTGCGCTACACGCTCGACGAGGGCTCCGCGGAGACGGCGCGGCGCGTCGGGATCGGCACCGACACCCGCTGCGGCACCGCCGTGGACCCGGGGCTGTCCGGAACGCTGGCCGCGCGCGGCTGCCTGGCGGTGCTCCGCGCCACCTACCTCGACCAGGCGCAGGGCCTCGCGGTGACGGTCGGGGTCGCCGCGTTCCCGGACACCGCGTCGGCGCACGGCGCGGTCGCCTGGTTCCCGGCGGGCGCGCCGTCGCCGGGCCTGCGGGCGCTGCCGTTCCCCGGCACGGTCGCGGCGCGGTTCGCCGACGCGGCCCGGCAGGCGGCCGCGGCCGCGCAGCGCGGCCCGTACGTCGTCGCCGCCACCGTCGGGTACGCCGACGGGCGGCCGACCCTGCGCGCCGCGCGGGACCTGCCCGACCTCGCCGAGCTGGCGCCGCAGCTGGCCGGCGGGGTGCTGCGCCCCCTCACCGCGCCCGCCCGCGTCCGCTGCGGCACCCCGGAGTGGTCGTGCTGAGGCGGCTGAGCGCGGCGCTGGCCGCGGCCGCCCTCGCCGTCCCGCCGCTGGTCCCGGGCACCGCGCACGCCGACCAGGTGCGGGACGCGGTGACGGCGGTGCTGGAGTCGCTGGACGTCCCGGAGGCGTGGGCGCTGGCGCGCGGCGCGGGCACCACCGTCGCGGTCCTGGACTCGGGCGTGGACCCGGAGCAGCCCGACCTCGCGGGCTCGGTGACGACCGGCCCCGACTACACCGAGGGCGCGTCGCCGCGCGGCGTCCCGCCGAAGCGGCTGCACGGCACCAACATGGCGTCCCTCATCGCCGGTCACGGGCACGGACCGGGCGGCGGCCTCGGCGTGGTCGGGGTGGCGCCGCAGGCCCGGCTGCTGTCGCTGCGGGTGATCCTGGAACGGGACGAGCCGGGCTTCGCGGCGTTCACCGGGAACCGCCGCTACGCGGGGACGATCGCGGACGGCGTCCGGTACGCCGTCGACCACGGCGCCGACGTGATCAACCTGTCGCTCGGCCGCTCGTACCCGACCGAGCGGGAGCGCGCCGCCGTCGCCTACGCGATCGGCCGGAACGTCGTGGTGGTCGCGGCGGCCGGCAACGGCGGCGCCGACCGGACCGCCAGGCGCGGCGGCCACGCCCGCTACTCCTATCCGGCGTCGTTCCCCGGCGTCATCTCGGTCGCGGCCGTGGACGCGCGGGGCCGGCACGCGAACTTCTCCAACCGCAACTCGGCCGTCAGCGTGTCGGCGCCCGGCGTCCAGATCGTCGGTGCGGGGCCCGGTGACCGGTACTGGATCGGCGACGGCACGAGCCCCGCGACCGCGTTCGTGTCGGGCGTCGCGGCGCTGGTCAGGTCGCGGCATCCGGGGCTTGCGCCGGCGCTGGTCGCGCAGGCGGTCGCGGCGAGCGCCCGGCACCGCCCGGCCGGCGGCTACGACCCCGGCGTCGGCTTCGGCCGGGTCGACGCGCTCGCCGCGCTGACCGCGTCCGACGCGCTCGCGGGCGCCCGCACGGGCGGCGCGGGGCTGCCCGCCGGGCGCCGGTTCGCGGCCGGGGACGTCCGGCCCGTCCAGGTCGTCCACCGGTCGGTCGCGCTCGTGGTCACCTGCGTCGCCGTCTGCGCGCTGTGCCTGGCGGGGCTGGTGGCGGCCGGGTGGCGGTCGCGTGACGAGGGCTGGAGAATCGTCGCATGTGGTCGGAACCTGACGAGTACGCCGAGGCGGTCCTGGACACGGTGGACCGCATCCCGCCGGGCCGCGTCCTCGCGTACGGGGACATCGCCGAGATGGTGGGGCGGGGCGGGCCGCGGCAGGTCGGACGGGTGATGTCGCTGTTCGGCGGCGGGGTGCCGTGGTGGCGGGTGATCCGCGCGGACGGCCGCCCGCCGAGCTGCAACGAGGTCGAGGCGCACGAGCACTACCGGGCCGAGGGCACCCCGCTGCGTCCGGACGGCCGCCGCGTCGACATGGCCCGCGCCCGCTGGGACGGCCGCCCCTGACCGGCGGGCGCGCGTGACCCGAGGCCGAGCGTGATCCGAGGCCGAGCGTGATCCGAGGCCGAGCATGACCCAAGACCGCGCGTGACCCGAGACCGCGCGTGATTCGCGAGGGTGCTTTGACCCGCGGGCCCGTCAGGACCCGCGGGTCAGGTGCGGTGCGGGTCCGTCAGGAGGCGCCGGCGGGGTGGAGGCGGCGGGCCGCCAGCACCACGACCAGCAGCACGGCGGGGCTGACCGCCGCCGCGACGATCGGCGCGTGCGCCATCAGCGCCCCGGCGACCGCCGCGCCCGCGGCGAGCGCGAGGATCACCGACGTCCGCAGCCCCGCCGCGGCGGTCCGCCCGGCGGTCAGCCCGCCCATGATCGAGGTGAGCGTGCCGGTGACGAACGTGGTGGTGACGCCGTCGGCGGCCATGCTGCGCGCGGCCGCCGTCTGCGCGCCCATCGCGGTGGACGACAGCGCGATCAGCGCGAGCAGCCCGGTGCCGTGCGGTTCGGCGCCGGCGAGCGCCCATCCGGCGAGGAACACCGTCTGCAGGGCGAGGACGACGCACAGGACGCCCGTGACGCGGGCCGGCCACACGTGCTCGGGGTCGGTGCGCCCGGCGACGCGGAACCCGGCGTACAGGCCGAGCGTGAACGCCAGCGTGGCGATCCCGCAGCGGGCCAGGTCGACGCCGTGCGCCTCGCCCGCCGCGAGGCCGAACAGCACGATGTTGCCGGTCATGTTGGCGGTGAAGACCTTCTCCATGCCGAGGAAGCCGACGATGTCGGTCGCCCCGGCGCCGAACGTGAGCAGCACCAGCAGCACGCCGCGCAGCCGGACGGGGGAGAGGGCGGGCCGGCCCGGGGCCGCCGCGTCCGGGGTACCGGACGCGGCGGCCGTGGACAGGTCGGACGAGGTGCTCACCTTGCTCCTTACACGAGGGGGAGGGACGTCGCGCGGGCGGGCGCGTCAGTAGATGATCAATCCGGCCACGGTGGCGACCACGAGCCCCACCACGACCGGCACGAACGATCTCCGGACGAGTTCCATCACCGGCACGCGGGCGAACCCGGCGACCGCCAGCAGCGACGACCAGGCGATCAGCACGCCGCCGCCGGACCATACGCAGCCCATCTGGCCGATCGCGGCGAGCAGCGCCGGGTCGACGCCGGACGTCGGGCCGAGCGTGCCGGCGAGGGAGCCGGTGAGCGGCAGCCCCGCGAAGCCCGATCCGTCCAGCCCGGTGATCATGCCGATGATCAGGACGCCGAAGCCCACGACGTAGCGGCTGTCGGGGATGGCGCCCTCCAGGTGGGTGACGGACTCGAACAGGAAGCCGGGCGCCTTCGCGCCGTCGCCGAGGCTCATGATCTTGCCGGCGAAGTCGGCGTTGCCGATGAAGAAGAACCCGGCGATCGGGATGACGACCCCCATCGCGCGGACGGCGAAGACGAGCCCGTCCACGATGTGGTCGGCGCAGGCCTGCAGCGCGTTGCCGGCGTCGCGGGCGACGGCGGCGGCGAGCAGCAGCGCGACGGTGACGCCGCCGACCAGGGCGGCGGCGTCGCCGCCGACGACCTCGGGGACCGCGTCGGTGAACTTGCCCAGCAGCATGTAGCCGACGAGCCCGACGAGCGCGAGCGGGATGATCGCCGCGAACGCCTTGGACCGCTTCGGGCAGTCGTCGCCGGGCAGGTCCCCGCCGTTCAGCGACCGGAGCGCGGCGGCGGCCATCGCGTCGCGCGGCTCGCCGCCCGAACGCCCCGGGCCGCCGGATCCGTTGCCGGACGAGCCGCCGGCGCGCTGCGCCGGGACGGTGACGGACCCGTCCCCCGACCCGGCGTCGGCGCCCGCGCCGGGCCCGTGGTCGAGGACGGTGACGGCACCGTCCCCCTCGACGGTGGCGGCGGCGGGCGCGGGCTGGAGGACGCGGCGGCGCAGCGGCAGGCCGGGGATGAGCGAGCGGCGCGTCGCCGGCGCGGCGGCCTCCGTCTCGCCGGCCTCCCAGCGTTCGAGGAGCAGCGCGTCCGGCTTGCGGTACTGCGAGCGGGTCATCAGGTAGCCGAGGAGCAGCGCGACGCCGCCGGTGATCAGCGACAGCACCATGGCCTTGCCCGCGACGGCGTCGGTGCCGACGTTGGCGGCCTTGGCCGACAGGCCGGGCGCGACCTGGATGACGTAGTCGCTGGACAGGGCCATGCCCTGCCCGGCGACGGCGATGGCGAGCGCGGCGGCGATCGGCGGCAGCCCGGCGGCGATCGCGGCGGGCAGCAGGATCGCGCCCATCAGCGGCACCGCGGGCGTCGGCCAGAAGAACAGGCTGATCGCGTAGGTGACGAAGGCCAGCACCCAGAACGCCGAGTGCCCGGACCGCATGACCAGCCGGAACGGCTCGACCATGCGGCGGTCGGCGCCGAGCGCGCGCAGCGCGCCGAGCAGCGCGGTGACCAGCGCGATGATGAGGAAGATGTTGAAGAGCTCGGAGGCAGAGGTCAGGCTGGCATTGAAGATGGACTCCAGTCCCTTGACGAAGCTGCCGGTGAACGTCCAGGCCGTCAGGAACGTGGCCGCGATGGCCGGGATCACGACGTTCTTCCGCGCGATCATGACGGCGATGATGAGGACGATTCCGGAAAGATAGACCCAGTGAGCGGCTCCCACGGGCGCGCCACCTCCTGTCGGCGCCATCTGCGAGGCGATCGGCGCAACGGTTGCAGAGAATCTGCTCGATCCCTCCCCGGTGAGCAATGAGGAACGTGCACACGGCACAGGCAGTCATTTTGTGCACGATGTCGGACTCGTTCGCAAGCATTCAGCAGTGCCTGTTTTGACTGTGCAGGGTGCCCAAGGAAGGGTGCTGATCTTCGGCATTCGGCCCGTATCGGGGTGGTTCGCGGCCCGCCGAGACTGGTCGGCATGTCAGCACAGAACGCAACGCCGGCGGGCTTCGGGCACCCCGGCCGCGGCCCCGCCGTCGCGTCCGGCGGCATGGTCGCCTCCAGCCACCCGGCGGTCAGCCTGGCCGGCGCGCGGGTCCTCGCCGAGGGCGGCAACGCGGTGGACGCGGCGCTCGCCATGGCCGCGCTGTCCTGGCTCGCGCTGCCCGGCCAGTGCGGCGTCGGCGGCGACGCGTTCGCGCTGCTGCGCCGCCCCGACGGGTCGGTCGCCGCGTTCAACGGCAGCGGCTTCGGCCCGGACGGCGGCGACCCCGCCTTCTACCGCGACCGCGGCCTCACCGCCGTCCCCCTGGAGGGCCCGCTCGCCGTCGCCGCCCCCGGCGCGGTCGCGGCGCTCGCCGCCCTGCACGCCGACTCCGCGTCCCGCGGCCTGCCCGAGCTGTGGGCGCCCGCGATCGACGCCGCCGAGAACGGCCTGCCCTGCACGCTGAAGACCCGCGCCGACATCGTCGAGCGCCGCGACGCCCTCGCCCGCGACGCCGGCACCGCCGGGACGTTCCTGCCGGGCGGGCGCGTCCCGTCCGCCGGCGAGCCGCTCCACCAGCGCGAGCTCGCCGCGACCCTGCGCCGCCTCGCAGCCGACCCCGCCGACCTGTACGCGGGCGGGCTCGCCGAGCGGTGCGTGGACGCGCTCGTCGCGGGCGGCGCCCCGTTCTCCGGCTACGAGTGGATGGCGAGCGGGCGCTCCGCCGCCGAGACGCCGCTGACCTGCACGTACCAGGGCGCGACCGTCCACCTCACGACGCCGCCGACGCCCGGCTGGATGGTGGCGCAGCAGGCCGGCCTCTGCGACGGCGTGCTGTCGGAGCTGCCGTGGCTGTCCGCCGAGGCCGTGCACCGGATGGCGTCCGCCGCCCGGCTCGCGTTCGCCGACCGCTTCGCCGGGTGCGGCTCCGACAACGACCACTGGCGCGGGCTGATCGCCGCCGACGCGATCGCCGCCGCCCGCGCCCGCCTCGACGGCGGCGACCTGCCCGCCGCCCTCGCCTCGCCCGTCCCCGCCGGCGGCGACACCACGTCGATGGTCGCGGTGGACGCCGAGGGCCGCGCGGTCAGCCTCATCCACTCGCTCGCCTTCACCTTCGGCGCCCGGATGACCGTCCCCGGCACCGGGATCGTGCTGAACAACCGGCTCGGGCGCGGCGCCTACCTCATCGACGGCCACCCGAACGAGGTCCGGCCGCGGCGGCGCCCGCTGCACACCCTGAACGCCTGGCTCGTCACCGACGCCGCGGGCCGCCTCCTGCACGTCGGCAACACCCCGGGCGGCGACGGCCAGGTCCAGTGGAACGCCCAGCTGCTCTCGCACCTGCTCGACCACGGCCACGACCCTGCGACGGCCGTCGCCGCGCCCCGCTTCACCGTCCACCCCGGCAGCGACGCCGACGTCATCGGACGCCCGCCGGAACTGCGCGTCGAGTCGCGGCTCGGCGGCGCGCGCATCGAGGCGCTCCGCGCGTCCGGGCACGACGTCGCCGTCCAGGACGCGTGGGACGCCGGCGGCAGCGCCCAGATCGTCTCCGTCGCCGGCGGCGCGCTCCTCGGCGCCTCCGACCCGCGCCAGGACGGGGTGGCCCTCGGTGTCTGAAGCAAGCCCGGTGTCTGAAGCAAGCCCGGTGCCCGCGCCGAGCCCGGCGCCGCGTCCGCAGGGCGCCTATGTCACCGCCGTCGCCGAACCGCTGCGCGCGGGCGACGTCCTGCTCACCAGCGCCGGGATGACCCCGCGCGAGGACGGCCGGCTGGTCGTGACCGGGCTCGCCGGGCGGGACCTCGACGTCGCGCAGGCCCGCGGCGCCGCCGCGCTCGCCGCCCGCAACGCCGTCGCCGCGCTGTCCGCCGGGCACGCCGGCCAGGTCCGGCGCTGGCTCCGGATGACCGTGTACGTGGCCTGCGCCGACGGGTTCACCGACCTGTCCGCCGTCGCCGACGGGGCCTCCGAGGTCCTGGACGGCCTCGGGCTCGGGCGCCCCGCGCGCAGCGCGATCGGCGTCCGCGCGCTGCCCGGCGGCGCCCCGGTGGAAGTCGAGCTGACCGCGATCGCCGCACCGAACGTGGAGGACGAGTGACCGTGCACAATGGCCTGAATCTCATCGGCGGGGAATGGGTTCCCGCGGCGTCGGGAGTGACGTTCCGGCGGCACGATCCCGCCGACCTCGGCGACGTCGTCGGCGAGTTCCCCGAATCGTCGGCGGCGGACGTGGAAAAGGCCGTCGCGGGCGCCGTCGAAGGCGCCGCGGAATGGGGCGCGACGGCCGCCGAGAAGCGCGCCGACGTCCTGGAGGCGGCAGCGCGGTGGCTGGAGGACCGGGCGGACGGCCTCGTCCGCGAGCTGGTCCGCGAGGAGGGCAAGACCCGCGCCGAGGCCGCCATGGAGGTCTCCCGGACGCCCCGGAACCTGCGCTTCTACGCCGCCGAGGCCCACCGGATCGCGGGGGAGAGCTACCCGTCTGCGGACGGCGGCCTCGTCTACACGCGGCGCGAGCCCGTCGGGGTGGTCGGCGCCATCACGCCGTGGAACTTCCCGCTGAACATCCCGTCCCGCAAGCTCGGTCCCGCGCTGGCGGCGGGGAACGCGGTGGTGTTCAAGCCGTCGCCGGTGACGCCGCTGCTCGCGCAGCGGCTCGTCGAGGCGCTGCTCGCGGGCGGCCTGCCCGCCAAGGCGATCGCGCTGGTGCACGGCGGCGCCGAGGCCGGCGCGGCCGTCGCCGCCGACGAGCGGGTCGGCGCGGTCACGTTCACCGGCTCCACCCGCGCGGGACGGGCCGTCCACGCGGCGGTCGGGCCCGCGCGCCGCGCGCAGCTGGAGATGGGCGGCAAGAACCCGGTCGTCGTCATGGACGACGCGGACCTGGACCGCGCCGCGCAGATCATCCTCAAGGGCGCGTTCGGGCTGTCCGGCCAGGCGTGCACCGGCACCAGCCGGGTCATCGCGCACGACGCCGTCCACGACGAGCTGCTCGACCGGGTCGCGCGCGCCGCCGAGGCCCGGGTCGTCGGGAACGGCCTGGACGACGGCGTCCAGATGGGCCCGCTCGCCGCCGACTTCCAGCTGGAGAAGTTCCTCGACTACGTCCGGATCGGCGAGGAGGAGGGCGCCAAGCTCGTCACCGGCGGGCGGCGCCTGCCCGGCGACGGCTACTTCGTCGCCCCCGCCGTCTTCGCCGGCCTCGCCCCGGACATGCGGATCACCCGCGAGGAGATCTTCGGGCCGGTGCTCGGGTTCCAGCGGGCGTCCGGCCTGGACGAGGCGGTCGCGCTGGCGAACGGCACCGACTACGGGCTGTCCGCCGGGATCGTCACCCGCGACCTGGACCGGGCGCTGGAGTTCGCGCGGCGCTCCGACAGCGGCCTGGTGAAGGTGAACCAGCCGACGTCCGGAATGGCGATGACCGTCCCGTTCGGCGGCCTGAAGGACTCCAGCACGCAGACGTTCAAGGAGCAGGCCGGCCCCTCGATGATGCTCTTCTACCTGCGCGAGAAGAGCGTCTACATCACCCCCTGAGAAGACCCCCTGAAACAGGATTCGCCGCACCACCGGAAGGGAGCAAGGAAATGGCAGAGCTGCTGTCCAAGGAAGAGTTCCGCGCCGCGCTGGAGAACGCCATCAAGGGACGCGAGGCGAAGAACGCCTCGTTCAGCCAGGCGTGGGCCAACGGTGAGCTGAAGCGGGAGCACTTCGCCCGCTGGGCGGAGAACCACTACCACTACGTCGGGCCGTTCGCCGACTACCTCGGCTACGTCTACGGCAACACGCCCGACGAGTTCACCGGCGCCAAGGACTTCACCCTGCAGAACATGTACGAGGAGGAGCTCGCAGACATCCGCCACACCGACCTGCTGATCCGGTTCGCCGAGGCGTGCGGCACCACCCGGGAGCGGGTCGAGAACCCCGACAACATGAATGCCATCACCCGCGGCCTCCAGGCCTGGTGCTACGCGGTCGCGATGCGCGAGCACTTCGTGGTCGCCACCGCCGCCCTCGTGGTCGGCCTGGAGTCGCAGGTGCCGGGCATCTACAAGAAGCAGATCGTGCCGCTGCGCGAGGTGTACGGGTTCACCGAGGACGAGATCGAGTTCTTCGACCTGCACATCACCTCCGACGTGGTGCACGGCGAGCGCGGCTACCAGATCGTCCTGGACCACGCGGACACGCCGGCGCTCCAGCAGCGCTGCCTGAAGCTCTGCCGGTGGGGCGCGGAGATGCGCTTCTCCTACACGCAGGGCCTCTACGACACCTACGTCAAGCCCGACCTCGTCGGCGCCTGATCCGATCCCGACCCGGCGGCGGGGCCCGGCGGCCCCGTCGCCGCACCACACGCGAGGAGGAGCACGTGGACGAGCAGCCCGAGGAGTGGGTGGAGGCGGCGTCGCTGGCGCAGCTGCGCAAGCGCAGGCGGCTCGGCGTGACCGTGGCCGGGCGGCCGGTCGCGCTGTTCCTGGTCGGCGACGACGTCTACGCGCTGGACGACGTGTGCGTCCACAAGCAGCGGTCCCTGTCGAAGGGGACCGTGCTGAACGGGCGGGTGATCTGCCCCGGCCACCAGTGGCTGATCGACCCGGCGACCGGACGCGTCGAGGACCGGGACGAGTGCCAGCCGAGCCACGCCGTGCGGATCGCCGGCGACGCCGTCTACGTGGACCCGCGCCCGCGCGTCCTGACCGAGCAGCCCGTGAAGGAGGGCGCGCAATGATCGAGTCGGTCGTGGTGGCCGGGGCGGGGCAGACCGCCGCCGTCGCCGCCCGCACGCTGCGCCGCCGCGGCTTCGAGGGCCGCGTGGTCCTGGTCGGCGCCGAACCGCACGTCCCGTACCAGCGGCCGCCGCTGTCGAAGGAGTACCTGGCGGGCGAGGACGGCCGCGACGAGCTGTACCTGCTCACCCCCGACTGGTGCGAGTCCAACGGCGTCGAGCTGCGGCTCGGCGCCGCGGCGACCGCGATCCGGCCCGCCGAGCGGAGCCTGGAGCTCGCGGACGGCTCGTCGCTGCGGGCCGGCGCGCTGCTGATCGCGACCGGCGGGCGGCCGCGCCGGCTGCCCGGGATCGAGGGCGACCGGGTCCGGTACCTGCGCACCATCGAGGACGCCGACCGGCTGCGCGCCGAGCTGCGGCCGGGCGCGCGGGTCGTGGTGATCGGCGCCGGGTTCGTCGGCTGCGAGGTCGCGTCCACCGCGATCGACCTCGGCGCGCGGGTCACGCTGGTCGAGCAGGCGGGACGGCCGCTCGCGCACGTCCTCGGCGACCTGATGGGCGACGTCATGGCCGCGCTGCTGCGCACCAGCGGCGTCGACCTGCGCACCGGGGAGAAGGTCGAGGGCTACACCGAGACCGCGTCGGGCGCGGTCGTCACGACCAGCGGCGGCGCGTCGCTGGAGGCGGACGTGGTCGTCGTCGGCGCCGGCATGGTGCCGAACGTCGAGGCCGTCACCGGCGCGGGCATCGAGACCGCGGGCGGCATCCCGGTCGACGAGTACTGCCGGACGTCCGTCGACGGCGTCTACGCGGCCGGCGACGTCGCGCTGCAGTGGCGGCCCGAGCTGGGGCGCCGCGTCCGCGCCGAGCACTTCGACAACGCCAACGCGCAGGGCATGGCCGCCGCGAAGAACATCCTCGGCGGGACGTCCGCGCACACCGCGCCGCCGTGGTTCTGGTCCGACCAGTTCGGCCGCAACCTCCAGCACGCCGGGCACTGCGACGGCGCCGACCGGATCGTCGTCCGCGGCCGCGTCGAGGACTTCGACTTCGTCGCCTTCTACCTCGCCGGCGGCGTGCTGCGCGGCGCGTTCGGCGTCGACCGCGGCGGCGACCTCGCCGTGGCGCGGCAGCTCATCGGCGCCGGCGCCGCCCCCGACCCGGACGTCCTGCGCGACGAGGACGCCGACCTCACCGAGATCTTCGACACCCTCTAGACCCCCTGGCGAGACCCCGGCGGCATCCCGCCGACCGGCCCGGCGAGACCCCGCCGGCCCGACCCGACGCACCCTGAGGAGCGACCGATGGAATACCAGCCCGTGGCCCGCTCGGGCCAGGTGCCCGAGGGCGTCGTCCGCCGCTTCTTCGTGGGCGAGGCCGAGGTGGCCGTCGCCCGCTGGGACGGCGAGGTGCACGCCATGTCCAACTACTGCACCCACCTGGACTGCCTGCTGTCGTCCGGCCGCGCCACCGAGGACGGCCTGCTGTGCTCCTGCCACGGCAGCGTGTTCGACTTCGCCACCGGCGAGCCGATCACGCCCCCGGCGACCAAGGCGATCCGGGTGTACCCGGTGAAGGAGGAGGACGGGCAGATCCTCGTGCACGTCCCGGCCGAGGACGCCGCGAACGGCGGCCCGCGCCGCCGCAAGCTCGCCCGCGGATGACCGCGGTCGACCGGGGGCACGGCGCCCGGGACGGCCACCGGGCGGGGCGCGGATCGTGGGCGGCGCTCGTCCCGCTGCTGCTCGGCACGTTCACCGGGACCGTGGCGAACACCATCGTCAACGTCCCGCTGACGCTGATCCTGCGGGACCTGCGCGCCCCGATCTCCGCCGGGACCCTGGTCGTCGTCGCGTTCACGCTGACGTTCGCGGTGCTGCTGCCCGTGTCGGGGTGGCTCGGCGACCGGATCGGCCCGCGCCGGGTGTTCGTCGCGGCCATGGTCGTGCTGGCGGTCGCGTCGGCGGGCGCCGGGCTCGCCGGGACGCTGCCGCTGCTGGTCGCGATGCGCGCCGTGCAGGGCGTCGCGACCGCCGCGATGCTGCCCGCGGTCATGGCGCTGATCGCCGCCCGGTTCGACGGGGACCGGCGCGGCCGCGCCCTCGGCCTGTGGGCCGCCGCGAACGGCGTCGGGCAGGCCGCCGGACCGGCGCTCGGCGGCGGCCTCGCCACCTGGTTCGGGTGGCACGCGGTGTTCTGGCCGGTCGTGCCGGTGTGCCTGGCCGCCGCCGGCCTCGCGGTCCGGTACGTGCCGCCGGGGCGCGCGCGGGCCGTCCCGCTCGACTGGCGCGGCGCCGCGCTGCTCACCCTCGCCGCCGCGTTCGGCCTCGGCGCCACGTCCGCCGCCGCGAGCCTCGGCGCCGCCTCTCCCGTCGTGTGGTGCGGCGCCCTCGCCGGGCTGCTCGCCGCCGGCGGCTACGTCGCGTCCTCGCGCGGGCGGCCCGACGCGTTCCTGCCGCCGCGCCTGCTGATCGAGACCCGCTACCTGCGGTCGTGCCTCAGCGTCCTCGCGCAGATGTTCTGCCTCGGCGCGACGCTGCTCGCCGTCCCCGTCTACCTGACCACGCAGCGGCACACCGCCACCCTCGTCGCGGGCGCCTATCTGTTGAGCCTGCCGCTGGCGATGTCGCTGCTCGGGCCCGTCACCGGCCTGCTGATGGAGCGGCTCGGCGCCCGGACGGTGCTGCGCGGCGGGCTCGCCGTCCTCATCGCCGGGCAGGCGCTCGTCGCCGCCGTGCTCGCCTGGTCCTGGGGGATCCCGCCGCTGCTCGCCGCCCTCGCGCTGACCGGGGCCGGCGTCGCGTTCGTCCAGACCCCCGCCGCGACCGGCGCCACCCGCTCGGACGCCGGGCGGATCGGCGCCGGCCTCGGCCTGTTCAACCTGCTGCGCTTCGGCGGCTCGGCGGTCGGCGCCGCGTGGGTCGGCGCCGTCCTCGACCAGGCCCCCGCGTTCGGCCTCGTCTTCACCGTCAGCGCCGCGACGGCCGCGCTGGGCCTCCTGGCCTCCCACCTGGGCCCCGACCCCCTCCGCTGACCTGCGGCGAGTCGTCGTCATGGAATCGGCCATGACGAGGACTCGCCGCAGGTCGGCGCTGTTCGGCCGGCGTCGGCCGGTCAGCGGGGCGCGGCGGCGGGCGGGGCCATCTCGTCGGCGAGGCTGCCGGTGACCGTCGTCAGCGTGTCGATGTGCAGCGCCAGCCAGAACATGAACTGCGCGTCCGCCGACCGGATGTCCATCCGCAGCGCCCGCGACGCGCGGTCCAGCTTGTAGAGCATCGTGTTGCGGTGCATGCCGAGCTCGCGGGCCGCCGCGTTCAGGTTCCCCGACGTCCTGATGTACGCCAGCACGATCTGCTCCAGGTCGCCGCCGTTCGCGCGGCGCAGCGGGGCGAGCGTCTCCTGCGCGAACGACTTGGCCTCCGCGCTGCCCGCGACGTCCTTCAGCGCGGCGAACACGCGCAGGTCGTCGTAGCCGCAGACGGGCGCCGCCGACGTGTGCCAGGCGAGGCCCATCGCGAGCCGCGCCTCGTGGTAGCCGGCCGCGACGCCCGCCGCGCCGGCGCCGGGGCGCCCGTGCGTCACCCGCAGGTCCTCGCCGAGCTGCGCGCGCAGCGCCCGGTGCAGCCGCTCGGCGAACCGGGCCGCCTCCGCGCGCTGCTTCAGCGGGTCCGGCCCGGCCGTCACCTGCCGGATCACCACGATCGTCGAGCCGATCGCGGCGGTCAGCGTGCATCCCGCGGGCTCCAGCGTCTGCGCGGTGCGGGTGGCGGTGACCGTCCGGCGCAGGTAGTCACGGCCGACCGGCAGCAGCGCCGCCGCCGACACCACGTGCACCGCGTAGTGGCCGTCCACGTCGAAGTCGTGGTGCCGGGCGCGCGCGCCCAGCTCGTGCGGGTCGGCGAACCGGCCGTGCACGAGGGCCTCGACGAAGTCGCCGCGGGCCCGCTCCTCCGCGGCCCGCACCGACCGCTGCCGCAGCATCTCCGACCCGATCAGCGTCGCGCCGTGCTCGGCGACGACGCGGTGCTGCGCCAGGTCGTGCGGGTCCGGCGGGCACGTCCGCTCGACCATCACCAGCCGCCCGAACGGCTCGCCGCCGACGACCACGGGCGTGATCAGCGCGTTCAGCGTCACGCCCGGCGCGACGGCCAGCTCCGCCTCGGCCGCGTGCGCGTGCCCGTCCAGGACGGCGTCCGGCCCGCGCGGGGGCGGCGCCGGGAGCGCGGCCTGCACGGCGTCCGGGTCCGGGGCGGGGCCGTCGGGCGTCTCCGCCCACGCCAACCGCTCGCCCTCCGCGTCGCAGATCAGCACCGAGCAGCGCGACAGCCCGACGATCGCGTGCGCCATCGCCGGGATGCCCGGCCCGTGCGCGAGGACCTCGGCGAGCGTGCGGTGCACCCGCGTCCCGTACTCCAGGATGTGCGCGGCCTGCGCGAGCGCCTTCTGCCCGACGAGCCGGCTCACCGCCCGGTAGTCGGCCTCGGCGGGCAGCACCAGCAGCGGGACGCCCGCCGCGTCGGCGGCGCGGGACGCGGCGGAGAGGTCGGCGTCGTCGCCGCGCGGGCGCCAGGCCAGCAGCGCGGCGGCCTCCCGGCGGACCAGGCCGGCGACCACCGCCGCCGCCTCGTCCGGCGGGGCGAGCGCGGCCACCGGCAGGTGGACGGCGACCCCGGCGAGGTCGGGGCCGGGACCGGCGCCCGGGTCGGTGCGGGTCTCCGACAGCGGCAGGCACCAGCCGACGCCGCGGTCGAGACCGGACGCCCCGGCGACCAGGGTGCCGCGCAGCAGCGGCTCGGCGAGCAGGGTGCGCACCGGCACCTGGTCGGCGGCCGCGGCCGGTGCTGGGCCTGTCGGTGCTGGGGCGGCGGGTGCGGCGCCGGCGGGCTCGGGGCCGGCCGGGGCCGGTGCGGGGGTCGTCGCGGATACCGATGGTTGTGCCATGTGCCCACATCCCGTCCGGATCGTTCGGCAGAGTGTACATAGCCCCGGTGGAGGCGGTCCTCCGAGACTGACGGGAGTGATGGCAATTCGTGGCGGACGGTGGGAGCCGGCGCTTCATCCGTCAGCCACATCCTGCGCGACAATTCCGATTCCGGCAATACCCATCTTCACCCGCTGTGGAAACGGCGGCGTGGGCATTCCGGGACGGCGTTTCCGCTCGACACGACCGGAGGTCCCGTGCACACCGTTCACCGGCTCACCCTGGAAGACGCCCTGGTCATGCTGACCGCAGCCGAGGAGGAGGCGCGGCGCATCGGGGTGAAGCAGACGATCTGCATCGCCGACGACGGCGCCCACCCGATCGCGCTGCACCGGATGACCGGCGCCCGCCTCACCGGCGTGGAGATCGCGATCGCCAAGGCGTTCACCGCGGCCGGCCACCAGCGCGACACCCACAAGTTCAACGAGCCGCCGAACGGGCCCGCGCTGCCCGGCAACGAGGCGTTCGGCATCAACCAGATGCTGCCCGGCAAGTTCGCGATCTTCGTCGGCGGCTTCCCGATCGTGCACGAGGGCGAGGTCGTCGGCGCGGTCGGCGTCAGCGGCGGCAACGGCGACCAGGACAAGGCCGTCGGCGCCGCCGCCCTCCGTGCCTTCCAGGAGAAGATCGCCTCCGCCTAGCGGGCGTCCACGGGCCCTGACGCGGCCCCGCCGGGCCGGACGGCGAGCGCCCCGCCGTCCGGCCCGGCCCGGTCAGGGCGCCGGCCAGGGGCGGAGGCGCTCGAACGCCGCCGCGGCGGCGAGGACGCGGGCGTCCTCGTGGCGCCGCCCGACGATCTGCAGGCCGGTCGGGGCGCCGCCCGCCCATCCGGCGGGCACCGACACCGCCGGATGCCCCGACAGGTTGAACGGGAACGTGACGGCCAGCGCGCCCCAGTGGTCCACGGGACGCCCGGCGATCTCGGTGGGCATCGGCCCCTCTGCCGGGAACGCCGGGGCCTGCGTCGCCGGGGTCAGCAGCAGGTCGAACCGGCCGAACGCCTCGGCGAGCGTCTCGACCAGCCGCGCGCGGGCCTCGTGCGCGTCCACCAGGGCGTCCGCGTCCAGGGCGCGGGCCGCGTCGCCGTAGCGGCGCACGGTCGGGTGGACGGACCCGAGCCGGTCGTCCGGCGCGTTCCGCAGCTCGGCGTGGACGTCCGGGACCGACAGCGTGCGGAACGCGGCCCCGCAGGACTCCAGCCGGAGCCCGGCGGGCACCTCCCGCGCGCCGGTGCCGGCGATGAACGCCTTCGCCGCGTCCTCGACGACCGCCGCGACCTCCGGGTCGCACGGCGCGCAGCCGAGGTCGGGCGACCACGCCACCCGCAGCCCCCGCAGGTCCTCGCGGTCCAGCGCCGTCTCGAAGGGGACGGGCGGGGCGGGCAGCGACGCGCGGTCGTACTCGTCCGCCCCGCAGACGCAGTCGAGGAAGCGGGCGGTGTCGCGGACGGTGCGGGTGAGGACGCCGTAGTGGTCGTTCTCGGCGGTGCCGCGGTGCCGTGGCCCGCGCGGGACGCGCCCGTACGTCCCCTTGAACCCGACGAGCCCGCAGTAGGAGGCCGGGATGCGCAGCGAGCCCGCCCCGTCCGTGCCGGTCCCGAGCGGCACCATGCCGGACGCGACCGCCGCGGCCGACCCGCCGCTGGACCCGCCCGGCGTCAGCTCCGGCGCGTGCGGGTTGCGGGTGACGCCGTGCAGGACGGACGCGGTGAACGACGCCCGCCCGAACTCCGGCGACGCGGTGAGCCCCACCGGGACCGCCCCCGCCGCGACCGCCCGCGCGACGATCGTCGAGGTGCGGTCCGCGACGCGGTCCGCGTGCAGGACGCTGCCCATCGCGTACGGCCATCCGGCGACGGCGTGCAGCTCCTTCACCGCGAGCGGGACGCCCGCGAGCGGCCCGGGGTCCTCGCCGCGCGCCACCATCGCGTCGATCGCGGCGGCGCGGGCGGCCGCGCCGTCCGCGTCCACGTGGACGAACGCGCCGAGGTCCCCGTCCAGCCGGGCGATCCGGTCCAGCGCCGCCGCGACCGCCTCGCGCGCCGCGAGCGCGCCCGTCCGGACCAGTTCCGCGGTCTCCACCGCGTCGGTCCACGGCGCGTCCCGCGCCGCGCTCACAGCGCCACCGCCGCGACCGCCGTGGCCACGACCAGGCCCGTCACCACCGGTACGAACAGCCGTCTGGCCAGGTCGATGACCGGCACGCCGGTGAGGCCCGCGACGACGATCAGCGACGACCAGATGACGAGCGTCCCGCCGCCGGTCCAGCTCGCGCCGTTCTGCGCGATCGCGGCGAGCGTGGCGGGGTCGGCGCCCGCCGCGTGCCCGAGCTCCCCGGCGAGCGAGCCGGTGAACGGCAGCCCCGGCCAGCCGTTGCCGTCCAGCCCGATCACCATGCCGACCAGCAGCATCGCGAACGAGGCGAACACCGGCACGTGCGGGATGTGGTCCTGGACGTGCCCGATCGCGTCCAGCAGCAGCGCGGGGCCCTTCGCGCCGTCCGGCATCCCGAGGATCTCGCCGGAGTAGTCCGACAGGCCCACGTAGACGAACCCGGCGATCGGGATGACGACGCCCATCGTCCGGAACGCGAAGCCGATGCCGTCGGTGAAGTGGTCGGCGCAGCTCTGCAGCCAGTTCCGGCGGTCCGCGACGACCGCGACGGCGACCAGCGCGAGCGCCGCCGTCCCGCCGACGAGCGGCGCGCCCTGCCCGTCGTCGATGTCGGGGACGAGGGAGGTGAACCGGCCGAGGAGCATGACGGCGAGCAGCACGGCGAACGCCAGCGGCACCGCCACCGCCACGATCCGGGCCCGCGCGCCGGGCTTCGCGGGCTCGCCGTCCGGGCCGGCGGGGTTCGTCGCGGTCAGGGTCGCGGTCGCGCCGGCGGCGTCGCTCCCGCCGTCGCGGCCGTCCCCGCCGCCGGAGGCCGCCTTGCGGGCCTCGCCGTGCGTCTCGGCGCGGACGTCGCCGTCCCCGGCGGCGGCGAGGTCGAGGGTGGCGGCCGCCGCCACCACCGGGTCGAGCAGCTTGGTGCGGACGTCGCGCAGGTAGGACACGGCGAGCGCGACGACGCCCGCGATGAGCGAGATGATGAGCGCCCGGTCGGCGATCGCGCCCGCGGGCACGTGCGCGCCCTGCGCGGACAGCCCGGACGCGACGCCCATGATGTAGTCGGAGCTGAGCGCCATGCCCTGCCCGGTGATCGCGATCGCGATGGCGGCGGCGAGCGGCGGCAGCCCGACCCGGACCGCCGCCGGCAGCAGGATCGCCGCGATCAGCGGCAGCACCGGCGTCGGCCAGAACGACATCGACAGCAGGTAGGTGACGACGGCGAGCACCAGGTACGCCAGGTGCCCGTTGCGGACGAACCGCTGCAGCGGCCGCACCATCATCAGGTCGGCGCCGAGCCCCCGCATGGCGCCGAGCATCGCGGTGACGATCGCGATGATGAGGAAGATCGGCAGCAGTTCGCGGGCCGCGACGATCCCGGCGTTGAACACCGCCGCGATCCCGGTCGTGACGCTGCCGCTGTAGACGAGTGCCGTGACGAACGTCCCGCAGACGGCGAGACCCACGACGTTCTTGCGCGCCACCACGGTGGCGATGAGGGCGGCGAGGCCCAGGAGATAGATCCAGTGCGCAGGCGACAAGGGGCGAAACCTCCCACCTCCCCGGGACGCGGCCGTCCGCGTTCCGTGCACGGGGGTGCCGCGACTCTCCATGATCGGTTGCGTGGAGCGCAACGGAAGAGCGCACATCGCGGCGGGCCCGCGTTTGTGCAGGCTGCCGAGTCCCGTGTCCCGCGCGTTCTCCGCGCGTCACCTTCGCGACATGCGCCCGTTGTGGTCCGAGGAGCCTCGGTGATCTGCTCCAATGAACTGTTGTGCCGCCTGCTTCCTACCGTCTCGTCCGCCGCGCGGGCCCCGCGCGCGCCGTCCCGCCCGTGCTCGACGAGCGGCAGCGGCGGGTCGTGGAGCACGCGGGCGGGCCGATGCTGGTGCTGGCCGGGCCGGGCACCGGGAAGACCACGACGATCGTCGAGGCGGTCGTCGACCGGATCGAGAACCGCGGCGTCGACCCCGAGCGCGTGCTGGTGCTCACGTTCAGCCGCAAGGCGGCCGGGGAGCTGCGGCAGCGGATCACCGGGCGGCTGCACCGCACGACCCGGACGCCGCTGGCGCTGACGTTCCACAGCTACGCGTACGCGCTGCTCCGCCGGGACGCGGTGCTGAACGAGGAGCCCGCGCCGCGGCTGCTGTCCGGGCCCGAGCAGCTGCTGGAGGTGCGGCGGCTGCTCGAAGGCGAGCTGGCGGACGGCGCGCGGGACTGGCCGGAGCGGCTGCGGGCGGCGCTGGCGACGCGCGGGTTCGCCGAGGAGCTGCGCGACTTCACGCTGCGGGCCGTCGAGCGGCGGTTCACCGCCGAGGAGCTGGTCGCGCTCGGGCGGATCCGGGGACGCGACGACTGGCCCGCGATCGGCGCGTTCATGGAGCGGTACGTCGAGCGGTTCGCGCTGGACCCCGTCCCCACCTACGACTACGGCGAGCTGATCTACATGGCCGCCGGGATGCTCGCCGACGAGGAGGTCCGGATCCGCGAGCGCGACGCCTACGACGCGGTGTTCGTGGACGAGTACCAGGACACCGACCCCGCGCAGGAGGCGCTGCTGCACCTGCTGGCGGGGGAGGGCCGCGACCTGGTCGTGGTCGGCGACCCCGACCAGTCGATCTACGGGTTCCGGGGCGCGGACGTGCGCGGGATCCAGGAGTTCCCGGACCGCTTCCGCACGCTGGACGGCCGGCCCGCGCCGGTGGTGGCGCTGCGCACCTGCCGTCGCATGGGCCCGGAGATCCTGGAGGCGTCCCGGCGGATCGCGCGCCGCCTGCCCGCCGGTACGGCGGGCGCCGCCGAGCACCGCGCCCTCCTCACACCGGACGAGGCCGAAGAGGGCGAGGTCCGCGCTGCGTCGTCCAGGGGGGGCGACCCCCCTGGACCCCCCGATGAAGTGCGCGCTGTGATCGCCGACTCGGAGAGCCAAGAGTCGGCGCTGGTCGCGGACGAGCTGCGGCGCGCACACCTGCTCGACGGGGTGCCGTGGTCACGGATGGCGGTGCTGGTGCGCAGCGCGGTCCGGCAGGTCCCCGTGCTGCGGCGGGCGCTGGCGCAGGCGGGCGTCCCGGTCGTCGTCGCGGGCGACGAGGTGCCGCTGATGCAGGAGCCGGCCGTCCGGCCGTTCCTGGTGCTGCTGCGGGCCGCGCTGAAGAAGGGCCACCTGGACGAGGTCGTCGCGGAGGACCTGCTCACCGGCCCGCTCGGCGGCGCCGACGCCCTCGCGATGCGGCGCCTCAAGCGCGCCCTGCGCGACCTCGAAGAGCTGTCGGGCGGGCAGCGCCCGCTGGGCGAGCTGCTCGTCGCCGCCGTGAACGACCCGCGCGAGCTGGTGCTCGTCCACGAGAAGGTGCGCGCCCCCGCCGAGCGGATCGCGAACCTGATCGACGTGGCGCGGCGCAGCGTCCACGACGGCGGGTCCGCCGAGGACGTGCTGTGGGCGGTGTGGCAGGAGAGCGGGCAGGCGGACGTCCTGCTGGAGCAGAGCGTCAAGGGCGGGACGCGCGGCGCGTCCGCCGACCGGGACCTGGACGCCGTCGTCGCGCTGTTCGACCACGCGGCCCGGTTCGTCGACCGGCTGCCGCAGGCGGGCCCCGAGCTGTTCGTCGACGACATCGCCGCGCAGGAGATCGCCGGGGACACGCTCGCCGAGCAGGCGCCGGAGGGCGAGGCGGTGCGGATCCTCACCGCGCACCGGTCGAAGGGCCTGGAGTGGGACGTCGTGATCGTCGCGGGCGTCCAGGAGGGCGTGTGGCCGGACGTGCGGCTGCGCGGGTCGCTGCTGGGCGTCGAGGAGCTGATCGAGCACGCGGCGGGCGCGGAGCCCGACTCGGGGGTGGGTCCGGGTGGAGTGATGAGTGCGGCGGCGGGCGCGTCCATGGCGGCGAAGATGCTGGACGAGGAACGCCGGCTCTTCTACGTCGCGGTCACACGCGCGCGCAAGCGGCTCGTGGTGACGGCGGTCGGCGGCGACGACACCGAGGAGCGGCCGTCCCGGTTCCTCAACGAGCTGCTGCCCGGCGCGATCGAGCAGTCCCAGCTCGACGAGAAGACCCGCTGGCTGTCGCTGGCCGCGCTGGTCGCCGACCTGCGGTCGGCGGTGTCGGACCCGGCCCGCCCCGAGCCGCTGCGCCGCGCCGCCGCCGGGCACCTCGCCCGCCTCGCGCGCGCGGGCGTGCGGGGCGCCCGTCCCGAGAACTGGTACGCGATCACCGCGCTGTCGGACCAGGGCCCCGCGTTCGCCGACGACGAGCAGATCACCATCTCGCCGTCGCAGGTCGAGGCGTTCACCACCTGCGGGCTGCGCTGGCTGCTGGCGTCGGCGGTCGGCGCGCAGGAGGGCGGCCCGAACGAGTTCAGCACCATGGGCAAGGTCATCCACGCGGTCGCCGAGATGGCGGGCGCCGACGACGGCGTCACCGAGGTGCACGTCGCCGAGCGCCTCGACCAGATCTGGAACGACCTGGAGTTCCGCAGCTCCTGGTACTCCGAGAAGCAGCGCGAGCAGGCCGCGGCGATGGTCGACAAGTTCCTCGCCTGGCACCGCGACAACCCCAACGAGGTCGTCGCGCTGGAGGAGTCGTTCAAGGTCGACCTCGGCCGCGTCGTCATCAAGGGCCGCATCGACCGCGCCGAACGCGACGAGCAGGGCCGCGCCGTCATCATCGACATCAAGACCTCCTCCACGGCCGTCCCGAAGGACGACCTGGCCCGCCACCCGCAGCTCGGCGTCTACCAGTACGCGGTGATGCTCGGCGCGTTCGAGCGGCACGGGCTGATCGAGCCCGGCGGCGCGAAGCTGATCCAGGTCGGCAAGGCCGCGTTCACCGCGAAGGCCCGCGAGCAGGAGCAGCCGCCGCCCGCCGAGGACGCCGACCCCGAGTGGCCGAAGAAGCTGATCGAGGTGGTCGCGAGCGGGATGGCCAGTGACGTCTTCCAGGCGCGCGCGAACGACAAGTGTCGGACGTGTCCCGTACGCTCCTGCTGTCCCGTCCACGACGAGGGCGGCCAGGTCGGCGACTAGGATCCGACGGAATCGGGCGGGAGGCGTCGGCAGGTCGTCCCCCCGCGCAACGACGAGCTCGGGGGGACGAGGTGATCACGCCGGGAGAGCTGGCCCGGCTGCTGGAGATCCCGGAGCCGACCGAGGAGCAGGCCCGGGTGATCGAGGCGCCCATGGCGCCGATGGCGGTCATCGCGGGCGCCGGGTCCGGCAAGAGCGAGACGATGGCCGCGCGGGTGGTGTGGCTGGTCGCGAACGGGTTCGTGCGGCCCGAGCGCGTCCTCGGCCTGACGTTCACCCGCAAGGCCGCCGCCGAGCTCGGCGTGCGCGTCCGCAAGCGGCTCGACAAGCTGCGCGAGGTGCTGCCGGGCGACGAGCTGGAGCGGCTCGGCGGCGAGGCGCTGTTCGACGGCGAGCCGATGGTGTCGACGTACCACTCGTACGCGGCCCGGCTGTTCGGCGACCACGCGCTGCGCGAGGCCCTCGAACCGACGATGCGGCTGATCTCCCCGGCGGTCGCGTGGCAGATCTGCTCCCGCGTCGTCGACGCCTACGACGGCCCGATGGACCGCATCGAGTGGCAGCCCGACACCGTCACCAAGGCCGTCATGGAGCTGTCCGGCGACCTCGCCGAGCACCTGCGCACCGCCGACGACGTCCGGAAGGTCGGGGCGTGGCTGGACGAGCGGTTCGCGGCGGTGAAGAAGCCGCTGAAGGCGCAGCGCGACATCCTCGCCCGGCAGGCCGTCCGCGAGCAGCTCATGCCGCTGATCGAGAAGTACGGGCGGGCGAAGGCCGACCGGGAGGTCATCGACCACGGCGACCAGATGGCGCTCGCCGCCCGCATCGCCTACAGGCATCCCGAGGTCGGGATGATCGAGCGGTCCCGGTTCTCCGTCGTGCTGCTCGACGAGTACCAGGACACCAGCCAGGCGCAGCTCGTCCTGCTGAAGTCGCTGTTCGCGGGCGGGCACCCGGTGACGGCCGTCGGCGACCCGTGCCAGTCGATCTACGGGTGGCGCGGCGCGAGCGCCGGGAACCTGCTGCGCTTCGCGTACGACTTCCCGTCCCAGCCCGCGGCCGGGGAGCGGAAGCCGGTCCCGGCGCCGGTCGTGCAGCTGAGCAGGTCGTTCCGCAACGGCGAGCAGATCCTCGAGGCGGCGGCGCGGATCCAGGAGGAGCTGCGCGCGGAGACCAGGGCGGTGCCGCGGCTCGTCCCCGGCGCCGGGCGCGAGGGGCGCGGCCGCGTCGAGTGCGCGCTGTTCGCCACCGTCGAGGACGAGGCCGACCGGATCGCCGGGCGCATCGCCGGGCTCATGGCGGGGGACCCGGCGGTCGCGCCGGACGGCGGCGCGCAGGCCGAGCCGCTCCAGTACTCCGACGTCGCCGTCCTCGCCCGGAAGCGGTCGCAGTTCCCGCTGATCCGGCGCGCGCTGGAGGCCCGCGGCATCCCCGTCGAGGTCGTCGGGCTCGGCGGGCTGCTGACCGTCCCCGAGGTGCAGGACGTCGTCGCGACCCTCCGCGTCATGCACGACCCGACCGCGGGCGCGTCGCTGGCCCGGCTGCTCACCGGCCCGCGCTGGCGCCTCGGCCCCCGCGACCTCGTCGCGCTCGGACGCCGCGCGCGGGCGCTGGCGCAGGAGGCCGCCCGCGACGTCACCCCGCCCGAGCGCGGCGAGGACGACCCGCCGGCGGACGCCGATCCGGCCGACCGGGCCGCTCCGGACGGCGCGGCGGAGCCGGACGCGGCGGACGACCCGCTCCGGCAGCTCGTCAGCGAGCTGAACCAGGAGACCGGCAGCCTCGTCGACGCGCTCGACGACCTCGGCGCGCCTGAGGCGTACTCGCCCGAGGGGTACGGGCGGCTCCGGCGGCTGCGCGACGAGCTGCGGGGGCTGCGGAGCCAGGTCGGGCTGCCGCTGCCCGACCTGGTCAACGAGGTCGAGCGGGCCCTCGGCCTGGACATCGAGGTCGCCGCCCGGTCCGGCCTCGACCCCGTCACCGCCCGCGCCGACCTCGACGCGTTCATCGACGCCGCCGCCACCTTCGCGGGCGACGCCGAGGACCCGACGCTCGGCGCGTTCCTCGCCTACCTGAAGGCCGCCGAGACCGAGGAGTTCGGGCTGGAGGCGGGCCGCGTCGGCGAGACCGACAGCGTCAAGCTGCTCACCGTCCACGCCTCCAAGGGGCTGGAATGGCCGGTCGTCGTCGTCCCGGGCCTGTCGTACGTGCCGCAGAAGAACGGCGGCCCCGCGAAGGGCTCGATCTTCCCGTCGCCGCCGCAGAACGCGACCCGCTGGACCGCGAACCCGCGCGTCCTGCCGTTCATGCTGCGCGGCGACCGCGCCGACCTGCCGCCGCTGAACGGCCTGGAGAAGGACGACCTCGCCGCGTTCGACCGGGCGTGCTCCGAGCGCGACCTGCGCGAGGAGCGGCGCCTCGCGTACGTCGCCGTGACGCGCGCGTCCAGCCTGCTCATCACCACCGGGTACTGGTGGGGGTCGTCGGGGCGCCCGCTCGGCCCGTCGCCGTTCCTGGAGGAGGTCCACGCGGTGTGCCTCGCCGGCGCCGGGACGGTCGCCGTGTGGGCCGACCCGCCAGAGGAGGGCGAGACGAACCCGCTGCTCGCCGACCCCGAGGAGGCGCAGTGGCCCATTCCGCCGGGCGAGCGCGGCAGGACCGACGCGTCCGCCCGGGAACGCTACGAGGCCGTCGTCGAGGCCGCCCGCATGGTCGAGGACGCCATGGCCGGGCGGAACCGGCTGTGGGCCGGCGACGAGGGCCTGTCCGACGCCGACCGCGGCCGGATGACGGCGTGGGCGCGCGACGTCGAACTCCTCCTCGCCGAACGCGACCGGGGCCGCGGCGGCGACGGGCTCCTCGTCGAGCTGCCCGCGCACCTGTCGGTGTCGTCGCTGGTCTCCCTCGCCCGCGACCCCGCCGCGCTGGCCCGGCAGATCCGCCGCCCGATGCCGCGCCCGCCCGCCCCCTACGCGCGGCGCGGCACCGCGTTCCACGCCTGGCTGGAGGGCCGCTGGGGGCAGCAGCGCCTCCTCGACCCCGACGAGCTGCCCGGCGCCGCCGACGAGGGCGCCGCCGACGACGCGCACCTGCTCCGCCTGCAGGAGAGGTTCGAGGAGTCGGAGTGGGCGGCCCGCGAACCCCTCGACATCGAGGTCCCGTTCGAGACCATCATCGGCGACCGGCTGATCCGCGGCCGGATGGACGCGGTGTTCCGACGGCGCGGCGGCGGCTACGAGATCGTCGACTGGAAGACCGGCCGCCCGCCGTCCGGCGACGACGCCCGCTTCGCCGCCGTGCAGCTCGCCGCGTACCGGCTCGCGTGGGCGGAGCTCGCGGGCGTGGAGGTCGACCAGGTCAGCGCCGCGTTCCACTACGTCGCCGCGAACACCACCGTCCGGCCGGCGGATCTGCTGGACGCCGCCGGCCTCGCCGCCCTCCTCGAGTCCGTCCCCGCCGCCTGACCCACGCCGCGGCGCGTGCTTACCCTCCGTCAGTGAAAGGTGTCACCACCCCTGTTCACCGAACCCCGTTTCAGGGATGATCCGGGGAACGCATCCAGGGAGGCGACGTGACGGTGTCCCATGACGAGAAGGTCGTACGGGAGTTCTCCAGGCAGGCGGCCGGGTTCGCGGACCCGCGGCTGAACGTCGCGTTCACCCGGCACCTCGACGACCTCGTCCGCTTCATGGACCCCGAGCTCGACCTGGACGACAACGTCCTGGAGGTCGCGGCCGGCACCGCGCTGGTGTCCCGGGCGATCGCCCACCGCGTCCGGCACGTCACCGCCCTCGACCTCACCCCGGCGATGCTCGCCGAGGGCAAGCGCGCGGCCGACCGGCAGGGCGTCACCAACGTCACCTTCACCCGCGGCGACGCCACCGCGCTGCCCTACCTCGACCGGACGTTCACGCTCGTCGTGACGCGCTTCTCGCTGCACCAGGCCGCCGACCCGGAGGCCGTCGTGCGGGAGATGGCCCGGGTCAGCCGGCCCGGCGCCGCGCTGATCATCGCCGACCTCGCCCGCCCGGAGGGCCTGGCCGGCGACCCGGACCGGATCGAGCGGCTCCGCGACCCCTCGCACGGCACCGTCCTCACCGCGAAGCAGATCGCGGACCTCGCCACCGAGGCCGGCGCCGAGGTGAAGCGGACGCGGTCGATCGACGTCGTCCGCCCGCTGGAGCCGTGGCTGGAGCTGGCGCGGACGCCCGCCGACGCCGCCGAGCGGATCCGCCGCGAGCTGGAGGACGAGCTCTCCGGCGGCCCCGCCACCGGCATGCGGCCGAGCCGCGCGGACGGCGAGCTGCACTTCACGCACTCGTACGTGTTCCAGCACGCCATCGCGGGCTGAATAGCGGTTTCACCGGTTTCGCCGGAATGTTGTCGAGCGAATGTTCGACGCGTCTCGCTCATGTGTTCTATCTTGTGGACCATGGGTTCCAGCACCGCGCGTTCCCTCGACCGCGAGCCGGCAGCGCTGGCGATGCGCATCGGGGTCGTGGCCGCCGAGGCGGCGCTCGCGACGTTCGCCCGCAACCTCGACCTCGACGACCTGGAGGACGGCATCGACTTCCAGGGCGCCATCGGCCCCGCCGAATGGCCGGTGTTCTCGCTGGTCATCGACACCCTCGCGGAGGCGGGCCCGGGCGACCGCCGCACCCTCGACGAGCGCCGCGCCGACGCCCTCAACGACCTCGCCCGCATCTGCATGGCCGCGAAGAACCGCGGCGCCGCCTGAGCCGGCCCTCGCGCTCACGGGGTGGTGACGGGGCGCGTCCGGGGCCCGCGGCCTTGGTCCCGGGCGCCGCCCTCCGTCAGTCGGTCAGCGCCTTCGACTTGACCTTGCCGGTGCTGGTGCGGGGCAGTTCGTCCACGAAGTGGACGTCGCGCGGCACCTTGTAGCGCGCGAGGTGCTTCTTCACGTGGGCCTTCAGGTCGTCCTCGGTGACCTGGGAGCCCTCCTTGCGGACCACGTAGGCGGCGAGGCGCTGGCCGAACTTCTCGTCCTCGACGCCCTTCACCGTCACTTCGGCGACGTCGGGATGCCGGCCGAGCAGGTCCTCCACCTCGCCGGGGAACACGTTCTCGCCACCCGAGACGATCATGTCGTCGGCGCGGCCGTCGATGAACAGCCGTCCCTCGGCGTCGAGGTGGCCGAGGTCGCCGGTGCCGGTCAGCCCGTCGCGGACCTTCTTGCCGCCGCCCCCGGTGTAGCCGGCGAACCGCAGGCCGCCGCCGGTGTAGACCTCGCCGGTCTCGCCCGCCGGGACCTCGTTCCCGTCCTCGTCCAGGATCCTGATCGTGAGCCGGAACGACGGCCTGCCGACCGTCCCGGGCGCCGCCCGCAGGTCCTCGGGCGTCGCGATCGTCGCCCAGCCCGTCTCGGTGGCGCCGTACACGTTGATCAGGACGTCGCCGAACTCGTCCATGAACGCCTCGGACAGGTGCGGGTGCAGCGCCGACCCGCCGCACACGACGGTGCGCAGCGTCGGCGTCCGGCGTCCTTCGCGCCGCGCGGCGTCGAGGATCCGCTGCAGCATCACCGGTACCGCGACCAGCGCCTCCGCCTCGCAGTCGGCGATCGCCGCCAGCACCTCGTCCGGGTCGAACCGGCGGAACAGGATGAGCGGCATGCCCAGGCCGAGCCCCACCGACGTGTACGCGAAGCCGAGGATGTGGAAGAGCGGCGGCGCCACCACGATGGGCGCCCCCGACCGCACGGGGACGCGCATCACGTGGCTGAGCGCGGCGGGCAGCAGCGACGTCAGCGACAGGTCGTGCCGCGCGCCCTTCGGCGTCCCCGTGGTGCCGGACGTCATCACGATGACGTTGCTGGACCGGCCGGGGTTGAGCGGTTCGGCCTCCGTCGCCGCCACTAGCGCGTCGATGGAGTCGCCATCGGTGTCGCCGTCCGTCCAGGCGAGCACGCGGGCGCCCGCGAAGCCCGACCCGTCGACGGCCGCGCCGAACTCCTCGTCGTGGACGAGCAGCGAGACGCCCTCCCGCTCGGCGACCTGCCCGAGCTGCGTCGCGGAGAAGTCGGTGTTCAGCAGCACCACGTCGTTGCCGAGCCGCGACGCCGCGAGGACCGCCTCGACGAACCCGCGGTGGTTGCGGCACAGCACGCCGACCTTCCCGTCGCCGGCGCGGTCCCGCAGCGCGGTCGCGAGCGCGGCGGCCCGCTCCTCCAGCTCGGCGTACGTCAGCGCGCCCCGCTCGTCGACCAGCGCGGTCCGGCCGGGGAACCGCAGCGCCGCCATCGCGCCGACCGTCGCCGGGACGGGCCCGAACCGCACGTACGGGAACAGCAGCCGCGCCGCCCGGTCGGGCCGCATCGGATGCATGATCCCGGAGTCCCGCACCGCCCGTGTCGCCCGTACGCCCAGACTCGCGGCCGACCGCACCCGCTCAAGCACCGAAATCTCCTCACATCGCCCAGCACATACGTTGCCGTGACGAAGACTTTGTAACGCACCCCGCGCCGCCGGTGCGGGCCTGTGGCACCGGCGGCCCCGGTGTCGGACCCCGCCCGTAGGGTGCGGCCATGCTGTCCGTCTTCCTGGCGTGCGAGGACCCGTACGCCACCGCCGATTTCTTCACCGGGAGCCTCGGCTGGCGCCAGGTGTTCGCCACGCCGCGCGACTCCGCCGACCGCCTCGCGTGCGTGGCGCTCGGCGACGCCCAGGTCATGCTCGGCACCGACGACGAGGAGTTCCTGCCCGCGGCGTCCCGCGAGCATCGGGGCGCCGGGGTGACCGTCTACGTCAACCTCCCCGGCACCGTGGACATCGCGGACGTCCACGCCCGGCACTCCGCGGCGGGCGTGGTCACGGTCCCGCTCGCCGTCCGGGAATGGGGCGAGCGCGCCTTCGACGCCCGCATCGTCGGGTACCGGTTCCTCATCGCGCAGGACGGTACGGTCGGCGGCATGTCATCTACCGTCACCGCCGACGACGTCGAGGCGGCCGTTCGGCTCGCCGTGGACGTGCTGAAGGAGGCCCCCGAGGGGGCGTGGGACGGCAGGGCGGGCACGCTGGAGTGGACGTGCTGGGAGACCGTCGAGCACCTGAGCGACGACCTGTTCGCCTACGCGGCGCAACTCGGCGCGCGGCCGAAGGACCGGGAGGTGCCGTTCCTGTGGGAGGCGCGGCGCCCGGGCGGCCCCGCGAACGTCACCTACGCGGACCGCGCCGCCGGGCCCCGCGGCCTGCTGGAGGTGCTGGTGGCGTGCGGCGCGATGCTCGCCGCGCTGGTCCGGACGACGCCGTCCGACGTCCGCGCGCACCACGTGTTCGGGGCGTCGGACCCCGAGGGGTTCGCGGCGATGGGGATCGTGGAGACGCTCGTCCACACCCATGACCTCGCGCAGGGCCTCGGGCTCGCCTGGGACCCGCCCGCCGACCTGTGCGCGAAGGTGCTGGCGCGGCTGTTCCCGGACGCCCCGCGCGACACCGACCCCTGGCCGACCCTCCTGTGGGCGACGGGGCGCGGCGACCTTCCCGGCCGCCCGCGCGTCACGACGTGGCGGTGGAACGGCGCACCGCGCGTCAGCGGCGGAGGATCTTGAAGTCCTCGATGACGAGGAGCCGCTCGATCGTGCTGTCCTCGTACCAGCGCTCGTAGCCGACGAAGTCCCCGCAGCCGCCCCTCTTGTCCGTGCCGTCCTCGCCGACGTACGGATGGTCCGCGCGGGTGCCGAGCCATTCGAGCAGCGGGTCCACGTGGTCGTAGTAGTCGGGGTGGAGCTCCTGGCGGGCGGTCAGGGCCCAGCCGCCGTTCTCGCGGGGCTCCAGGGCGGCGAAGAGGGCACCGCCGATCTTCCACCCCGCGCCGCGCTGGGCGAGCTGGGGTTCCGGGGCCTCCACGATGACCTGTTCGCCGTTGTCGTCCACGACGACCTCGGAGAAGTCGATCGGGATCGTCAGTTCCGGGGGCTGCGGGCCCAGGCCGAGATGCCAGCGGAGTTCGGCCACCTCGGCGTCGGTGAGGTCGCGGAGGTTGATCGCCAGGAAGAAGTCGTAGATGTCGGCCACGGACCGTGACCTTAGCGGAGGTAATGGAACGCGGGCTTGGGATGCATGAGGAAATCGTGGTGCGAGATGTTCCAGGCGTAGGCGCCCGCCATGGCGAAGGCGACGAGATCACCGGGGCGGAGCGGCGGGACGGGGACGTCGCGGGCGAAGACGTCCTTCGGCGTGCAGAGCTGGCCGACGAGGGTCGCCGGTGATTCCGGGCCGCTTGCGGTGAGGACGGTGAAAGGCTGGTCGTGGCCTTTCGTGACCGGTGTCCTGAGGTGGTGGGTGCCGCCGCGGAGAATGACGTAGGTCTCGCCGCGCGTCGTCTTCACATCGAGGACGTCGGTGACGTACCAGCCGTGATAGGCGGTCATGGACCGGCCGGGTTCGACGCGGAGGCGGGCGGGAATGCCGGCCAGTCCGGCGCCGTAGGCGGGCCAGTCGAAAAGCGTTCCGGGCGAGGTGTAGTCGACGGCCATTCCGCCGCCGATGTTCAGTTCCGGGTCGTCGACGCCGCGGGTCTTCAGCCACGGAAGGGCCCATTCGGCTATCCGGTGGGCCAGGCCGAGCATCGTGGGGGCGTCCAGTCCGGAGGCGAGGTGGGCGTGGACGCCGCGCAGGGTGAGGTGCGGGATATCGGCCATTCGCGCTGCGCAGGCGTCGAGGGCGTCCTCGTCCATGCCGAACGGTCCGCTCATGGTGAGAGCGGCGTCCGGGGCGTGGAAAGGGAGATTGGCGCGGAGAAGGACGTCGGCGGGGCCGCGCAGCCGGTCGAGTTCCCGTGGGCTCTCGACGTGGACGCGGTCGGCTCCCGCGGCGAGGGCCAGTTCCTCGTCGGTCTTTCCGGGGCCGCCGAAGGCGAGGCGGATGCCCGGGAGGGTTTCGCGGACATGGGTCAGTTCGCCGCCTGAGGAGACCTCGACTCCGTCCACGTGCGGCGCGATGGTGCGCAGGATCTCGGCGTCCGGATTGGCTTTGGCGGCATAAAAGAGTTCGGTGCCGCCGAGAGCGCCGCGGATGGTCGCCACGTGCGCTTTCAGGCCCGGCAGGTCGTAGACGTAGGCGGGGAGGCGGCCCAGGCCGCGGAGGTCGTCGAGGTTCACAGCGGACGGGGCGCGGAGAGCGGGTTGGGGGCGGGGACGTAGGCGGCGCCGCGGTCGGCGGACCGCGACCAGCGGGTGCGCAGGTTCGCCTTCGCGGGCAGCGGGACGCCGGCGAGGAGCGCCCTGACCTGCGGATGGTGGTCGAGCGACGCGAGATGCGCCCGGGCCGCCTCCCAGAGGTCCGGTTCGAGCGCGGGATGCAGGTCGGCGACGGCGGCCGCCGTCTCGGTGAGGTGGTTGACGAGGAGGCAGTAGACGGCGCGGTTCCAGCCCTGCGCGGGGGCGTAGGTGAGGCCCTCGGCGACGCGGGCGGGCAGGTGGGACAGGTCCCAGCGGCCGGCGGTGAGCTTGGTGCCTTCGAGGTCGCGGAACGCGGCGTGGACCGGCATGCCGTCCGCGTCGACGCAGATGAGGACGTTCTGCAGGTGCGGTTCCAGGACGACGCCGTGTTCGAGGAAGGCGCGGAGCACCGGCGGCGCCACCTGCGCGACGTAGGCGTTCCACCAGGCGAGGGCGCCGTCGGCGGTCGCCAGGACCGGCAGGTCGCCCAGGAGGGTGGTGTAGGGGTCGGCGAGCGCGCCCGCCAGGAGCGGCGTGCCGGGGAGGTGCCGCACCCCTTGGCGGACGATGACGCCGAGGCCCTCGTAGAGGCGGCGGTCGGCGAGGGCGACGCTGCGGTAGGCGGGTTCGGCGAGCAGCGTCGCGCCCAAGGCCGCGAAGACCGGCGGCAGCAGCTCGTTCAGCGCCACCGCGCCGGACAGCTCGTACCAGGCGTTCTTGCGGACGCAGTTGGTGATGCGCACGTCCAGGCTGAACTTGCAGAACAGGTCGGCGTCCGGCAGGTACACCGTGCGGACCGACGACGTGGGCACGGCCTCGGCGCCGGACGGCCCCAGGTCGCGGACGAGCCCCCGCGCCAGCGCGTCGCGGAGCAGCGGGTCGCCGGCGAGCAGCGAGAACTGCCACGGGTGGACGGGGAGCGTCCGGTGGCCGGGGACGGACGGCCCGCCGAGGGCCGTGAACGCCCCCGGGTCGCCCTCCTCCGCGACGAGGTCGTCCCGGACGGCGAGCCAGTGCGGCCGGAACCGCGCCCTGGTCTCCGGCGCGTACCGGAGCCATTCGGCGGGGGAGCCCTGCCGGGACTTCGGCGATGGGTGGAAGCGGTGCCCGGCGACGAGCGACTGCTCGGATTCCAGGTACCGGTCGTCCTGCGGCTCGCGGCGCGCGACGATGATGGCGGCGAGCGCGCCGTGGCTGTCGCCGACCTGCGCGAGGAACTCGGGGTTCGGCTGGCCCGTCGCCAGCTCCAGCTCGCCGGCCACCAGGTCGGCGAGGCGGTCCCAGGACGCGGGGATCCACGCGTCGCCGCGCCGCTCCTCGTACGGCGGCGCCAGCCGGTAGGTGGGGCCGGCCGGCGGCCGGGCGAGCCCGGTGCGCAGCACGACGCCGGCGCGGGGCAGCCGGGCGACGAGGTGCCCGCCGTCCGGCCACACCTGCTGCTCGGGCCCGCAGACCTCGCGGATCAGGCAGTTGAGCAGCGCGGTGGAGGTGGCGTCGTCGGCCGTCAGGGCCCGTTCGGTCAGAAGCACGTCGCATCCCGTAGGTAGTTCGGCCCGGGCGGGCCGTAGTGCTTGTTGATGTCGGCGGCGCCGGTCCTGGCCTTGTCGACGAGGGTCCCGGCGGTGACCATGGCCTTGCCCGGCAGCGCGTCCGCGTCGAGCGTGCGGGAGCGCAGGAACGCGTCCTCCGGGCCGAGCGCCGCGGCGAGCCGGTCGCGGATCAGGGCGCGGCCGGTGCGCCAGGGGAGCAGGCCCCGCTCGGCGAGCCCGAGGGCGGGGGCCGCGGCGCACAGGTGCAGGGTGATCGTGACGAACACGCGGGCGAGCGCGTCGGGGTCGGCGGTGACCATGCGCCGGTCGACGAGGTCGCGGGGGTCGGCGCCGGGGGACGGGCCGAGGCGCTCGCGGAGCCGCGCGGGGTCGATGAGGGCGCCGTCGTTGTCCTTGACGAGCAGGCGCGGCGGCGTGCCGTCCATGGCCGGGCCGCCGTCCAGGACGAGCGCCACGTTCTGCTGGTGGGCCTCCAGCGCGATCCCGTAGCGGAACAGCGTGACGTTCCACGCGAACAGCGCGGTCAGGTAGGCGTCGAAGAGCGGCTCGACGTCCCAGCGCTCTATGACGTGGCCCTTGTCCGGGGCCTTCGCCAGCAGGGCGGCGACGGGGACGACGTGCGCGCGCGCCGTTTCCGGTGGGAAGCGCCGTACGAGATACGCGAGGAGGGGGCTGTCGGCGTGCCCGTAGGTCTGCTCATCGGCGAGCAGGACGGGAAGGTGCGGCTCCCTGGCCAGGACGCGCCGCAGGACGCGCTCCACCAGCGCGCCGTCCGGCAGCGTGCCCGGGACGATCGTGCGGCGGTTGCGCAGACCGAGCGTGCTCGTCGGCAGCGGGACCTTCACGTGCTCCAGCGGCGCCGCCGCGACCGTCCGCATCGACAGGGTCGGCGCGACCTGCAGGTACGGTTCCGGGGCCATCGTCGCGGCCGGCTCGTCCCGCACCAGGCGGACGGCCAGCGGGTGGACGGGGAACAGCGCGCCCGCCGACCGCAGCCCCACATCGGCCGGGGCGGGCCACCAGACGGGACGCTCGCCCGCCAGGGTCGCGCCCCGGACCGACGCCCAGCGCAGCGGGAACGACGGCGCGAACTCGGGCGCGTAGCGGCTCAGGTCCGCCAGGCTCAGCCCGGCGCGGCCGAGGCTCGTCGGGTGGACGGGATGGTCGTTGTAGGCGGCGAGGCTCTCGTAGAACGTCCCGGGGCCCGTCCTCAGCGCGTCCGGTATCCGCGCCAGGCGCCGGTGGACGGCGGGACGCGCGTCGTTGTGGAGCTTCACCGTCGCGAGGGCGTCCAGGCACTCGCGTTCGAACGCGTCGGTGTCGTCGCGGGGATCGGCCAGGCGCCGCACCGCCGCGAAGACGTCCCGTAAGGCGAGGTTCTGCGACGGGTCCACGCGCAGCTCGGAGAGGAAGGCCGGGTCGGCGTCCACGAGCCGGACGGTGCGTCCCGGCAGCGCGAGCGTACGGCCGTCGACGAGGCGCCGTAGGCCCGCGTAGTCCTCGCGGAGCAGGGCGTCCAGGACCCGGGCCGCGAGCGGGCCCTCCACATCCGGTCCGGTCATGTCGGCACCGGTCACGCGATGGTCCAGTCGTGGGTGGAGCGGAAGCGCGCCAGTGCGGCCTCCACCTCGTCCCGCGCCGGGCCGATCGCGCGGACGGTCCCCAGGTAGTCGCGGTTCGTGCGGGTGAGGGCGACCGGATCGCCCACGGCGCGCTGCGGGCGGTAGGCCAGCCGCACGGCCCCGTCGTCGAACTCCATGGGGCCGGGCGCGGTACGCAGGACCCCGGCGCGGTCCGCGATGACGGCCTCCGCGACGGCGTGCCCCCGCGCGGATGGGACGCCGCGCTCCGTCGCCGACGGGACGTCCGCCCCCAGCGGCTCCCCGAGGTGGACGCCCAGGATCCGCTCGAACAGCGGGACGCCGAGCAGGTCCGCCAGCAGGAAGTCGCAGTGGTCGCCGATGAGCCGGTAGTTCACCTCGATGATGCGGGCGCGGCCCTCGTGGACGACGAACTCGGTGTGGCACGCCCCGAACCCGACGCCCAGCGCGTCGAGCTGCGCGAGGATCTGCGGCGTCTCCGGAGGCGGCGGCGCCCACTCCAGGCGCTCCTCCACGAAGAACGGCGGCGGCGACACCGTCGTCCGGTACGAGCCGAGGACGCGCAGCTCCCGGCCGTCCCCGAGCGTCTCCAGCGTGTGCAGCCGGCCCGGCAGGTACTCCTCGGCCACCAGCGGGTCGTCCCGGCGCGCCGCGACCTCGCCGCGCCGCGCCTCCAGCTCGCGGGCGTCGCGGACCAGGTAGACGTCCTCGCTGGCCACGCCCTCGCGCGGCTTCAGGACGAGCGGGTAGGGCGCGTCCGGCGGCACGTGGAAGGCGTCCGCCGAGAAGACCGGGTCCAGTGCGGCGAGATGGCGGCGCGTCAGCGCCTTGTTCTTCGCGCGCGTCGCGGCCCGCCAGTCCTTGCCGGGGAGCCCGAAGTACGCGGCGGCGAGCGCGGCGGGCGCCTGCAAGAAGTCGCTGTTGGAGAAGATTCCGGCGGGCTCGCCCTCGACCCGGTCGATGATGTGCCGGAAGTCGGAGACGTCGCACTCGATGACCCGGCCGGCGGCGTCCGCGTGGGCGGCGGGACGGTCGGTGAGCAGGACGACGTCCAGCCCGAGGCGCGCGGCGGCGGGCAGGAACCCGTGCGTCACCGAGTCGGTCGCCTTGCCGGCGACCACGTAGAGGGAGGCGGCCACGGTCGGCCTTTCCAGTGAGTCTGTGAGGTAAGCCTTGCCTAACTCGCAACCGTCACCATAGTGGCCGCGCCAGGGGCCGCGGGCAAGAACGATGGCATCGCGTGTCCCGCCGCGTCCGGCGATCCGGGAGGATGGCCGCATGGATCTCGTCGAGCGCTGGACCGCGCTGGCCGGCCCGCAGACCCGGCACATCGGGACCGAGCTGGACAAGCGGTACGGCGAGCCGCACCGCAGGTACCACACCCGCGAGCACCTCGCCGCCGTCCTCGACCTGGTGGACGAGCTCGCCGGCGACGCCGCCGACCCCGGGGCCGTCCGGCTCGCCGCCTGGTTCCACGACGCCGTCTACGACCCCGAGCGCGCCGACAACGAGGAGCGCAGCGCCCGCCTCGCCGCCCGCATGCTCGCCGACACCGACCTGCCCGCGGCGACGGTCGACGAGGTCGTCCGGCTCGTCGAGCTGACCGTCACCCACGCGCCCGAGCCCGGCGACCGCAACGGCCGGGTGCTCTGCGACGCCGACCTCGCGATCCTCGGCGCCGACCCCGACCGGTACGCCGCCTACGCCGCCGCCGTCCGCGAGGAGTACGGATTCGTCCCCGAGGACCTCTTCCGCGCCGGGCGCGCCGAAGTGCTCAACAGCCTCCTGGCCCTCCCGCACCTGTTCCACACGGCCACGGCCCGCGAACGCTACGAGCGGCAGGCGCGCCGCAACATCGAGACCGAGCTGATGCTCCTCAACACCTGACCGATCGGCACCCGCCGATCAGCGCCCGCCGATCAACCGCCCGACCAGCGGCTATCCGACGCCCGACCCCGCCGTGGGCCGCCGCCGGACCGCCTTCCTGCGCCGCAGCCCCGCACGGGTCAGACGCAAAAGCAGCTCCTGGCACCCCACCGCCTCCGCACCCTGCGAGACTGCGGCCTCGTACAGCTCGGACGGCACGTCGTAGTGGTCGCGGTCGAACGCCCGCACCGGCATGCCGAGCCTGGCGGCGAACGCGTGCAGCTCCTCGTACGACACGTCGCTCACCATGTGCGACCACACCCGCCCGCGCGCGGGCCACAAAGGCGGATCGATCAGGATCAAAGCTCCTCCTGGGGGCCGACGGAACAGGATCCCTTACAGTGCCTGACAGTACGACATGCGAAGGGGCATGCAGGTGAACGAGCCAGTTCAGGAAATCGTCCAGTACATCGAGGCCGGCCGGGACCGGTTCATCGCCGACCTCAAGGAGTGGCTGGCGATACCGTCCGTGTCGGGGGACCCCGCCTACGCCACCGAGGTGCGGCGGTCCGCCGGCTGGCTCGCGGAGTACCTGCGCGGGCAGGGATTCCCCACCGTGGAGATCTGGGACACCCCCGGCCTCCCGGCCGTGTACGCCGAATGGCCCGCCGCCGACCCGTCCGCCCCGACCGTCCTGGTCTACGGGCACCACGACGTGCAGCCCGTCGAGCCGCTGGACGAGTGGGACACCGCGCCGTTCGAACCCGTCGAGAAGGACGGCCGGCTCATCGGCCGCGGCGCGTCCGACGACAAGGGCCAGGTGTTCTTCCACACCCTCGGCATCCGCGCCGCGCTCGCCGCGTCCGGCGCCGACGCCCCGCCCGTCACCGTCAAGCTGCTGGTCGAGGGAGAGGAGGAGTCCGGCTCCGTGCACTTCGCCGGGCTGCTGCGCGACCACCGCGACCGGCTCGGCTGCGACGCGATCGTCATCAGCGACACCACCATGTGGGCCGCGGACGTCCCGTCGATGTGCACCGGCATGCGCGGCCTCACCGAGGCCGAGGTCACCCTCCGCGGCCCGTCCTCGGACCTGCACTCCGGGTCGTTCGGCGGCGCCGTCCCGAACCCGCTGCACGCCATGGCGACGCTGATGGCCGCGCTGCACGACGCCGACGGCCGCGTCACCCTCCCCGGCTTCTACGACGACGTCGTCCCGCTGACCGACGAGGAGCGCGCGCTGTTCGCCAAGCTCCCGTTCGACGAGGCGGAATGGCTGCGCACCGCCGGCGGCAGCCGCGCCGCCTACGGCGAGAAGGGCTACACCACCCTGGAGCGCGTCTGGGCGCGCCCCACCGCCGAGATCAACGGCATGTGGGGCGGCCACACCGGCCCCGGCGGCAAGACGATCGTGCCCCGCGAGGCGCACGCCAAGATCTCCTTCCGGCTCGTCGCCGGCCAGGACCCCGCCAAGGTGCAGCAGGCGTTCCGGGACTGGGTCGCCGCCAACACCCCCTACGGCGTCGAGGCCGAGGTGCACATCCCCGGCGGCGGCGTCCGGCCGTGCTTCTCCCCGATCGACTCGCCCGGCGTCACCGCCGCCCGCCGCGCCATGGAGCGCGCCTTCGGCCGCGAGGTCCTGTTCACCCGCGAGGGCGGCAGCGGCCCCGAGGCCGACCTCGCCGACATCCTCGACGCGCCGCTGATCTTCGTCGCGGTCGGCCTCGACGACGACCGGATCCACGCGCCCAACGAGAAGGTCGAGGTCTCCCTGCTGCTCAAGGGCGCCGAGACCGCCGCCTACCTGTGGGAAGAACTCGCCGCCGCGCTCCGCTGAACCTGGAGGCGGCAACGGCGCAGACAGGCCCGACGGAGGAAGGAGCCCGATGACGGTGACCGAAGGACCGCTCGAGTGGCTGGCGCTCGCGCGCGGGACGCTCGACCGGGTCGCGCTGAAGCGGCGCGACGACGCGTGGCTCGCCGCCGCGTGGGCCGACCCGGCGACGCGGGTCCTGGTCGTCCAGGACGGGCGGACGCTCGTCACCCACCGGCCCGAGCCGGCGCTCGTGTTCGTCGCGCCCGCGCAGGCCCCGGACGGCGACCGGTGGCTGCTCGGCGTCGACGAGGCCGGCACCGCCTACTTCGGCGTGCCCGGCGAGCTGCCCGCCGTCGACGGCGCCGAGCCGGCCGGGCTGCGCCGCGTCGGCGCGCTGCTCCCCGACCGCGACTCCGGCCTGCTCACGCACGCCGTCGCGCTGGAGCACTGGCACCGCACCCACCGGTTCTGCCCCCGCTGCGGCGCGGAGACCCGCGTCACGGCCGCCGGGCACGTCCGGGTCTGCCCCGAGGACGGCTCCCAGCACTTCCCCCGCGTCGACCCCGCCGTGATCATGCTGGTCACCGACGCCGACGACCGGATCCTGCTGGCCCGCGGCCCGCAGTGGCCCGCCGACCGCCGCTCGATCCTCGCCGGGTTCGTCGAGCCCGGCGAGTCCCTGGAGCAGGCCGTCGCGCGGGAGGTGGAGGAGGAGGTCGGCCTCGCCGTGCGGGACGTCCGCTACCTCGGCAGCCAGCCGTGGCCGCTGCCGCAGAGCCTGATGCTCGGCTTCACCGCCACCGCCGACGGCACCCTCCCGCTGCGCCCCGACCCGGAGGAGATCCTCGACGCCGGCTGGTACACCCGCGACGAGCTGCGCGCCGCGATCGAGGCGAAGGAGATCGTCGCCCCCGGCCCGCTCTCCATCGCCGCCCAGCTCATCATGCGCTGGTACGGCGGCGACCTCCCCGACATGCCGCTGTTCTAACGAGCTCGCGGGCGGGCACGCCGTGGAACGGGACGAGCCCGGCGACTCGCGGGAGTCGCCGGGCTCGGTGGTTCGCCGGGGGTCAGGCCAGGGAGGCGAGCTTCGCCTTGACCGCCTTCGCGCTCGGGTTGGTCGCGGCGGAGCCGTCCGGGTAGACGATGGTCGGCACGGTCTGGTTGCCGCCGTTGACGCTCATCACGAACTCGGCGGCCTTCGGGTCGCGCTCGATGTCGATCTCGACCATCTCGATGCCGTCGCGGGCCAGCTGGCTCTTCAGCCGCCGGCAGAACCCGCACCAGGTCGTCGTGTACATGGTGAGCTGGCCGGTCGGGCCCTCGACCCGGTCGGTCGTCGGCGTCGCCATCGGTACGTCGTCTCCCTCGTTCGTTCGGACGATCTGTGCACTCGCCTCCCGAAGAACACTAGATACCCCTCCGACATTCCGCGAGCGGCGGCGGGTCCGCCGCGGCGCGGCCGTCCGTCCACAATTCGTGTGGCGGGCGGATACCGTCGAGGCGGACTGGGAGTATGAGGTGCATGGTGGCTGAGTCGGTGCTGGAAGGGCTCGATCCCGAGCAGCGGGCGGTCGCGGAGGCGGTGCAGGGTCCGGTGTGCGTCCTCGCGGGCGCCGGGACGGGCAAGACCCGCGCCATCACGCACCGGATCGCGTACGCGACGCTGACCGGGGTGGTGACGCCGCAGCGGGTGCTCGCGGTGACGTTCACCACCCGCGCCGCCGGCGAGCTGCGCAGCCGGCTGCGGCAGCTCGGCGCGCCGGGGGTGCAGGCCCGCACGTTCCACGCGGCGGCGCTGCGCCAGCTCAGCTACTTCTGGCCGCGGGTCATCGGCGGCGACCCGCCCAAGATCATCGACTCGAAGATCGGGCTGGTCGCGGACGCGGCGCGCGCGTGCGGGCTGTCGCTCGGCCGTACCGAGCTGCGCGACGTCGCCGGCGAGATCGAGTGGGCGAAGGTCACCCAGAACCGCCCCGAGGACTACCCGGCCGCGGTCGTGCGGGCGGGGCGCAGGCCGTCCACCGAGGTGGTGGACGTGGCGCGCGTCTACGCGATGTACGAGCAGCTGCGGCGCGAGCGCAACCTGCTCGACTTCGAGGGGATGCTGGAGCTGACCGCCGCCGTCCTCACCGAGCACCGCGAGGTCGCCAACCAGGTCCGCGAGCAGTACCGGTACTTCGTCGTCGACGAGTTCCAGGACGTCAACCCGCTGCAGAAGATGCTGCTGGACACCTGGCTCGGCGGCCGGCACGACCTGTGCGTCGTCGGCGACCCGAACCAGACGATCTACTCCTTCACCGGCGCCAGCCCGTCCTACCTGCTCGGCTTCACCCGCGAGCACCCGGACGCGAAGGTCGTGAAGCTCGTCCGCGACTACCGGTCGACGCCGCAGGTGGTGCGGCTGGCGAACGGGGTGATCGGGCAGGCGAAGGGCGACCGGCACCGGCTGGAGCTCGTCGCGCAGCGCGAGACCGGCCCCGAGCCGGTGTTCAACGAGTACGACGACGAGGTCGCCGAGGCCGACGACACGGCGCGGCGGGCCCGCAAGCTGATCGACGAGGGCGTCCCGGCGCGCGAGATCGCGATCCTGTTCCGGATCAACGCGCAGTCCGAGACGTACGAGGCGGCGCTCGCGGCGGCCGGCGTCCCGTACGTGCTGCGCGGGGCGGAGCGGTTCTTCGAGCGGCCCGAGGTGCGGGAGGCGGTCGTCCGGCTGCGCGGCGCGGCCCGTGCGGGCGCCGACGCCGAGACCGACGGCACGGGCTTGATCATGACGGTCCGGCATGTGCTGTCCGGGGCGGGGTTCTCCGACCGGCCGCCGGAGGGCGCGGGGGCGGCGCGCGCGCGGTGGGAGTCCCTCGCCGCGCTGGCGCAGCTCGCCGAGGACATGGCCGCCGACGATCCGAAGGCGGGCCTGCCGGAGTTCGTCGCCGAGCTGGAGGAGCGCGCCGCGGCGCAGCACGCGCCGCCGCTGGAGGGCGTGACGCTCGCCTCGCTGCACGCCGCCAAGGGCCTGGAGTGGGACGCGGTGTTCCTCGTCGGCCTGGCGGAGGGCACGCTGCCGATCGTCTATGCCAAGACGCCGGAGCAGATCGAGGAGGAGCGCAGGCTGCTCTACGTCGGCATCACGCGCGCGCGCGTCCACCTGACGCTGTCGTGGGCGCTGGCGCGCTCGCCGGGCGGGTCGCAGATGCGCCGCGCTTCCCGGTTCCTCGACGGCCTGACCGGCAAGACCACCACGCACATGCCCGCCCGCGTCGACCGCACGAAGCGCCGCGTCACCAAGGGCCCGCAGCCGTGCCGGGTGTGCGGGCGGCCGCTGACCGCCGCCGTCGAGCGCAAGCTCGGCCGCTGCGAGGACTGCCCTTCCGAGCTGAACGAGGAGCTGTTCATCGCGCTGAAGGACTGGCGCGCCGAGGTGTCGGCGGAGCAGCGGATCCCGGCCTACGTGGTGTTCACCGACGCGACGCTCCAGGCGATCGCCGAGCACTGCCCGGAGTCCATGGAGGAGCTGGCCCGCATCCCGGGCGTCGGCAAGGTCAAGCTCGACCGCTACGGCGAGGCCGTCCTGAACCTCTGCGGCGTGTGACCCTCCCCACCTGCGGTTCGCCCCGCAGGGGGTGACCCGGGGGTGAGACACCGCTCACACGGGTGTATAGGGAAGACTGGCGGCCGTGAGCGATTCCCTGAAGGCACTGCTGGACCTGCTGGATCTCGAGCAGATCGAGAACGACATCTTCCGCGGCCGCAGCCCCGAGGAGCGCCGGCAGCGTGTCTTCGGCGGGCAGGTGGCGGGGCAGGCGCTGGTCGCCGCCGGACGCACCGTCCCGGTGAACCGGCCGGTGCACTCGCTGCACGCGTACTTCATCCGGCCCGGCGACCCGCTCGTCCCGATCGTCTACACCGTCGACCGGGTCCGCGACGGCCGGTCCTTCACGACCCGCCGCGTCAGCGCCATCCAGCACGGCAAGGCGATCTTCACGCTGTCGGCGTCGTTCCAGATCGTCGAGGACGGCCCGGCGCACCACGCGCCGATGCCGGACGCCCCCGACCCGGAGACGCTGCCGGACTCGCTGACCCGGCTGACCCCGCTGTTCGGGGAGGCGGGCGCGCGCGCCTTCGTCGACAGGCGGCCGTTCGACGTGCGGCACGCGACGCCGCTGACCTGGGAGGCGGCCAAGGACCCGGCGCTCGCCTCGCCGGAGTCGGTGGTGTGGCTGAAGGTCCTCGGGGACCTGCCCGACGACCCGCTGCTGCACGTCTGCCTGATGACCTACGCCTCCGACATGACGCTGCTCGACACCGTCCTGCTCAACCACGGGCTGGCCTGGGGCGACAAGCGGACGATGGGCGCCAGCCTGGACCACGCGATGTGGTTCCACCGGCCGTTCCGCGCCGACGACTGGCTGCTGTACTACCAGGACACCCCGTTTGCGGGGGGCGCGCGGGGGCTGGCCCGCGGCCAGGTGTTCACCCGTTCCGGGGAGCTGGTGGTGTCGGTGATGCAGGAGGGACTCGTCCGCGTGTCCGACTCCGGACGCGAGGGATGACGGGACGCGGCGCGTCCCGTATGCGATGATCGTCTTGTAAGGCGCTCCCGGGAGTTTCGACGCCGCGCGAGCGGCGCCGGTTCCGGGGAACGAGGGTGAAGTCACCCACAAAACCGCAGGTCAAAAATACCTTGATTGCTTCGGCGGAGTCCCCGTACGCTCGTCGCGAGCAATCAACCGGCCGACCGGTGTGGATCTTGGATCCGCCGGACCCGGCCCGAGGAGCCAGAGAGGTGGTGTGCAGTCCGGTGATCAACACGTCGATGAAATCGCTGTCGTCCTGGACCGCGGCATGCCCCGGCGCCTCGAACGCGTATTCCGTCTCGTGTGTCCGGACCCCGCTCGGCGTGAAGCCCGGCGGACCGGCCCGTCTCGGCGCCGTCGCGTCGGCCGATGCGGCCGGCGAGCGGCTCCGCGTCGACGGCACCCGTCTGCGCGATCTACGTGATCTGCGCCTTGAGCAGCGAATCCAGGACGAGCAGGGGTGGAGTGTCTTCGCATTCGAAGGCATGACGTCCCAGGCTCCGGCCACGGCCCACATGGGCGCCACCCCGGCGGGTGGCGTGTCGGGTCCGTATCCCTGGAGGCGACCGGTCTAGCAAGACACCGGCGAGCCCCCAGGCCGCGGATCCGATACCGGATCCGCGGCCTTCTTCTTTGCCCGGACGACCCAACCGACACGCCCGTTGAGATCCAACGAGAGGAACCAGGGTGACTGTGATGCAGGGGGCTCTCGCCATCAGCGAGGAGGACCTCACTCTTCCGTGCCGGACCGACCCCGAGCTGTTCTTCGCCGAGGCGCCCGCCGACGTCGAGCTCGCCAAGGCGCTGTGCCTGGAGTGCCCGCTCCGCAAGGAGTGCCTCGCCGGTGCGCTCGAGCGCCAGGAGCCGTGGGGGGTCTGGGGCGGCGAGCTCTTCGTCCGCGGCGTGATCGTCGCGCGCAAGCGGCCCCGCGGCCGCCCGCGCAAGCACCCGCTCCCGGACGAAGCGGCCGTGTGAGGCTCTGATGCCGACCGTGTCCGCCGTACCGACGATGTCCGCCGAACCGACGAGGTTCGGCCGTATCGAGCCCAGAGGCGCGGTCCCCGCGCGGGGACCGCGCCTCCGGGCGGCCGGGGAGAACGAGATGACGTTGCTCAGCCAGGACCTGTCACGGGAGCGAATACCCGTGACCGTGCCCGACGAGCTCGCCGCCCGCGTGCGCGCCCTGCGGCGCGCGCGCCGGGAGGCGCAGACGAGGGCGTCGCGCGTGCGGCGGGTGCTGCTCGCGCCGACCGCGTCCCGCGACGCCGACGCGCACGGGTCGAAGAACCACCGATGACCACCTCCGGTCCGCCGGTCGCAGGGCGCCGGCCCGCCGCTTCTTTGGATGGTTTCGGCGGGCGCCACCTGAATCCAGGGCGCGCCTCCCGGCGGACACCGGTGCTCCGGCCTCCCACTCGCCGGACGCACCGCGACGGGCCCCGCCCGCGCCTCATCAGCGCGGACGGGGCCCGCCGTCTTTCACACCCTTTCCCCTCAGCCGGTGACGAGCTCCCCGTCCTCGTCGTCGGCGAAGCCGGGCACCCACTTCAGCGACTCGGCACGGGCCGGGATCTCGCACTCCAGCTGGCACAGCACGCCGGTGCCGGCCGACAGCACCCGGTGGATGATCACGTACTCGGGCGGCAGGTTGAGCTGCCGGACGACGTTGGTCGGGCGCAGGTCGGTGACGCGGGCGGCCATGTCGCGCAGCCACTCGCGGTTGAACTTGAAGGTCTCGGTGACGAACGGCTCGGTGATCGGCGCGAGGAACGCCTGCAGCTCCTCGGCGTCGACCTCCACGCCCTCGCGGATGAAGTCCTCCTCGCGCAGGGCGTCCTCGATCTCGTCGATGTCGGCCATCGTGCCGATCCGCAGCAGCAGCCCGAGCCGCCGCTGGAAGCCGCCGGGGATGCGGTCGACGGCGCCGAAGTCGAGCACGCCGAGCCGGCCGTCGTCCAGCAGCCGGAAGTTGCCGGGGTGCGGGTCGCCGTGCAGCATCCCGGACCGCTTCGGCCCCGACAGCAGGAACCGGCAGTACAGCAGCGCCGCGTGGTTCCGGGTCTCCTGGTCGCCGTCGCTGATGATCTTCGAGAGCGGGGTGCCGTCCATCCACTCGGTGACCAGCACGTCGCCGGACTGGGCGATGACCTCGGGGATGGAGAAGTCGGGATCGTCGAGGTAGGCGTCCCGGATGATCCTCTGGGACTCGGCCTCGATCGTGTAGTCGAGCTCCTCGACGACCCGCTCCTTCAGCTCGGCCAGCATCGACTTGACGTCCAGGCCCGGCATGAGGACGCCGAACAGCCGGCCGAGCCGGGCGAGCTGGTTGAAGTCGCTGATCAGCGCCTTGCCGGCGCCGGGGTACTGCACCTTCACCGCGACCGGGCGGCCGTCGGACCACACCGCGCGGTGCACCTGGCCGATGGACGCGGCGGCGGCCGGCTGGTCGTCGAACGAGGTGAAGCTGTCGCGCCAGTCCTCGCCGAGCGCCTCGGCGAGCACCTTGTGGACCGTCGAGGCGGGCAGCGGGGGAGCGGCCTCCTGCAGCCGGGTGAGGGTGGCGCGGTACGGCCCGGCGATCTCCGGCGGCAGCGCCGCCTCGAAGATCGACAGCATCTGGCCGAGCTTCATCGCGCCGCCCTTGAGCTCGCCGAGCACCTTGAACAGCTGCTCGGCGGTGCGCGTCTGGATCTCCATGGCGACGGCCTCGGCGGGCCTGCCGATGGTCCGCTTCCCGATGCCGAGGGCGGTGCGCCCCGCGAAGCCGAGGGGGAGGGACGCCAGCTTTGCTGACCGCGTCACCGCGCGGCGGGGAAGATCGCTCACGACGACCATTGTCGGTGATCGGCTGTTGTTCGCGCCACAACGACCGGGGTTCAAATCCTGGAACCCCGATGACGTGAAACGCTGTGACCTGGGCATTCATGGTAAGTGTGCGCTTTCTCACGCATCTCGCGCGGCCGGAGACGGCCCGTTCGGGCGCCGCGGAGGGGGCGCCCGAGCGCCGCGCACGCGCCGCACGGTACGGTGCGGAGCCATGTCCGGAGAACAGCCCGAGGTACTGCGGGTCGAGCGCCGTCCCGACGGGATCGCCGTCCTGACGCTGAACGACCCCGCCCGGCGCAACGCGATGTCCGACGAGATGACCGCCGCTTACCGGCAGGCCGTCGCGGACCTGCGCGGCGACTCCGGACTGCGCTGCGTGGTGCTCACCGGGGCCGGCTCCGCGTTCAGCGCCGGCGGAGACCTGTCCTGGCTCGCCGACACCAACGCCGTCGCCGTCCCCGCGCTGCGCGACCGGATGCTCGCGTTCTACCGGACGTGGCTGACGATCCGGAGCCTCGAGGTCCCCACGATCGCCGCCGTCAACGGGCACGCCGTCGGCGCCGGGCTGTGCCTGGCCCTCGCCTGCGACCTGCGCTACGCCGCCGAGGACGCCAAGCTGCTCGCCCCGTTCACCGCGCTCGGCCTGCACCCCGGCATGGCCGCCACCTGGCTGTTCCCCGAGGTCGCCGGGCTGCCGCTGGCCCGCGAGATGCTGCTGGCCGGACGGGTCCTCACGGGCGCCGAGGCCGCCCGGCACGGCCTGGTCAACCAGGCGTTCCCCCGCGAGGACGTGCTGGACAGGACGCTGGAGGTCGCCGAGCGGATCGCCGCGAACGCGCCCGTCGCGACCCGGCTCACCAAGGTCGCCCTGGCGGACGGCGGGCACGCCGACATGGACGCCGCCCTGCGCTGGGAATCGCTCGCCCAGCCCGTCACGATGGCGTCCGAGGACATGATCGAGGGACTGGCCGCCCAGCGGGAGAAGCGTTCCCCGCGCTTCACCGGCGCGTGAACGGGCTGTGGAAAGCAGTTGAGGCTCCACCAAAAGATGGGCTCTGACCTGGGCTGACGTCAAACACCCCCTGTGGAGGACGCAAAATTTTGGGTACGGTTGCGCCGTGCCCCCTAACGTTGAGGTCCGCCGCAGCACCAGGCGCCGCCGGACCGTGTCCGCCTACCGCGACGGGGACAAGGTGGTGGTGATGGTGCCCTCCAGGCTCAGCAAGGCCGAAGAGGAGCAGTGGATCGCCACCATCCTGGAACGGCTGGAGGAGCGCGAGCGCCGCCGCCGCCCCTCCGACGCCGACCTCGAGTCGCGCGCCCACGAGCTGTCCCGCCGCTACCTGGACGGCCGCGCCGACCCGGTCAGCGTCCGCTGGGTCGCCAACCAGCGCACCCGCTGGGGATCCTGCACCCCCGACGACGGCACGATCCGGCTGTCCACCCGGCTGCGCGGCATGCCGTCCTGGGTCGTCGACTACGTGCTGATCCACGAGCTGGCGCACCTGCTGATCCCGGGGCACGGCGCCGACTTCTGGCAGCTCGTCGGCAACTACCCCAAGGCCGACCGGGCCCGCGGGTACCTGGAGGGCGTCGCCGCCGCCGCGCACCTGCCGCTGGAGGCGGACGCGCCCGACGAGGAGCCCGTGCACGACGACGGCATGCACCACGGCGACGGCCTGCACGGCGACGGCTTCCCCCACGAGGTCGCCGGGTGACCCTGCCCGGGAACCCGATCGGGGACCGCTGCGCCGCGGTCCTGCCGTACGACCCGTCCGGCCCGTCCGCCGCTCCCCCCGGGGTGGACGACGCCGAGTTCCGGCTGGCCATGCTCGAGGACGTCTACGAGGTCGCCGCCGGCCTGGAGTTCGTGACGGCCGCGCTCGTCGCCGACCCGGACGGCCCCGCGGACGCGGAGTCGATCACCTGGCCGGGCACGCCGATCGTCCGCGACCCCGCTCCCGCCGCCGCCTTCGCCGCCCTGCACGCGCTCGGCGCGCGCGAGGCCGCGCTGATCGTGCCGGACGCCCCCGACCTGCCGCCGCTGCTGCTCGGCAAGCTGTTCCGCGCCCTCGGCAGCGCTCCCGCCGCCGCCTGCCAGGCCGCCGACGGCAACGGGCTCGTCGCGCTCGCCGCCCGCCTGCCGCTGCCCGCCTGGCTCGCCGCCGCACTCGACGAACCCGGCACCGCACACGGCGAACCGGGCACCGCACACGGCGGATCCGGGACCGTGCTCGACGCCCCGGACGGCTTGGCCCGGCTCCGCGCCGCCGCCCCGCGCCCCGGGCTCGTCCCGCAGGGGCCCGGCTGGCACCGCATCCGCACCCCCGCCGACCTGCGCTTTCTCGATCCCGGCCTGGAAGGCTGGGACAACACGCGGGCCCTCCTCGAAGGCTCGCCGCTCCGCTAGCGCCGCGTCCCCTGACACCGCGTCCCCTGACACCGCGTCCCCTGACACCGCGTCCCCTGACACCGCGTCCCCTGACACCGCGTCCGCCGGCACCGCGTCCGCCGGCACCTCGTCCGCCGGCGCCGCCGCGCTAACGCCGCACCGCGCGGGCGGCCAGGCGGCGCAGGGCGTCGTCGGTGTCGGCAGGGAGATCGTCGAGGGGGAACCAGGCCAGGTCGTCCGACTCGTCCGACACCACGTGCCGCGCGCCCTCCGGAGCGATCACGACGTACTGGACGTCGAGATGCCACGTGCCCTCGGGATGGCAGCGCACCCGGTGCCGGTCCAGCTGGACGGGCCCCGGCAGCGGCCGCAGGTCCGGGATGCCGGACTCCTCCGTCGCCTCCCGCAGCGCGGCGCCGGCCAGCGTCGCGTCACCGGGCTCGCAGTGCCCGCCGAGCTGCAGCCACGCCTTGATCTTGGAATGCAGCGTCAGCAGGATCCGGGACCGGGACGCGTCGAGAACCGCCGTGCTGGCGGTGATGTGCGCGCCGGCGCACTCCCGCCACATCCCGTCCGCCGGGTGCTCCTCCAGGTGCCGCAGGAACTCCCGGCGCAGCCGCTCCTGGTCCGCGTCCGGCGCCTCCCAGGACGACAGGACCTGGAAGGCGTCGGCGTACAGCGGGGCCGCAGCGGACGGAGCGGACGGAGCGGTCACGTGCGGTTGGCGCGGGCGTAGGGCGAGCTGGCCGGATGCCGGCGGCGCCGCTCCTGGTCCACGGGCCGCTGCCAGCACAGGCTCTCCCGCGCGACCCGCCGCCGGATCACGTTCGTGGACGACCCCGGCTCGTAGCGGCAGCCGTTCACCCGGGACGCGTGCGGGACGCGCGTCCCGCTCACGACCGCGGCCCCTGGCCGCCGGACCCCGCGTCCCCCTCGCCGGGGTCCTCGGGCTCGTCGTCCGGCTTCTCGTCCGGCTTCTCACCGGACTCGGCCCCGGGCTTCCCGCCAGCGTCGGCGGGGCCCTCGGCCTCGTCCTCCTCCGCCGCCGTGGTCAGGTTCGTCAGGTTGGTCAGGTCGAGGTCGGACAGCCCCTCGATCTCCCGGCCGTGCACGAAGCCGTCCGGATCGTCGAGATCGTCGGCCGTCGGCAGCAGGTCGGGGTGCTCCCAGACCGCGTCCCGGCCCTGCGCGCCCCGTACCTCCGTCAGCTTGCGCCACAGCGCCGCGGCCTCGCGCAGCCGCCGCGGCCGCAGCTCCAGGCCGACCAGCGTCGCGAACGTCCGCTCCGCCGGGCCGCCCGTCGCGCGGCGCCGCCGCACCGCCTCGGCCAGCTTCACCGACTCGGGCAGCCGGCCCTGCGCGACCTCGTTGACCACGGTGTCGACCCAGCCCTCGACCAGCGCGAGCGTGGTCTCCAGCCGGGCCAGCGCCGCCTTCTGCCGGGGCGTCTCCTCGGGCTGCAGCTGGAGCTCGCCGCCCAGCGCCTCCTGGATCGCCTCCGGGTTGCTCAGGTCGAGCCCCTGGACGGCCTGCTCGATGCCCGACAGGTCGACGGTGATGCCGCGCGCGTACTCCTCGACGGCGCCGAGCAGGTGCGCCCGCAGCCACGGCACGTGCGCGAACAGCCGCTGGTGCGCGGCCTCCCGCAGCGCCAGGTACAGCCGGACCTCGTCCTCGGAGACCTCCAGGCCCGAGCCGAACGCCTCGACCCCCGCGGGCAGCAGCGCGCCGACGCCGTCGGGCGCCAGCGGCAGCCCCACGTCCGCCGAACCGGTCACCTCGCGGGCCAGCGCGCCGAGCGCCTGCCCGGCCTGGCCGCCGACCATCGCGCCGGCCATCTGCTTGACCATCCCGATCAGCGGGCCGGCCATCGCCTGCATCTCGGCGGGCATCTCGCCGGCGCCGCCGAGGGCGCCGCCCATCGACTCGACCATGCGGGACGCGATCGGGTCGCAGACCTTCGCCCACACCGGCAGCGTCTGCTCGATCCACTCCGACCGGCTCCACGCCTTCGGCGAGCGGATGCCGGCGGGCAGCGTGGTGCCCTCGTCCAGCCACAGGTCGGCCAGCCGCAGCGCCTCCTCGACCTGGCGCCGCTCGGCGTCCACGATCGACGGGTCGCCCTGTTCGACGACCTGGTGCCGGGCGATGTTCTTGGCCAGGTCCCAGTTCAGCGGGCCGCCGGACGCGCCGCCCTGCCCCTGCGCGCCGATCATGTCCGCGAACCGGTGCAGCATGTCGGCGAACTGCGCCATGTCGCCGCCCATGCCCTTGAATGGATCCTGGGGACGATCGTCGTCTCCGTCGCCGGGACGGTTGAAGCCGAAGGGAGTGTCACTCATCGGTTCGCCCCTGGGATGCATGATGGGCTCATATCCGCAACGTTAGCCGGTCCCGGCAAGGTCGCGTACTCAAGGAAGGGGGCACCTCCGTGGCAACGGGCAAGGTTCGCCCTCGGCGTAGCAAGGCCCCGGTCGTCGCCGTCACCGGTGCGGCCTCCGGGGCGGGGCGGCTGCTGGCCGCCCGGCTCGCCGAACGGGAAGACATCCGCAAGGTCGTCGCCATCGACGGGCACCGCGGCGACGTGACCGGCGCCACGTGGCGTGTCGTCGACATCCGGGACCCGCTGCTGTCGAACCGGCTCTCCGACGTGGACGTGATCGTCAACCTGGACGTCGAGCACTCCCCGGACGTCGACGCCAAGGAGCGCCGCACCCACAACGTGCGGGGCGCGCAGACCGTCGTCACGGCCGCCGCGGCGGCCCGGGTCCGCCGTGTGGTGCTCGTCACCAGCGCCATGGTGTACGGCGCCGGGCCCGGCAACGAGGTGCCGCTGCCCGAGGACGCCCCGCTGCTCGCCGAGGCGAACGTCAGCATCGCCGGGGACTTCCTGGAGATCGAGGAGCTGGCGGCGACCGCGCCGCTCACCCACCCCGGGCTGGAGATCACCGTCGTGCGGCCCGCCGCCCTCGCGGGGCCCGGCGTGGACACCGTCGTCACCCGGCACTTCGAGGCGCCCCGGCTGCTGACGGTGAAGGGCAGCACGCCCGGCTGGCAGTTCTGCCACGTCGAGGACCTCGCGTCCGCGCTGGAGGTGATCGTCGCCGAGGACGTCCAGGGCCCGGTCGCGGTCGGCTGCGAGGGCTGGCTCGGCCCCGACGAGGTCACCGAGATCACCGGCAAGCGCACCTTCGAGCTGCCCGCCGCGCTGACGTTCGGGATGGCGCAGCGGCTGCACCGCCTCGGCATGACCCCGGCGCCCGCGACGGACCTGCACTACGTCGCCTACCCGTGGGTGGTCGACTGCGCCCGGCTGCGGGCCGCGGGATGGAAGCCGGGCCACGACAACGCCGCCGCGCTCCGCGCCGTGATGGAGGAGACCGCCGGGCGGCACGCCGTCGTCGGGCGCCGCGTCGGCGGCAAGGAGGCCACCATGGCGACCGCGGCCGGCGCGACGGTCGCCGCGATCGGCGCCGCCGCCGCGATCCGCCGCGCCCGCAAGCGCCGCCGCTAGCCGAGGACGGCCGGCCCGGCCAGCCGAGGACGGCCGACCCGCCCGGCTAGCTGAGGACAGCCAGCCAGCCCGGCCAGCCGAGGACAGCCGACCCGCCCGGCCGCGCCCGGCCCCGGCCCGCGTTCACCGGGCCGGGCGGCCGGGTCAGCCGGCCGAGGCCTCGGCGGAGCCGGTCGGCGACGGGGTCGCGGTCGGCGAGGGGGTCGTCGCGTCCGGGGTCGGCTTCGGCCGGCCCGCGCCCGCCTGCTGCGCCGCCGACAGCGCCTCCTGCGCCCGCTTGATCCGCTTCCAGGCGTCGCCCATGCCGGGGTAGTCGCCCTTCTGCTGGGCCTTCTCGTAGTCGCTCACGGCCTTCTGCAGGTCGCCGATCGCCTGCTGCTCGTCCCGCGTCAGCCGGCCGTCCCCGGGCGGCGTCACCGCAGGGGCGCCCGTGCCGCCGAGGACCTGCTTCAACGCCTCCCCGAACGTGCCCGCCGCCGCGATCCGGGTGCCGTACCGCACCAGCACCTTGCCGAGCAGCGGGTACGGCTGCTGCTCCTTCCCGCCGGACGCCTTGGTGTACATCGGCTCGACGTACAGCAGGCTCCCGCCGAACGGGATCGTCAGCAGGTTGCCCGCGACGGTCTTCGTCCCGCCCTGCCGCAGCGCGAACAGGTCGCCCTTCACCTGCGAATCCGTCTCGAACGAGTTCTGCACCTGCCCCGGGCCCGGCGGCTGCGCGTCCCGCGGCATCTGCAGGATCCGGATCTGCCCGTAGTACGGGCTCGACGGATCGGAGTCGACCGCCATGAACGACGCGAGCTGCGGGTTGTCGCGCGGGTTGAACACCGTCGTCAGGGAGAACGCGGGGGAGCCGTCGAACGGCGCCGGCATCTTCAGGCTCTGGTAGTACGGCGGCTGCAGCTTGCCCCGCGTCGTCGGGTCCTGCGGCACCTCCCAGAAGCCCTCGCCGTTGTAGAACGCCGACGGGTCCGTCACGTGGTACTTGGTGAGGATCTGCCGCTGCACCTTGAACAGGTCCTGCGGGTAGCGGAAGTGCTTCAGCAGGTCGTCCGGGATGCTCGACTTCTTCTGGACGGTGTCCGGGAAGACCTTCATCCACGTCTTGAGGATCGGGTCCTCGGTGTCCCACTGGTACAGGTGGACCGCGCCGCTGTAGGCGTCCACCGTGGCCTTCACCGAGTTCCGCATGTAGTTGATGTGGTCGTTCGCCTGCCGCGCCACCGACGAGCGGGTGTCGGTGATCGTGTCGCGGGTCGCCTCGCCCAGGCTCGTCTGCTCCGAGTACGGGTACGCGCCGGACGTGGTGTAGCCGTCCACGATCCACACGACCCGGCCCTGCACCACCGCCGGATACGGGTCGCCGTCCAGCGTCAGCCACGGCGCCGCCTTGTGCACCCGCTCCCGCGGCGACCGGTCGTACAGGATCTGCGCGCCCTTCTTGATCGCGCCGGACAGCAGCAGGTTCTTGTCCTGGAACTTCGCCGAGTACAGCAGCTTGTGGAAGAACGAGTCGATCGGGACGCCGCCGTTCCCGTCGTAGGTGGTGCTCTGCTGCCCGTCGTCCGGGCTGTTGTCCGGGTAGTTCAGCTCCTGCTGGCCCTTCCCGCCGGCCACGGAGTAGCGCGGCGACCGCTCCCCGAAGTAGATCTCCGGCCGCGTCACCTGGATCCGCTGGCCGGACAAGGCCGGCATGTCGCGGGTGATGAAGTCCGGGTTCCCGCCCTGCGCCATCTGGTCGCCGTACGCCGACACGAACCCGTAGCCGTGCGTGTAGACCATCCGGTCCTTCACCCAGCTGCGCTGCCCCGACGGCGCGCCCGACAGCTCCCGCAGCGCCACCACCGTGTCGGTCGTCTTGCCGTCCACCGTGTAGCGGTCGACGTCCAGGGTGTCGGGGAACTTGTAGAACGGGCGGATCCGCTGCAGCTGCTCGAACGTCGGGCCCACCACGTTCGGGTCCAGGACGCGGACGCCGCCCAGCCCGTTCGCCTCGTCCTGCAGCTGCTTCTGGTCCGTCACCGGCGACGACCCGTACGGGACGACCTTCGCGCCGCCCACCCCGTACGCCTGCCGCGTGAAGTCGATGTTGCGCTGGATGTAGCCGCGCTCCTTGGCCAGCTCGTCCGGCTTCACCTGGAACTGCTGGATCAGCAGCGGGTACAGCCCGCCCAGCAGGATCGCCGACAGCACCAGCAGCGTGAACCCCACGCCCGGCAGCATCATGCCGCGCCGCAGCAGGTTGCTGAAGAACATCACCGCGCACAGCAGCGCGATGACCGCCAGGATCGTCTTCGCGGGCAGCAGCGCGTTCACATCGGTATAGGACGCGCCGGTCGTCACGCCCCGCTCCGAATGGACGAGCCCGTACCGGTCCAGCCAGTACGCCAGCGCCTTCAGCAGCACGAAAAGGCCCACCAGCACCGACAGATGCGCGCGCGCGGGCGGGCTCGCCTTGTCGCCCGGTCCCTGTAGCCGCAGACCGCCGTACAGGTAATGCACCATCACCGCGGCCAGGAACGACAGGATCACCGTCGCGAACACCACGCCCAGCACCAGCCGCAGGAACGGATAGGTGAAGACGTAGAACGACACGTCCTTATGGAACTGCGGATCCTTCACGCCGAACGACGTGCGGTTCAGGAACGCCAGCCACACCTGCCACCGGCCCGCCACCGACGACCCCGTCAGCACGCCCAGCAGGAGCAGCAGCCCCAGCGAGATCAGCCGCCGGCGCGGATCGATCACCGACCGGTACCGCTCCAGCCCCTGCTGCTCCACCGACAGCGGCCGGTACGCCGGGCGCAGCCGGTACGCCACCGCCACGTTCGCGCCCACCACCAGCGACATCAGCAGGCCCGAACCGGCGAACAGCACCGCCTCCGCGCGCAGCTGCGTCGTGTACACCTTCGAGAAGCCGATCGAGCGGTACCACAGCAGATTCGTGTAGACCGCGGTGAAGACCAGGAAAACCGCCAGCAGCAGCGCCAGCGCCACCAGGACCGGCAGTATCGGCCGGGTGCGCCCGGTGCCGAACCGGCGCCCCGAACCGGGAGTCCGGAAGGCCAATTGCCCCTCCGATCGAGATGCGGCCCACCGGCCGCGCGCCGGTGCTGTGTAAGCAACTTACCGACTACCACCCGGGTTCCCGTATTTCCCGGTCCCCGGACGGGGAAAGATGGGCCCCGTGAGTCTTCTGGAAGAAGTCGTGCTGGACCTCGAACGTCACTCGGCACAGGAGGGCTGGGACTCCGCGCCCCGCCTCTACGCCCTCGTCCGCAGCACCGAGCTGCGCCGCGCCGAGCCCGAACTCGCCGACCAGCTCGGCCTGCCCCCCGACACCGACACCCTCGCCGCCCTCGAACAGCCCGCCCTCCCCGAGAAGGCCGGCGTCGAGGACGCCCTCGCCGCCATCGCCTGGCCCGACGCCGTCGAGGGCTGCGCCCTCGTCATCGAACGGGTCGTGCTCCCGCCCGAGGCCGAGGACGAGATCCCCGAGGACGAGGCCGAGGCCGCCGAGTTCGCCGCCGGCCACCCCGCCCGCGAGGACGTCCGCATGATCGTCGGCGTGCTCCGCGACGGCACCCGGCACTCCGCCCTCCGGCTGCGCCGCCACGACACCGACGACGAGGTCCTCGCCGGACCCGACCTCGTCCCCGCCCTCGCCGAGGCCCTCGCCGCCACCTTCGAACCCGACGAGCCCGCCCCTCGCCCCTAGCGGGCCGCCCTCCGGGAGGTAGCCTGCGGAACGTGAGCGAAGACAGCGCCGCCGCCGGGACCGTCATCCGGCTCGCCGAGATCCGCGACACCCCGCTCTCCGTCGACGAGGTGTTCGCCGCCGTCGGCGACCCCGCCGCCGGCGGCGTCGCGCTGTTCGTCGGGACCGTCCGCGACCACGACCACGCCCGCGACGTCAGCGCCCTGTCCTACAGCGCCCACCCCACCGTCCGGCGCGAACTCCTCGCCGTCATGGAGAAGGTCGCCGCCGACCTCCCCGTCCGCGCCCTCGCCGCCGTCCACCGCGTCGGCGACCTCCAGATCGGCGACCTCGCCGTCGTCGTCGCCGCGTCCTGCCCCCACCGCGCCGAAGCCTTCGACGCCTGCCGCCGGCTCATCGACGACCTCAAGGCCCAGGTGCCCATCTGGAAGCACCAGACCTTCGCCGACGGCGGAGACGAGTGGGTCGGGGCCTGCTGAGCCCCCCGGGCCGCATAGAGTTCCGACCATGTCTCGTCGTGCCGCCACGCTCACCGTCGCGAGCGTCCTCATCCTCGCGCTGGCCCTCGTCGGCTCCCTGATGCCGGTGCCCTACATCGCGCTGATGCCCGGCCCGACGAGCAACACCCTCGGCACGAACGAGAAGGGCCAGCAGGTCATCACCATCGACGGCCGCCAGACCTACCCCGACCAGGGGCACCTCAACTTCACCACCGTCACCTACCGCGGCGGCCCCGGCGGGCGCATCGACCTGTTCACCGCCCTGCGCGGCTGGCTCGACCACGACACCGCGATCGTCCCCGAGGAGCTCTACTTCCCCAAGGACCAGAGCCAGAAGCAGGTCGACCAGGAGAACACCCGCCAGATGCAGGACTCCCAGCAGAGCGCCAAGGCCGCCGCCCTGCACGAGCTCGGCGTCCCCCTGCAGACCCAGGTGATCGTCCAAGGCGTCCAGAAGGGCCGCCCCGCCGACGGCAAGCTCCAGCCCGGCGACCAGGTCACCGCCCTCGACGGCGCCAAGGTCACCAGCACCGCCCAGGTCACCGGCACCATGGCCAAGCGCAAGATCGGCGACAAGGTCACCCTCACCGTCCAGCGCGGCGGCAAGGAGACCACCCAGACCTTCACCACCGTCGCCGACCCCACCGGCAAGCGCGCCGTCGTCGGCGTCGTCCTCGGCGACCAGTACAAGTTCCCCTTCAAGATCGACATCAGCGTCGGCGACATCGGCGGCCCCAGCGCCGGCCTCATGTTCGCCCTCGCCATCTACGACAAGCTCACCCCCGGCTCCCTCAGCGCCGGCAAGTTCATCGCCGGCACCGGCGAGATCGACCCCGACGGCCAGGTCAGCCCCATCGGCGGCATCCAGCAGAAGATGATCGCCGCCCGCCGCGCCGGCGCCACCGTCTTCCTCACCCCCGCCAAGAACTGCTCCGAGGCCGTCGGCGCCCGCCCCGCCGGCCTCCGCCTCGTCCGCGCCGACACCCTCCACAGCGCCGTCCAGGCCATCAACGCCATCACCACCGGCAAGGGCGCCGTCCCCGCCTGCACCAAATGACCCACCGATTTGGTCGAACCCCCGCCATGCCATAGAGTTGAGACATCACCGCGGGGTGGAGCAGTTCGGTAGCTCGCTGGGCTCATAACCCAGAGGTCGCAGGTTCAAATCCTGCCCCCGCTACGGGTCCTAGGGTCCTCCTGGTCGCAGACTTCGTCTGCTCCCCGGAGGACCCTTCGCCGTTTTCCGGGGGGACGACCCCCCGAGCCCCCCGGTGTGGGGGCTCCGCCCCCACGCCCCCGGCGCGCTTCGCGCGCTTTTGGGGCTTCGCCCCTTGCCCCCTCGGGCTTCGCCCTTCGTCTTGCCGGTGCGGGTTTTTGCTCTGCGCCCTGGCTTTGGGGCATTGCCTCTTGTGGGTCAGTGGCCGGGTTGGACCAGGCCGCATTCGTAGGCGAAGACGACGGCCTGGACGCGGTCCCGTAGGGCGAGTTTGGCGAGGATCCGCGTCACGTGGGTCTTCACCGTCGGCTCGCTGAGGAACAGGTCCGCGCTGATCTCCGCGTTCGAGCGGCCGCGGGCGATGAGGCCCAGCACCTCCAGCTCGCGCGGCGTCAGCCTTTCCAGGCCGGCGGGACGGGTCGTGCCGGGGCGGGGGCGGCGCACGTACTCCTCGATCATCCGGCGGGTGATCTCCGGGGCGAGGAGCGCCTCGCCCGCGGCGACCGTGCGGACGGCACCAGCGAGTTCGCGCGGCGGCGCGCTCTTGAGCAGGAAGCCGCTCGCCCCCGCGCGCAGCGACTGGTAGACGTACTCCTCCTCGTCGAACGTCGTGAGCATGAGCACGCGTGCCGGGCAGCGCCCGTCGCGCAGGAGCCGGCGGGCCGCCTCGATGCCGTCCATGCGCGGCATCCGGATGTCCATGAGGACGACGTCGGGCAGCAGGGACAGCGCCGCGTCCACCGCCTCCGCGCCGTCGGCCGCCTCGCCGACGACCTCGATGTCCTGCTGGCCTTCGAGGATGGAGCGGAAGCCGCCGCGGACCAGCGCCTGGTCGTCGACGATGAGCACCCGGATCGTCATGGGGCCGCCTCCAGCGGCAGGCTCGCGGTCACGGCGAAGCCGCCGTCGCCGGTGCGCCCGGTCGCCAGCGTGCCGTTGTAGAGGCCGACCCGTTCGCGCATGCCGAGCAGGCCGTGGCCGAGCCGGTCCGGGTCCGTGCCCGCCCGCGCGCCGGTGCGTCCCGTGTCGTGCACGCTGACCCGCACGGAGTGCTCGTCGTAGTGCAGCACCACGTGCGCGGTGGTCGGGGCGGCGTGCTTGAGGGCGTTGGTGAGGGCCTCCTGCACGATCCGGTAGACGGCGAGGTCGACGCCCGGCGGCAGCGGACGCTCCTGGCCCTCCACGGTGAGCTCGACCGGCAGGCCGATGGCGGCCATGTGGCCGGTGAGCTCGGCGAGGTCCGCGGTGCCGGGCTGCGGCGCGAGCGCCGGGCGCGCCCCTTCCCCGCGCAGCAGGCCGAGCATCCGGTGGAGCTCGCCGACGGCCTGCCGCCCCGTCTCCTGCACCGAGTGCAGCGGCGCGCGCGCCTTGGCGGGGTCGCGGTCGAGCAGGTCCTCGGCGGCGCCGGCCTGGACGACCATGACGCTGACGCAGTGGGCGATGATGTCGTGGAGTTCGCGGGCGATGCGGGACCGCTCCTCGGCGAGCGCGGCCTCCAGCCGCCGGGCCCGGGCCCGGTCGTCGGAGTGGCTGCGCGCGCGGGCGCGCAGCACCCGGCCGGCGACGAGGACGATGACCAGCGGGACGGCGGCGAACGGGATGTTCCCTGCGGTTCCCGCGTCCGGGTTGCGCAGCATCACGATGACGACCGCGGCGGCGGTCGCCGCGGCGCCGAGGCACGCGTGCGCGCGGTCGGCGTGCCGGGCCACCGAGTAGGCGGCGATCAGCATCGGCAGGAAGCCGCCCCAGAGCGTGAAGGTCAGCGGGACGGCCAGCATCGGCCCCGCGAGGACGGCCGCGACGGTCACGGCGGTGGCGAGCGGCGCGACCCTGCGCAGCGCGAGCACCAGCGCCGCCGCGAGGGTGGAGGCGACGAGCGCCGCCGTCGGGCCGTAGCGGGCCGAGTTGTCCAGGCGGAACGCGATGTCGACCACGGCGAAGGCGGCGACCGCGAGCGCGGCCAGCCCGTCGGGCAGCAGCAGCTCCCGGGTCCTCGGCGTCACGCTCGCAAGCTATCCGCGCGCGGGCCGGGCGGCGTCATCCGCTGGTCGTATTCGCCTCGTCCTGATGGCGACCCGCGGACGAGGCGGTGGCGACCGCGGCATGACGACCGGGGGCGCCGGCGGGCCGACGCTGAGGGCGACGTCGCCGGAGGGCGGCGGCTTCCGAGGAGGAGACCATGACCGTGAACCTGAGGCGCCTGGCCGGATGGGCGCTCATCGTCGGCACGCTCGTCGCGGCGTCCGGCTACCTCGCCGCGAACCTGCTCGCGCCGGGCCACGGCGACGAGGTGTTCCGCTACCGGCTCTGGCCGCTGTTCGAGGGGATCGCGGTCGGCGGGGACGTCGTCGTCGCGCTCGGGCTGCCGGTCATCCTGGCCTTCGCGGGACGGGCGCCGCGACTGCACGTCGCCGGATACGCCTGCGTCTTCGCCGCGCTGCTGATGCTGAACATCGGTGAGGGCGTCGTGGAGGGCTTCGTGAAGCCGTACCTGGCCGGCCACGGCGGTATCCCCCGCGACGAGCCCTCCGGCTTCGCCGTCTTCGAGGGCGTCGCGCTGCTGTGCCTGGTCGCCGGCGCGGTCTGCCTCGGCGTCGCCGTGCTGCGGGCCCGGACGCTGCCGCGGTGGATCGGGGTCGCGCTGCTGGTGTCGTGCCTGATCGGCGCCCTCGGCCTGCCCCGGCCCTGGTTCCTGCTGGCCGACGACGTCTTCTTCGCCGCGCTGTTCGCGATCGGCGTCCACGCCGCGCGCGGCGCCGCCGAACCGGCCGCCGCGTGACCTGCGGCTATGATCCAGATCACTGCCTCTATCAGCGGTTATGTCTGGAAAGGACGGTGGGCGATGTCGACGTCGGTCGCGAGGGCCCGGCAGCACTCCTACGGGGATCTGGTGCACCGGACGGCCCGGCGGTATCCGGGCAAGCTCGCGGTGGTCGGCGGCGACGAGCGGTTCACCTACGCGGAGTTCGACGCGGCGGTGAACCGCGCGGCGAACGCGCTGGCGGGGCGGGGGCTCGCGAAGGGCGACCGGCTCGCCCTGCTGTCGCACAACTGCTGGCAGTACGCGGTGCTGGCGTTCGCGACGGCGAAGCTGGGCGTGGTGCTGGTGCCGGTCAACTTCATGCTGGGCGCGGACGAGATCGCCTACATCCTGGGGCACTCGGGGGCCTCCGGGATCGTCGCCGAGGGCGCGCTGGTGCCCGTCGCGGAGAAGGCGCTGGCGGCGGCCGGTGTCGAGGGCGGGGTCCGCGGGCGGATCGGCGGCGGCGCCGAGGGCTGGGAGGACGTCGACGCGTGGTGCCGCGAGGGGTCCGCCGCGGCACCGGACGTGCTCGTGGGCGACGACGACCCGCTGCGCCTGATGTACACGTCGGGGACCGAGTCGCGGCCCAAGGGCGTCATGCTGACCAGCCGGTCGCTGATCAGCCAGTACGTGAGCTGCGTCGTCGACGGGGAGATGTCCGCCGACGACGTGGAGGCGCACGCGCTGCCGATGTACCACTGCGCGCAGCTGGACTGCTTCTTCTCGGTCGACGTGTACCTCGGGGCGACGAGCGTCATCCTGCCGGGGCCCGATCCCGCGCTGGTGCTGGAGACGATCGAGCGGGAGAGGGTCACCAAGCTGTTCTGCCCGCCGACGGTGTGGATCTCGCTGCTGCGGCACCCCGACTTCGACCGGCGCGACCTGTCCAGCCTGCGGAAGGGGTACTACGGGGCGTCCGCGATGCCCGTGGAGGTGCTGCGGGAGCTGCTGAGGCGGCTGCCGGACGTGCGGCTGTGGAACTTCTACGGCCAGACGGAGATGGCGCCGCTCGCGACGATCCTGCGGCCGGACGAGCAACTGGAGCGGGCCGGCAGCGCGGGGCGGGCGGCCCTCAACGTCGAGACGATGCTCGTCGACGACGAGGGGAACCCCGTCCCGGCGGGCGAGGTCGGCGAGATCGTGCACCGGAGCCCGCACGCGGCCCTCGGCTACTACAACGACGAGGCCAAGACCGAGGACGCCTTCCGCGGCGGCTGGTTCCACTCGGGGGACCTCGGGATCATGACCGAGGACGGCCACCTGTCGGTGGTCGACCGGAAGAAGGACATGATCAAGACGGGCGGGGAGAACGTCGCCAGCCGGGAGGTCGAGGAGGCGATCTACGAGCTGGACGGGGTGGCGGAGGTCGCCGTGTTCGGCATCGCGCATCCGCGCTGGATCGAGGCCGTCACGGCGGTCGTCGTGCCGAGGGCCGGGGCCGCCCTGAGCGCCGACGACGTCCACGCGCACGTCCGGGAGCGGCTCGCGGGCTACAAGCGGCCGAAGTACGTGGTGCTGGCCGAGTCGCTGCCGAAGAACCCCAGCGGCAAGATCCTCAAGCGCGAACTGCGGGAGCTGCACGCGCGTCTCGCGGAGTCCTGATCACTCGTCCTGCTGGAGGTGCGGGGCGAGGGTGAGGGCCAGGTGGAGGGTCAGGCGGTCCTGGCCGTTGGCGAGGGTCAGGGCCGTCAGTTCCTCGATGCGGCGGAGGCGGTGGTAGAGGGTCTGGCGGTGGATGTTCAGGGTCTGTGCCGTTCTCTGGACGTTGCCCGCCAGGTCCAGGTAGGTGCGGGCGGTGAGGGCGAGGTCGGGGTGCTGGAGGAGGGTCTCCGTTCCCGGGGTCCGGGTCGTCTGGGCGAGGGCCTCGTCGCCGGCGGCGCGCAGGAGCCGCAGGACGCCGAGGGACGTCCAGTCGCGGGTCTCGCCGGCGGCGGCGGTGCGGGCGGCGACGCGGGCGCGGAGCCAGCCCTCGTGGACGGTCTCCAGGGTGAGGCAGGGCGAGAAGAAGCCCGCGTGGATGGGGGCGGTGCGCTCCTCCAGCAGGCGGCGGGCCCGGTCGACGACGGTGTGCGGGGCCGCCGACGCCGGGATGACCAGGACGTGGTCGCGCTGCCAGACCGTGGTGAGGACGGAGTGGGGGAGCAGCCACGGGTTGAGCGGGTCGGTGTTCGGGCTGCGCAGGACGGCGACGGCGAGCGGCGGGTCGGGGACGCCCGCCTCGGCGAGCTCGTTGGCGGCCTGCGCGCGCACGTCCGGCTGCGCGGACAGCAGGTCGGCGACCTTCCAGCCGAGGTCGTCGCGCTCGCGGGCCTGGCGGGCCATGAGGAGCCCCGCGCGCTCGCAGAGCGGCATGGCGGGGGCGGCGTCGGTGATGCGCTCCTGGTCGTCCAGCAGCCAGAGGTAGCCGTAGGTGACGTTGTTCCAGCGGACGGGGAGGCACAGCCGGCCGAGCTGGCCGAGGGAGTGGTCGGCGGGGATGCGGACGGGCCCGGCGGCGCGGGCGATGCCGTAGGACTCGAAGCGGGTGCGGACGGCCTCGGTCGCGCGCCGGTGCAGGATCGAGTCCATCCGGACGGGGTCGATCGTGTCGCCGTGCGCGGCGTAGGCGACGAGGTGGAAGTCGCGGTCCTCCAGCGTCGCCGGGGCGCCGAGGAGGTCGGCGGCGAGTTCCACGATCTCTTGCAGATCAGGAGCCATAAGACATATGTATGAAGAAGTCGCTGGTTGAAAGTGGCATTTGACTATACGCGGTGACCGGGCCGGGTTCCTACCGTCGAGGTGACGTAAGGAGGCCCTCTGATGCTCGGTCCCGTTCTCCTCGCCGCCGCGCGCAGCGATCGCGTGCGCGGCCTCGTGACCTCGGTCCCGCTGACGCGGCGGGTCGTCGACCGGTTCGTCGCCGGAGAGGACCTGGACGCCGCCGTCCGGGCGGTGCGCGAGCTGACCGCCGACGGGCTCCGCGTCACCCTGGACCACCTCGGCGAGTACACGCGCGAGCGGGCGCAGGCGGAGGCCACGCGGGACGCCTACCTGGCGATGTTCGGCGCGTTCGCCGAGCGGGGGCTGGCCGCGGGCGCGGACGCGTCGGTGAAGCTGTCGGCGCTCGGCCAGGCGCTCCCCGGCGACCTCGCGCTCGACCACGCGCGGGAGATCTGCGCGGCCGCGGACCGGGCCGGCATGACGGTCACGCTGGACATGGAGGACCACACGACCGTGGACTCCACGCTGGAGATCCTCGGCAAGCTGCGCGCCGACTTCCCGCGGACGGGCGTGGCGATCCAGGCGATGCTGCGCCGCACCGAGGGCGACCTGCGGGACCTGGCGCACGAGGGCTCGCGGGTCCGGCTCGTCAAGGGCGCGTACGCGGAACCGGCGTCGGTGGCGTTCGAGAGCAAGGCCGAGACCGACCGCGCCTACGTGCGCGGGCTGCGGGTCCTGATGGCGGGGGAGGGGTACCCGATGGTCGGCAGCCACGACCCCCGGATGATCGACATCGCGCGGACGCTCGCCGTCACGAACGACCGGTCCCCCGACTCGTACGAGTTCCAGATGCTCTACGGCATCCGCGCCGCCGAGCAGCGGCGGCTCGCGCGGGACAACCGGATGCGCGTCTACGTGCCGTACGGCGCCGACTGGTACGGCTACTTCATGCGCCGCCTGGCCGAGCGTCCGGCCAACCTCGTGTTCTTCCTTCGTTCGTTCGTCTCCCGTTGATCCCGGCGAAGCCGGCCCGGGGGGCGTGGGGGGTCGTCCCCCCTCGCAACCAACACTGATGAGGAGGCCCCCTTCCATGGACGCCGTGACCACCGTTCCGACGCCCGCCAACGAGCCGGTGCGCGGGTACGCGCCCGGCAGCGCCGAACGGGCCCGGCTGGAGGCGAGGCTCGCCGAGCTGACCGCCGAGGCCCCGATCGACCTGCCCATGACGATCGGCGGCGAGCGGCGGCTCGGCGCCGGCGCGAAGGTCGCCGTCGTCCAGCCGCACCGGCACGCGTCGGTGCTCGGGACGTTCGGGACCGCGACGGCGGACGACGCCCGCGACGCGATCGCCGCCGCGCTGGAGGCCGCGCCGAAGTGGCGGGCGCTGCCGTTCGACGAGCGCGCCGCGGTCTTCCTGCGCGCCGCCGACCTGCTCGCCGGGCCGTGGCGCGAGACGATCCTGGCCGCGACGATGCTCGGGCAGTCCAAGACCGTCCAGCAGGCGGAGATCGACAGCCCGTGCGAGCTGGTCGACTTCTGGCGCTTCAACGTGCACTACGCGCGGCGGCTGCTCGCCGAGCAGCCGATCAGCGGCCCCGGGGTGTGGAACCGGTCGGACCTGCGGCCGCTGGAGGGGTTCGTCTACGCGATCACCCCGTTCAACTTCACCGCGATCGCCGCGAACCTGCCGACCGCGCCCGCGCTGATGGGCAACGTCGTGGTGTGGAAGCCGTCGCCGACGCAGACCTACGCGGCCGTGCTGACCATGCGGCTGCTGGAGGAGGCCGGGCTCCCGCCGGGCGTCATCAACCTGGTGACCGGCGACGGGCTGGCCGTGTCCGAGGTCGCGCTCGCCCACCCGGAGCTCGCCGGCATCCACTTCACGGGCTCCACCGCGACGTTCCAGCACCTGTGGAAGACGGTCGGGAACAACATCGAGAAGTTCCGGAGCTACCCCCGGCTCGTCGGCGAGACCGGCGGCAAGGACTTCGTGGTGGCGCACCCGTCCGCCGACCCGGACGTGCTGAAGACCGTGCTGGTGCGCGGCGCGTTCGAGTACCAGGGCCAGAAGTGCTCCGCCGCGTCCCGCGCCTACATCCCCCGCTCCATCTGGGAGAACGGGTTCAAGGAGCGGCTCGCGGACGAGGTCGAGGGCCTCACGATGGGCGACGTGTCCGACCTGTCGAACTTCATCGGCGCGGTGATCGACGAGCGGGCGTTCGCGAAGAGCAAGGCCGCGATCGACCGGGCGAAGGAGGACCCGTCGGTCGAGGTCGTCGCGGGCGGCGCCTACGACGACTCGGTGGGGTACTTCGTGCGGCCGACCGTCCTGGTGTCCGGCGACCCGGAGAACGAGATCTTCACGACCGAGTACTTCGGGCCGATCCTCGGCGTCCACGTCTACGACGACGACCGGTACGAGGAGATGCTCGCGCAGATGGAGTCGGTCGCCGACTACGCGCTGACCGGCGCCGTCATCGCCACCGACCGGGCCGCGATCGCGCACGCCGCCGAGGTGCTCCGCTACGCGGCGGGGAACTTCTACGTCAACGACAAGCCGACCGGTGCCGTCGTCGGGCAGCAGCCGTTCGGCGGGGCGCGGGCGTCCGGCACCAACGACAAGGCCGGCTCGGTGTTCAACCTGCTGCGCTGGACGTCGCCTCGGTCGATCAAGGAGACGTTCGTCCCGCCGACCGACCACCGCTACCCGCACATGGGCTGACGGCCGGCCGCACGTTCTCAGGGCCCGGCCGCCGGGGCGCGCGCTCCGGCGGCCGGCCTTCGCGCGTCCGCGTCGCGCGTCAGATGGACAACGACGTTCTTCTATACGCATAATCATGGCTCGTGACCGCACAGGCCGTCGGGAGGCGTGCATGACGGACGGGCCGCGGCTCGCCGCCGGAACGGAGCTCGACGGCCGCTACCGCCTGGAGAGCCTGATCGGCCGCGGCGGCATGGGCGAGGTCTGGCGCGCGGTCGACACCCGGCTGCGCCGGCCGGTCGCCGTGAAGGCGCTGCCCGCCGAGCTGGCGGACGTGCCCGGCGCGATGGAACGGTTCGAGCGCGAGGCGGAGGCCGCCGCCGCGCTCCAGCACCCCGGCATCACCGTCGTGTTCGACGTCGGCCGCACCGAGGACGGCCTCGCGTACCTGGTCATGGAGCTCCTCGAAGGGGAGGACCTCCGGACGGTCATGCGCCGCCGCCCGGGCGGGCTGCCCGTCGGCGAGGCGGTCGGCCTCGCCGTCCAGGTCGCCGACGCCCTCGCCGCCGCCCACTCGCGCGGGATCGTGCACCGCGACATCAAGCCCGCGAACCTCTTCCTGCTCGCCGACGGGCGGCTCAAGCTGTGCGACTTCGGCATCGCCGGGCTCGCCGACGCCGCGACGCGGCTCACCCAGGACGGCGGGTCCGTCGGAACGCCCCTCTACATGGCCCCCGAGCAGTTCCGCGGGGAGGCCGCCGACTTCCGGTCCGACCTGTACGCGTTCGGATGCGTCCTCCACGAGCTCCTGACCGGCGAACCCCCCTTCCGCTCCGGCTCCGGCCTGCCCGGCCTGCTGTACGCGCACCTGAACGAGCCGCCGCCGCGGGTGGGCGCCCTCCGCCCGGACGTGCCGCCGCACCTGGAGCGGCTCGTGCTCGACCTCCTCGCGAAGGAGGTGGAGCTGCGCCCGGCGAGCGCCGGCGCCGTCGCGTCCTTCCTCCGGGCGGAGGGGCAGGGCACGTCGGCCTCGCAGCTGTTCGCGCCGCCTCCCGGCCCGCCGCCCGCGGGCTTCCCGGCGCCGGGGCTCCCGCCGCACGGCCCCTCGACGAACCCCGGCACGGCCGCCATGACCGCGCCGCACCCCGCCGGCAGGCAGGCCCCGCGGCTGCTGATCGCGGCGGGCGCGGGGGTCGCCGCCCTCGTGGCCGCCGGCGCCCTCGCCGTCCTCGTGCTGCCGTCGGGCGGCGGGACGGGCGGCGGTACGGGCGCCGGGCGCGGGCCCTCCGACCCGGCCGTCCCGCCCGCGACCGCGTCCTCGGCCTCGGCGACCCCGTCCGAACCGGTGGTCCACAAGATCGTCTACAAGGTGAGCGGCAGCGTGTCGCCCCTCTCGGTCATGGTGATGCCGCCGGACGGCGGCATGACGAACCAGACGGTCAAGCCGCCGTGGACCGCGACGTTCAAGGCGTCGCAGTTCACGTTCCTGAGCGTCGGCGGGAACACCGGGATCAAGTCCGGGACCATCCACTGCAGCATCACCCTGGACGGCAAGGTGATCCAGGAGCGGTCCGCCGAGGGGCAGTTCGCCAGCGTCAACTGCATGCACCAGGGATCCTTCTACGGCGGCGGGTTCGGCGCGGCCCCCTCCATGGGGTGAGCCCGCGGCGTCCATGAGGTGAGCGCCGGGCCGCCGGCCGCGCCGCTCACCCGATCCCGGTCGCCGGGAGCGAGATCCAGCCGCGGGTGAACGGCGACGCGATGCGCCGCGCGTTCGCCACGTCCACGCCCGCGTGGGGATGGGCCTTCAGCAGCTCCTCCAGCGCGACGCGCGCCTGGAGCTTCGCCAGGTGCGAGCCGATGCAGAAGTGGACGCCGCTGGAGAAGCCCAGGTGGCGCGGGATCTCCCGGGTGACGTCGAGGTCCCCTGCGGACGGGCCGAACTCCCGCTCGTCCCGGTTCGCCGCCCCGAACAGCATCATCACCTTCTCGCCCGCGGGGATCTCCGTGCCGCGGACCACGACCGGGCGCGTCGTCGTCCGGCCGAGCGCCTGCACCGACGCCTCCAGCCGCAGGAACTCCAGCAGCGCGTTCGGGATCAGCGAGAGGTCGGACGCGAGCCGCTCGCGCTGCGCGTGGTCGGTGTCCAGCAGCGCCACCCCGTGCGAGACCAGGTTGGCGGTCGTGTCGTTCCCGCCCGCGACCATGACGAAGCAGAAGCCGAGGATGTCCCAGTCGGTGAGGCGCTCGCCGTCCGCCTCGGCCACCGTCAGCGCGCTGATCAGGTCGTCGGAGGGGTCGGCGCGGCGGGCCTGGATCACCCCGGTGAAGTACTCGAACATCTCCGCCACGGCGGCGACCGCGTCGTCCTTCAGCGCCTTCAGGTCGAACCCGTCGTCCTGGAGCGTCGTCAGCGCCCGCACCCACGGGGTGAACCGCGCCCGGTCCGCCTCCGGGACGCCGAGCAGGTGCGCCAGCGCGAACGTCGGCAGCGGCGCGGAGAAGTCGCCGTGCAGGTCCGGGGTCTCGCCGTCGGCCGCCTTCCGTTCCATCCGGGCGATGTTCTCCCGCACGAACGCGCGCAGCATGTCCTCCAGCGCCGCGATCCGGCGCGGCGTGAACCCGTGGCTGACCAGCCTGCGCAGGACGGTGTGCCGCGGCGGATCCAGCATCACGATCGTCGGCGCCAGGCCCAGCGTGCCGATCTCGTCCGGATAGAACGTCAGGCCCTGCGCGGACGAGAACGCCCCCGCGTCGCGCGTCGCCGCCCAGATGTCCTCGAACCGCGACAGCGCCCAGAACGGCGGGTCGTCGTGGCGGTGGACGGGGTCCTCGTCGCGGAGCCGCCGGTACGCGGGGTACGGGTCGGCCTGGAATGCGGGATCGAACGGATCGTAGACGTCCGCCATGGCGCGGCCCTCCGGGGGGTTATAACGAGCACCGTTATTAACGCCCTCTGTTAGTATCACCGCGTGCCGAGAGACGCAAGCGCCACCCGAGACCGCCTCATCCGCTCCGGCGCCCGCCTCTTCGCCGCCGAAGGCATCGACGCCGCCCGCACCCGCGACATCGTCGCCCTCGCCGGGCAGGGCAACGACTCCGCCATCACCTACCACTTCGGCTCCCGCGCCGGACTCCTCGACGCCATCCTCCGCGCCGGTGTCCAGCGCATGGAACCCGCCCGCGCCGCCACCCTCCCCGCCCTCGACCCCGCCGACCTCCACGGCATCGTCGCCGCCATCGTCGAACCCACCGCCGCCGAACTCCGCACCCCCGAAGGCCGCGACTTCCTCCGCATCACCGCCCAGCTCGCCGGACGCGCCGGCATCCGCGGCCACCGCGTCCCGCCCGTCATCGCCGGCACCGCCCTCACCCGCCAGCTCGACCTCCTCCAGGCCGCCTGCCGAGCCCGCCTCCCCGAACCCCGCGCCCTCGAACGCATCGCCGTCGCCATCGCCTTCCTCACCGCCGCGCTCGCCGACCGCACCGGCCGCATCGAACCCGGCCACCCCGACCCCACCCTCCTCGACCACGACGCCTTCGTCGCCGACCTCACCGCCATGCTCGCCGCCGCCCTGCAAGCCCCCGTCCACACCCCCGCAACGCCCCGTCCCTAATCGGTTTGCGCAAGCACCCCCAGCCCCATAGAGTTAAGACATCACCGCGGGGTGGAGCAGTTCGGTAGCTCGCTGGGCTCATAACCCAGAGGTCGCAGGTTCAAATCCTGCCCCCGCTACGGGTCCTAGGGTCCGTGTGGTCGCGCCTTCGGCGCTTCCCCACGGACCCTTCGCCGTTTTCCGGGGGGACGACCCCCCGAGCCCCCCCGGTGTGGGGGCTCCGCCCCCACGCCCCCGCGCGCGCTTCGCGCGCCTTTGGGGCTTCGCCCCTCGCCCCCTTGCTTGTGCTTGTTCTTGCTCTGCGCCCTGTCTTGGGGCTTCGCCCCTTGCCCCCTTGCCTGTGCGGTTTCTGCTCTGCGCTCTGCTTTTTTTGGGGGTTGCGGGTTTTCGGGGGTGGGTGATTGTGGGTTTTTGGTGTCCGTATTTTGCGGGGGTCGGGTGATCAACTGTTACGGATACGTTGCGGTCGGTGCCGGGTGGCCTGCCTAGACTGGGTGTTGCGCGCGGGGGGATTTGCATTCTTGCTCATCCGATGGGAGTGAGATGGCGGAGGATCCCTCTGGTCGGCGGGGCGCGAGGGTCCAGGAATTCACCGCGGTCTGCGGGCTTCTGCTGACCTTTCTCACGCTCTATGAGGGGCCGCTTCTGAGAATGCCGTGGTGGGGGCAGGCGCTCGTCATCCTCGGCATCGTGGTGCTGGGGATCGCGATCGTCGCCGTCGCGACCTCTTCCGGGAGCGGGCCGGGGATCTGGCCGCGGGTGATGGCCGCCGTCCGGCGAGCCGTCGAAGTCGCGCGGTGGGCGTGGGGGCTCGTCCGGCTCGGGGCCGCCGGGATCGCGGCCGCCGTCGTCGTCATCCTGGGGATCATGTTCGTGCCGCCGCTGTGGTCGGCGGCCACGTCCGGCGGGGCCTGCGGCGAGCCGATCGACCTGCGGGTCGTCACGGACGCCGAGAACGTCGGGCCGCTCACCGCGGCGGCGCGCAGGTACATGGCGGACAGATCGGGCGGCGGCTGCCGGACGGTCACCGTCGACGTCACCGGGGACGCACCGGCCGAGCAGGTCGAGCAGGGCTTCTCGCACGGCTGGACGAGCCCCGGGACCGGGCTGAACGACGACGACTGCTCGTCGCGGCCCGCGCGGGCGACGCTGCTCGGCGCGCAGCCGGACGTCTGGATACCCGCCAGTTCGATCGTCGCGCGGGGCGTGCGGGACCACCTCAAGGGGCTGAGCGCGTGCTCGGGGAAGGCGAGCCCCGTGCTGGCCGAAGCCGACCTCGACCTGCAGGGGTCCGTGGCCTCGTCGCCTCTGGTCGTCGGCGTCTTCCCCAGGTCGGACCAGCCGAGCCTGGTGGCCGACGGCGGGAAGCAGAAGCTGGGGCCGCTGCTGGACGCGTTCTACAAGGACGGGCTGGTCCGCTCCCTCGCCCGCCCGTCCCCGGACGCCTCCTCGTCCGGGCTGCTGGCGACCCCGCTGCTGTACCAGGCCATGCCGGATTCCCGTGGCGATCCGGCGCGGGTGGAGGAGGACCTCGCCCAGACCGAGGCGCCCGCCGGTGACGCCGTCTCGATGCTCTGTGAGTTGCGGAAAGGCCCTCCGGCCCCGCCCGACGGCATGGCCGTGATCGTGCCGGAGAGCGTCCTCGCCAGATATGACCACGGTGACGCGCTGGGCGGCACGGGATGCCCCAGCGGGGCTCCGCCGCAGCAATGGCGGCTCTTCCCCTACTACGCCGACGACCTTCCGGTTCTCGACTACCCCTTCGTGCACGTCCGCTGGCAAGGCCAGGACACCGGCCGGCGTGACCGGGCGGTGGCGGACTTCCGCAAGTGGCTGCAGCGGGACGCGCTGACGCGGGAAGGGCTGCGCACCCCGTCGGGAATGCTGACCGGTGACGATCACGCGGTGCGGGACCTGCGCGAGGGCGGCCACTCCGTTCCCGACCTCGTGCCGCCCCGTCCACTGGGGGGCGGCGAGAGCTGCACCGGGTCGCTGGAGGACCTGCTGGGCTGCTACCACGGCGCCCGGCCGCCGCTTCCGCTGAGCGTGATGCTCGACGTCTCCGGATCCATGGCGAACCCTTCGGGGCCCCAGAGCGATCCGCGCCTCGGGTTCGCGCAGGAGCTGGCGCTGCGCGTCATGGGCGGGGTCCGGCCGAGTGCCCCGACGTCGCTGTTCCTGTTCTCGCGCCCGCCCGGGACGCCCCTCGGGTACCGGATGCCGAACGGCGGGCTGACCGCCGCCGCGGGCGGTGAATCGGACCGTTCCGACGTGGAGACCGCCGTCCAGCGGGCCACCACGAACGGCTGGGACCTGCCGCTCACCTCGGCCGTCGACCAGGCCGCCGCGCATCTGCCGCTCGGCAGGCAGACGCTGGTGGTGGTGACCGACGGGCAGGCCGCGTCCACCAACCCCGGCGCCCGCGACCAGGCCGCCGCGCTCGCCCGGCGGCTCAAGAAGGACTACCCCGACATGGACCTGCTGATCGCGCTCACCCCGTCGTCGGACTGCCGCGCCGAGCCCGTCGCCTCGATCGCCGCCGCCTTCGGCCCGGACTCGTGCAAGTCCGCGGACACCGTCGACGCGCTCACGAGTCTTCTGATGGCCCAGATCTACCGGAGCGACGGCTGATGGCCGCGCCGCGCAGGCGCATCGTCGCGTCCGTCGTGGCGTTCGCCGTGGCGCTGGTGCTGCTGCAGGGGATCCGGTGGTCGCTGGCGTATCACCCGCTGTTCCACGGCTGCGGCGAGCACCGCGGCCTGACGATCGCCGCGGACGTCGACGTCAGCCCGGACTTCCAGCGGCGCGCCCTCGTCGAGGACTGGAACCGCCTGCACCCGAAGCAGCCGGCGACCCTGATCGAGGTGGCGCGGTCCACGGACACGACGCGCAGCCAGCTCGCCGCCGCCCTGGAGTCGGGGAGTTGCGCCTACGACGTGCTGCTCGTCGACGTGGCGTGGCTGCCGGAGTACGCGCGGCGGGGCTTCCTGGCGCCGGTGCGGGACGCCTGGATGGACGACCCGTCCGACTTCCTCCCGTCGACGATGAGGACGGGCCAGTGGAAGGGCGAGCAGTACGCGGTGCCGTGGTTCACCGACGCCGGCCTGCTGTACGTGCGGAAGGGCACGAAGGCCCCCGGCTCCTTCGACGAACTGCTCAAGGACGGGTACGCGACGCAGCTGGCGGACTACGAGGGGCTCACCGCGAACGCGCTGGAGGCCATCTGGAACTCAACGGGGGAGCTGGTCCTCAGCGACGCCGTCGACAAGGTGGACGAGCGGACCGCGCGGGTCGTCCTGACCGGCCTCGACCGCCTCGCGCAGGGCGGGCCCGCCCTGGCGGCGTCCCGGGACTCCATGGAGGACGGGGCCCTCAAGGCGTTCGCCTCGGGGCAGGCGACGCTCATGCGCAACTGGCCGTACGCCTTCAGGGCGCTCACCGCCGACCCGCGCGTCGGGAACGGCTTCGACGTGCGGCCCCTGCCGTCCCGGGGCTACACGGTGCTCGGCGGCTGGGACCTCGCGGTGTCCGCGCGCTCCAAGCACCAGGCCGGGGCGGGGGAACTGGTCGATTTCCTGACCAGCAGGGACTCGCAGCACACCCTGTTCGTGTGCGGCGGGTTCACGCCGACGCGGAGTTCGGTGTTCGACGACACGAGGCTGTGCGGGGACAGGAAGTACAGCTCGGGCGAGCTGCCGCCGGCCGACCGTTTCGCGCGGTTCGCCGGCACCCTCAAGACGGCGCTGTTCCAGGCGCGGCCCCGTCCCGTCACGCCGTACTACGCGCAGTTCAGCGAGACGTTCCGCGGCTGCGTCGAGCAGGTGCTCGACGCGCATGACGTTCCCCCGCGGGCCCGGGAGCCGAGCGCCGCGACGCTCGCGAAGGTGCTCACCGCCGCTCTGAAGGGCGAGCACCGCAGCTGTTGATGATCTCCGCGAGGCGGTCCGGGTGGGAGAGGAACGCCGAGTGGCTCGAGGGGATCTCGTGGACGCGGCCGGCGCGGCCGCTGAGGGTCCGCTGGACGCCCACGGCGGTCGCGCGGTCCTGGGTGCAGACGACGTAGGTGGACGGGATCGTCCTCCATGCGACGGCGGTGGGGGACTGCTGCACGAAGGGCGGGGCCATGGGGCGGAGATGGCGCGCGGCCTCGCGGGGGTCGGGGCAGTCGTGGAAGAGGACGTGCTCGGCGCGGTCGGGCTTGAAGGCGAGCAGCCCGTCCTCGGTGAAGTCGCAGTCGACCTCGGGATTGACGTTGGGCTCGCCGCCGGCCTGGGCGCCGAAGCCCATGAGGGTCTCGCCCTCGTCGGCGTTGTAGGCGGCGACGTAGACGAGGTGCCGCACGGCGGGGTGGCCAGCGGCGGCTTCGGTCGCGGGGATGCCGCCGTAGGAGTGGGCGACGAGGGTGACGCCGGTGGCGGCGTCCAGGACCTCCCTGATCGCGCGGGCGTCGTCGTGCATGTCGCCGTGGGCGGGGCCGCAGCTGGGCAGGTCGACCGTGACGGCCGGGGCGTCCAGGCGGGGCGTCACCTCCCCCCAGTACCAGGGGCTGTGCCAGGCTCCGTGCACCAGGACGTACGTCATGGCCGGTCCTCTCGTCCGCTGCGAAACATCGTAGAACGATCTGAAGGGGCCGTCTCGGGGCTGCGGGGAAGCGGACATAACCTGGGCGTATGCGGAATGTGGTGGCGGGTGTGCTCGATGTCTGCTGCGTGCTCGTGTTCGTGGGGATCGGGCGCAGCTCGCATGACGAGGCGGCCAGCGTGACGGGGTTCCTGAACACCGCGTGGCCGTTCCTGGTGGGGCTCGCGGCCGGGTGGGCCGTGCTGCGGGCGTGGCGCCGGCGGGCGGACGCGGTGGTGCCGGTGGGGATCGGGGTCTGGCTGTCGGCGGTCACGGTGGGCATGGTGCTGCGGGTGATCTCGGGGCAGGGGATCGCGTTCACGTTCGTGCTGGTCGCGCTCGTGTTCCTGGGGCTGGTGCTGCTCGGCTGGCGGGGCGTGGCGCGGGGTGCGGCGGCGCTCCGGGGTGACAAACCCGAGCGTGTCTGAGTTGTTGGATCTCTCCAAATGACCAGGCGGTCTGTTTGCCGGTCGGGCCGGTTGACGCCGGGCGCGCGGTGCTGGTGAAGTTACCCGCGAGTCACGTGGGTGACCGAGCAAGCATGTCGAAGGGGACACGATGGCATCTGCGCTGCGGGACTGGCTGGACAAGCCGAACACCGGACGCGGCGTACACCTTGCTGCCGACGACGGCGGCTGGGACTTCCGCGGCTACGGTGAGCTGGCCTCCGCCGCGCGCCGCACGGCCGGAGCGCTGATCGAGGAGGGCGTCCGCCCGGGCGACGTGGTCTGCCTGATCCTGCCCACGGACTTCACCTGCATCGAGACCTACTTCGCCGTGTGGGCCGCGGGCGCCACGGTCTGCCTGATCACCCCGCCGCTGTTCCAGGACGGCGACGACTACGTCGCGCACGTGGCCGCGATCCTGCGGCAGGCGAAGCCGGTGCTGGTGGCCGCGTCCGCGGACCTGGCGGACTACGCGGGACGGGCGATGGCGCAGGCCGGCCTGCCCGGCGGGCCGTGGCTGCCGCGGCAGGCGGCGGCCGAGGCCGAGGTGCAGCCCGCCGGGGAGCTGGCGCTGCTGCAGTTCACCTCGGGGTCCAGCGGCGCGCCGCGCGGCGTCATGGTGACCTGGGACAACCTGGAGGCCAACAGCGAGCTGATCGCCCGGTCGGCGGGCTTCGAGGACGACGACGTCGTCGCGTCGTGGCTGCCGCTGTACCACGACATGGGGCTGATCGGCTGCTTCCTCACGCCGATCGCCCGGCAGGGGAAGCTGCGGCTGATGCGCCCCGACCACTTCATCCGCGACCCCGCACGCTGGATCCGCTGCTTCGCCGAGGCGCAGCACACGGCGGCGCCGCCGTTCGCGTACGCCTACTGCGCGCGGCGGGTGAAGCCGGAGCAGCTGGAGGGCCTGGACCTGTCCGGCTGGAAGATGGCGCTGATCGGCGCGGAGCCCATCGATCCGCACTCGCTGGAGGTGTTCGCGGAGCTGCTGGAGCCGTTCGGGTTCTCGCGGACCGCGTTCCGGCCGGCGTACGGGATGGCCGAGACGACGCTGCTCGTCACGATGGACAAGGAGCTGCGCGACCCGCTGGCCGTCCGGCCCGACCCGGAGTCGCTGTCGTTCGGGAAGCCCGTGCGGATCCTGGAGCAGCACTCGCTCGGGCCGCGGTCGATCGGCGCGAAGGCGGGCTGGATCGTCGGCTGCGGGACGCCCGAGGAGGACGTGCCCGTCCGGATCGTCGACGACGAGGGCCGGACGATGCCGGAGGACGTGCTCGGCGAGATCGTCGTGGGCGGCGCGTCGGCGTGCCCGGGCTACTTCGCGGGCGCCGAGGCCAAGTCGACGCGGTTCGTCGACGGCGAGGTCCACACGGGCGACGCGGGCTTCTTCCACGAGGGCCAGCTGTTCGTGCTGGGGCGGATGGGCGACAGCATCAAGGTGCGCGGCCGGTCCGTCTACGTGGAGGACCTCGAATCCAAGATCGCCGAGGTGTCCGGGCTCGGCAAGGGCCGCATCGTGGTCGTCGGGGTGCCGGGCGCCGGGCAGAAGGGCCTCGCGCTGTTCGCCGAGACGCTGGACGACGCGTGGGTGCCCGAGGTGCGCGAGATGTTGCGCCGGCGGGTCGGCGAGGACGTCGAGGTGACGATCGTGGTCGGCACCGGGCTGATCCAGCGCACGTCCAGCGGCAAGCCCCGCCGCCGGTACATGTGGGAGCGGCTCAAGGACGGCAAGATGGACGGCGCCCGCGTCGTGGACTGAGCCCGCGCGGCGGCCGGGAGGGCCGGCGTTGTGAGGTCAGCCTCTGAACGGGGCGTCCAATTGCTAAAGCCGGTGATAACGGACAACATGGGTTGACGCTCTGAGAGGTCGACGATGCCGTCTGTTGCCACGACGCTTTTTCGCCTGGGTTCCCGCCTGGGTTCCACCGCCCAGAACGCCCTCGAGGTCGCCCGTTTCGGCGGCCTGGACACCGAGGAGGACGCCTCCCCGTTCGAGGTGGTGGCCGAGCAGCGCGTGTACCGCCTGCGGCACTACTTCCCGCGGGCGGCGGACGGGCCGGTGGTGCTGCTCGTCCCGCCGCTGATGATCACCGCGGAGGTGTACGACATCTCCTCGCGGGTCAGCGCGGTGGGGGTGCTGCGGGACCTCGGCGTGGACCCCTGGGTGGTCGACTTCGGCGCGCCCGAGCGCGAGCCCGGCGGGCTGGAGCGGACCGTCACCGACCACGTGGTGGCGGTCAGCGACGCGATCGACCGGGTCCGCGCGGCCACCGGGCGGGACGTCCACCTCGCCGGCTACTCGCAGGGCGGCATGTTCGTCTACCAGGCGGCGGCGTACCGGCGCAGCGAGGGCGTGGCGTCGATCGTGACGTTCGGCAGCCCGTCCGACACCAGCGTCGGGCTGCCGTTCGGGCTGCCGAGCTGGATCGCGACGGAGGGCGCCGAGCGGATCCCGGACTGGATGCTCGGCGGGTTCGCGGTGCCGGGCTGGGTGACGCGGCTGGGGTTCCAGCTGCTCAGCCCGGTGAAGTCGGTGCGGTCGCGGGCCGAGTTCCTCATGCAGCTGCACGACCGGGAGCGGCTGGCGCCGCGCGAGCGGCAGCGCCGGTTCCTGGAGCGGGAGGGCTGGGTGTCGTGGCCCGGCCCGGCGCTCGCGGAGTTCATCCGGCAGTTCGTCCAGCACAACCGGATGCTGACGGGCGGGTTCGTGATCGGCGACCGCCTCGTCACGCTGGCCGACATCACCTGCCCGGTGCTGACGTTCGTCGGCGAGGTCGACGAGATCGCGGCGCCGCCGATGGTGCGCGGGATCCGGCGGGCCGCGCCGCGCGCCCAGGTGTACGAGGCGTGCCTGCGGGCCGGGCACTTCGGGCTCGTGGTGGGCGGCCTCGCGATCTCCCGGACGTGGCCGGCGGTCGCGGCGTGGGCGCGGTGGCGCGAGGGCGACGGGGAGCTGCCCGAGATCGTCGCGCCGGTGACCGGGGACGAGGAGGTCCCGCCCGCGTCCCTTCCCGGCGGGCCCGCGGGCTACGGCCTCCAGCTGGCGATGGGCATCGGGACGAGCGCGGCGCGCTCGGCGTTCCGGACGGCGGCGCGGGCCGTCCAGGGGACGCGGCAGCTGAGCGGGGAGGCCGCGCAGAACCTGCCGCGGCTGGCCCGGCTGGAGCGGATCCACTCCGACACGCGGATGTCGATGGGCCTGCTCCTGGACGAGCAGGCCCGGCGCATGCCCGGCGAGGTGTTCTTCCTCTACCAGGGGCGGGCGCACACCCACGACGCCGCCAAGCGGCGCATCGACGCGATCGTGCGGGGGCTGATCCACATCGGCGTCCGGCACGGGGACGCGGTGGGCGTGCTGATGGGCACGCGGCCGACGGCGCTGGCGCTGGTCGCGGCGCTGAGCCGGCTCGGCGCCGTCGCGGTGCTGCTGCGTCCGGACGGCGACCCGGCGGCGGAGGCGCGGCTGAGCGGGGTCACCCGGGTGATCGCCGACCCCGAGCACGCGGCGCGGGCCGCCCGCCTGGACGGGGTCGAGGGCCACGTGCTCGGCGGCGCCGGGCGCGGCGACCGGCCGGGCGGGCGCGGCCCGCTGCCCGACATGGAGCTGATCGACCCGGACGCGGTGGAGCTGCCGCGCTGGTACCGGCCGAACCCGGGACGGGCCGGCGACCTCGCGTTCGTGATCTTCAGCGGGGACGGCGAGCACCTGCGCGCGAACCGGATCACCAACCGGCGGTGGGCGCTGTCGGCGTTCGGCACGGCCTCGTCCGCCGCGCTGTCGCCGGCCGACACCGTCTACAGCATCACGCCGCTGCAGCACCCGTCCGCGCTGCTGATGAGCCTCGGCGGCGCCGTCGCGGGCGGCGCGCGGCTCGCGCTCGCCAGCGGCTACGACCCGGAGACGTTCTGGGACGAGGCGCGCCGCTACGGCGTGACCGTCGCGTCCTATACCTGGACGCTGCTGCGCGACCTGGTGAACGCGCCGCCCGACCCGGCCGAGCGGCACCACGCGGTGCGGCTGTTCATCGGGTCGGGGATGCCGCGCAACCTGTGGCGGCGGGTCGAGGACCGGTTCGCGCCCGCGCGGGTGCTGGAGTTCTACGCCTCGACCGAGGGTGAGGCGGTCCTGGTCAACCTGAGCGGCAAGAAGCCCGGCTCGCTCGGCCGCCCGCTGCCCGGCAGCGCCGAGGTGCGGCTGGCCCGCTACGACCTGGAGAGCGGGCGCCTCGTCCAGGGGCCGGATGGCCTCGGGGTCGAGTGCGAGCCCGGCGAGATCGGCATGCTGCTCGCGCGGGTCCGGCCGTCGGCGCTCGGGGCGGCGGCGCGGCCGGTGCGCGGGGTGTTCCGCCCCGAGGACGCGTGGACGATCACCGGCGACCTGTTCCGGCGCGACGCCGACGGCGACTTCTGGCCGGTCGGGCGGGACGCGGAGCTGATCCGCACGGCGGAGGGGATCGTCCCGCCGGGGCCGATCCGGGACGCGCTCGGCGACCTGCCGTACATCGACATCGTCGCGGTCTACGGGATCCCGGTCGGCGACACAGAGCTCGCCGCCGCGGCCGTCAGCCTGCGCGACGCCAAGCGCGGCGAGGCGGGTGGGGCGGGCACGGCGGGCCGTCCCGCCGCGGACGGCGCCGAGCTGAAGCCGGTGGACCTGTCGGAGGCGCTGCTGCGGGTGGAGCCGGGGCTGCGGCCGGCGATCGTCCGGGTGGTGGACGAGGTGCCCGTCACGGCCGGGCGGCGGCTGCGGACGGCTCCGCTGCGCGCGGAGGGCGTCCCGGCGGTGGCGGACGGGCGGACGTACTACCGGGACAAGGCGGGCGCGTACCGGCCGCTGACGGAGGCGGCGCGGCGGCGGCTGCTGCGCGCCCCCGCGTCCGGCGGTGTAACTCACCTGCCGTAAGCCTGGACTTACGGCCGTCCGTTGCGTTACAACAAAGCGACAGAAACTGCACTTTTGTTGCACGCCGCCCCGGCCCCCGCCCGGGCGGCGCGTCCGGAGGATTCATGACGAGCGTGCTCGCGCCGCCGCCGGAGGGCAGCGGACTCAAGGCGGTCCCCGGCGTCCCCGGAATCCCGTACGTCGGCAACACCCTCAGCGTGATGCGCGACCCCATCGGGATGGCCCGGCGCCGCTACGAGGAGTACGGCCCGATCGCGTGGGGCTGGCTGCTCGGCATGCGGACCTGCACCGTCCAGGGGCCGGAGGCCGCCGAGGCCGTCCTGGTCAACCGGGACAAGGCGTTCGCGAACGGCCCGGCCTGGAGCTACTTCATCGGGCCGTTCTTCCACCGCGGCATCATGCTCCTCGACTTCGAGGAGCACCTGCACCACCGCCGCATCATGCAGCAGGCGTTCACCCGGCCCCGGCTGCAGGCGTACATGGAGGCGATGGCGCCCGGCATCGTCCGGGGCGTCGAGGCGTGGGACGCCCGGTCCGGCTTCAAGGTCTACGACCACGTCAAGCAGCTCACCCTCGACCTCGCCACGGACGTCTTCATGGGCGTCGAGCTGGACCGCGCCGAGGCCGACCGGGTCAACGGCGCGTTCATCGACGCCGTCCGCGCCGGCACGGCCTACGTCCGGTTCAACGTCCCCGGCCTGCGCTGGAACAAGGGCCTGCGGGCGCGCAGGGAGCTGGAGGCGTTCTTCTACCAGCACCTGCCCGCCAAGCGCCGGGACGGCGGCGACGACCTGTTCGCGGCGCTGTGCGAGGCGGAGACCGACGACGGGCAGCGCTTCACCGACGAGGACGTCGTCAACCACATGATCTTCGCGCTGATGGCGGCGCACGACACCACCACCATCACGCTCACCACGATGGCGTACTACCTCGCCAAGTACCCGGAATGGCAGGAGCGGCTGCGGGACGAGACGTTCGCGCTCGCGGAGCGGCTCGGCCGGCCGTCGCTGGAGTACGCGGACCTCGACGCGCTGACCGGCATCGACATGGTGATGAAGGAGTCGCTGCGGATGGTCCCGCCCGTCCCCGCGCTGCCGCGCCGGGTCGTCAAGGACACCTCGATCCTCGGCTACCACATCCCCGCCGGCACGACCGTCGTCGTCCCGATGCTGAGCAACCACCACATGTCCCAATGGTGGAAGGACCCCGACACGTTCGACCCCGAGCGGTTCTCGCCGGACCGCCGCGAGGACAAGGTGCACAAGTACGCGTGGTCCCCGTTCGGCGGCGGCGCCCACAAGTGCATCGGCATGTACTTCGCGGGAATGCAGGTGAAGACGATCCTGCACCAGGTCCTCCAGCGGTACCGGTGGAGCGTGCCCGGGCGGTACGAATGGCCGCTGGACACCACGTCGCTGCCGTCCCCGAAGGACGGCCTGCCCGTCCGGCTCGACCGGCTTCAGGAGGCCCCGTGAGCAAGGTCATCGCGATCACCGGCGCGGCGCGCGGCATCGGGCTGGCGACCGCCCGCGCGCTCAAGGCCCGGGGCGCCGCCGTCGTGATCGGCGACGTCGACGAGGCCGCCGTGAAGGAGGCGGGCGAGTCGCTGGGCGTCGCCGCGTTCCCGCTGGACGTGACGGCGCGCGAGTCGTTCGAGGCGTTCCTGGCGAACGCCGAGGACGCGGCCGGGCCGCTGGACGTGCTGGTGAACAACGCGGGGATCATGCCGATCGGGCCCGTCACCGGCGAGAGCGACGCCGACGCCCGCCGCTGCCTGGACGTCAACGTGCACGGCGTCATGCTCGGCACGAAGCTGGCGCTGGGCCGGATGCTGCCGCGCGGGCGCGGCCACGTGATCAACGTGGCGTCCGTCGCCGGGGTGCTGCCGACGCCGGGCCTCGCGCTCTACAACGCCAGCAAGTCCGCGGTCGTGGCGTTCACCGAGGCGGCGCGGCTGGAGGTGCGGGGAAAGGGCGTGCACGTCAGCGCGGTGCTGCCGACGTTCACCAACACCGACCTGATCGCGGGGACGCGCAGCCCGAAGGGGATGCGCAACTGCGAGCCGGAGGAGATCGCCGCGGCCGTCGCCGGGCTGATCGCCCGCCCGCGCCCGCAGGTCGTCGTCCCGAAGGCGCTGGGCCGCCAGATCAGGCTCGGCGCCCTCCTGCCGGACCGGCTGAAGCAGGCCGTGTCCCGCCGCTACGGGCTCGACACGCTCTTCCTGGACTACGACCCGGAGGCCAGGAAGGCCTACGACGCGAGGATCCGCTCCGCCCCCTGACCGCTGCGGGCGGCGCGGGCGCGGCGGAAGGCGCGGCGGGCCTGCGGGAGGTAGCGGGCGGCCTCGGGGAGCAGCGGCCACAGCCGGTTCCCGGCGCGGACGGCCGCGGCGAACCGGCGGTACCGGCGCTCGTCGGCCGCGCTCCAGGGCAGCTCCAGCAGCTCGCGCATCCGGGGGTGCAGGCCGCCGACCGTGATGAACCGGGCGACCGCGTTCAGCGGCGGCGACACCGCCCGCCACACCGGCGCCGGCACCTTCGGCGGCGCGGGCAGGCCCTTGGTGACGTAGCCGACGCCGTACCGGGCGGTCTTGTGCGCGACGATCTCCTCGTCGAGCATCCGCTTCCAGTACGCCTGGAACGCCTCCCAGTCGTCCGGCATGGCCCGGTCGCTGACCCCGTACATCCGGAACCAGGTCTTGGACTCGTCGTAGATGCGGCGCTTCTCGTCCTCGCCGAGCGGCCGGATGAACGTCTCGATGCCGTAGAGCATGTTGTCGAGGAAGGTGGCGTGCGCCCAGTAGTAGGTCTCGGGGTCGAGCGCGTGGTAGCGGGAGCCGTCCGGCATCGTCCCCTTGATGCCGACGTGGTAGTCGCGGACGCGCCGTCCCGTCTCGGGGGAGCGGTCGCCGCCGTAGACGGTGTCGAGGATCGGGCCGGCGGAGCGCTTCAGCCGCGCGAACGTCTCGGAGAAGAACACCGAGTGGTCCAGGACGCCCTGGCCGAGCGCCGGGAGCATGTTCTGCAGCACCGCGGCGCGCGGGCCGACCAGCAGCATCCGGGTGTCGCCGAAGTACCGCCAGGTCAGCGAGCCGGGGCCGAGAGGGGTGGGCGCTGGATCGGGCATGGACACCGCCGAGGGGGAACGAGGATGGAACAGAACGACAGTAATTGTAGCTGTGTCGCGCGGAATGTCACGGAAGGGGCCCCGGGGGCGGTTAAGGTGCGTCCATGACCACGGACGCGACCTCGCTGACCGGTGCCCGGCCGTCTGAGCGCGGCGACGGCGGGCTGCTCGCCCGGCTGTCCGATCCCGCCGCCGACGGCGACGACCTCGACGCCCGGATCCTCGACGCCGCGCTCGGCGAGTTCGAGACCTACGGGCTGCGCCGGGTCAGCGTCGAGGACGTCGCCAAGCGGGCCGGCGTCGCGCGCACCACGATCTACCGGCGGTTCACCAACAAGGAGCAGCTGCTCCAGGCGGTGATCCTGCGCGAGTGCCGCCGCTTCCTCACCGGCATCGCCCACGCCACCGAAGGGCTCGCGTCCCCCGAGGACGCGGTGGTCGAGGGCTTCGTGGCCGGGTTGCAGAGCGCCCGGACGCACCCGCTGATGACGCGGGTCCTGCAGAGCGAGCCGGAGGCGTTCCTGCCGCAGCTCAGCATGAACGGCGGCGCGGTGATGATCGCCGCCCGCGACGTCCTCGCCGACCGGCTGCGCCGCGCCCGCCCCGACCGCGCCGACGAGCACAACGCCGTCGCCGAGGTGCTGCTGCGGGTCGCGGTGTCGCTGCTGCTGGTGCCCGGCGGCGGGCTCGCGCTGGACGACGAGGACGACATCCGCGCGTTCGCCCGCGGCTACCTCACCCGGATGCTGCGGCCGGGGGACGGCACCGGCTGAATCGCCCATTCCGCCCCGGGCGGCCGTCCCGTACCCTCTGATTGTCGAATTTCGTTCTAGAATCGGAGGCGGGCCATGGCGGCGGTCGTTCGGACGGCGTACGGCGAGGTTCGCGGCACCACCCGGGACGGCGTCACCGCCTTCCTCGGCATCCCCTACGCGGCGCCGCCGTTCGGCGAGAACCGGTTCAAGGCCCCGCGGCCGCACGAGCCCTGGGACGGCGTCCGCGACGCCACCGAGTACGGGCCCACCGCGCCCAAGCCCGGCTACCCGCGCCCCTACGACCGGCTGCTGCCCGACCCCGTCGTCCCGGGCGACGACTGCCTCAACCTCAATGTCTGGACGCCTTTCTTCGCGGGGGGTACAGGGGGGTCGTCCCCCCTGAATGTCGCGTCGCCCGATCCCGGCGGCTCCGGGCTGCCGGTCATGGTGTGGATCCACGGCGGCGCGTTCCGCAACGGGTCCGGCGCCGTCGACGTCTACAACGGGCACACCTTCGCCCGCGACGGCGTCGTCTGCGTCAGCGTCAACTACCGGCTCGGCGTCGAGGGCTTCGCGCATCTGCCCGGCGCCCCCGCCAACCGCGGGCTGCTCGACCAGATCTTCGCGCTGGAATGGGTCCGCGACAACATCGCCGGGTTCGGCGGCGACCCCGCCCGCGTCACCGTGTTCGGCGAGTCCGCGGGCGCGATGAGCGTCAGCACCCTGCTCTCCCTCGACCTCGGCCTGTTCCACCGCGCGATCGCGCAGAGCGGCGCCGGCTCCATCGCCCAGGACCCGGCGGACGCGCTGCTCGTCACCAAGGAGATGGCCGCGCGGCTCGGCGTCGAACCCACCGCCGAGGGCTTCGCCGCGCTCGACCCGGCGGCGATCCTGCCCGTCCAGTCCGCCGTGGCCGCCGAGGTCACCGCGCTGCCCGACCCCGGCCGCTGGGGCGCCACCACCGCCGCCGGCGGCATGTCCCTCACCCCCGTGCTGGACGGCGAGCTGCTGACTCAGCGGCCCGAGGACGCCGTCGCCGCCGGCGCCGGACGCGACGTGGACCTGCTCACCGGCTACACCTCCGAGGAGTTCCGGCTGTTCCTGATGCCCACCGGGATCGCCGCCGCCCTCACCGACGACCTGGTGTTCGCCGCGACCGCCGGGATGGGCGTGCCGCCGGCGGTGGCGGCCGCCTACCGCGACCGGCACCCGGGCGTCCCGTCCGGCGAGCTGATGGCGACGATCATCACCGACCACCTGTTCCGGATCCCCGCGAACCGGCTCGCCGAGCGGCACGCCGCGTCCGGCGGCGCCGGCGGCACCTGGATGTACGAGTTCGGCTGGCGGTCCCCGAACCACGACCTCGGCGCCTGCCACGCCCTGGAACTCGGCTTCGTCTTCGACAACCTCACCGCCGAGCCCGAGGGCCTCTCCGGCCCGAACCCGCCGCAGGAGCTGGCCGACCGGATGCACCGCGCCTGGGTGGCGTTCGCCTCCGGCGGCGACCCCGGCTGGGAACGGTTCGAGCCGTCCGGCCGCGCCGTGAAGCTCTTCGACCACCCGTCCGACGAGATCGTCCGCGACCCGCGCGGCGACGACCGGAAGCTCTGGCCCTAGAGGCGGGCCGTGACGTGCTCGGCGATCGCGAGGGACGAGGTCGCGGCCGGGGAGGGGGCGTTGCGGACGGTCACGACGGGGCCGACGCGGCCGATGCGGAAGTCGTCCACCAGCGAGCCGTCCGCGTCCACCGCCTGGGCGCGGACGCCCGCGGGCGCGGCGACGACGTCGTCCGCGGTCAGCTCCGGCACGAACCCGCGCGCCTGCGCGACGAACGCCCGCTTGACCGCCGACCCGTACAGCTCCTTCGCCCCGGTCCGCCAGTGCCGCCGCGCGAGATGCCGGAAGCCGGGGAAGCGCAGCGTCTCCCACAGATCGGCGGGACGGACGTCGCGGCGCCGGTAGCCCTCCCGCGCCAGTGCCAGGACGGCGTTCGGGCCGACGTCGACGCCGCCGTCCACGCGGCGGGTGAAGTGGACGCCGAGGAACGGGTACCGCGGGTCGGGCACGGGGTAGATCAGCCCGCGCACCAGGTCCGTCCGGGACGGGACGAGCCGGTAGTACTCGCCCCGGAACGGGACGATCGCCGGCTCCGCGGCGTCGCCCGCCAGCCGGGCCACCCGGTCCGACTGGAGGCCGGCGCACACGATCAGCAGGTCGAACACCAGCTCCTCGCCCCCGGGCGAGCCCACCCGGACGCGGTCGCCCGCCCGGCCGAGCCGTACCACCTCGAAGCCCAGCCGGATCTCGCCGCCGCCGGCGGCGACGTCGTCCGCGAACGCGCGCGCCACCGCCGGGAAGTCGACGATGGCGGTGGTGGGCGAGTGCAGCGCCGCGACCCCGGCGGCGTGCGGCTCGATCTCGCGAAGCTCGGCGCCCGTCAGCCGGCGAAGGCCGGGGACGCCGTTGGCGGTCGCGCGGCGCTCGATCTCCTCCAGCGGGCCGAGTTCCCCCGCGTCCCGCGCCACGACGACCTTGCCGCACTCCTCGTACGGCAGGCCCTTCTCCGCGCAGTACTCCTTCAGCAGGCCGATGCCGCGGCGGCACAGGGTCGCCTTGAGCGACCCCGGCGCGTAGTAGAGGCCCGCGTGGGCGACACCGCTGTTGTGGCCCGTCTGATGGGCCGCGATGCGGGCCTCCTTGTCCAGGACCGTCACGCGCGCGCCGGGCCGCGTCGCGGTCAGCCGCCGCGCGACGGCCAGCCCGAGGATCCCGGCCCCGACGACACCGATCCGCATCTCCGCCACGAGGCGAATGCTACGGCGCGGCGAACGCCGCGGCGTGGCGGGGCCGGGCGGGGATCAGCTGCCCAGCCGCTTGCGGCCCTGCGCGCGGACGCGCTTGCGCTGCGACGGGTCGAGCATCAGGTAGCCGGCGAGCGGCGCCCCGAGGACGCCCAGGATGATCAGCGCGCTCAGCCACCACGGGAACACGAACAGGGTCAGGAAGCCGACGACGACTCCACCGATCACTACCTTGGTCTTGGTCGACATCTGGTACCTCCGTTGACGGGCCGCCATCCGTTACAACGGCCGTCCCGCGACCGCTGTTCCACGATATGTCGCGAGTCCGCCCGGAGGCCAGCCGTCAGACCCGCAGGGACAGCTGCCCGCCGCCCAGCGTGCGCAGCACCTCGGCGTGCAGCCGCCCGTTGGTGCACACCACGCTGCCGCCGTCCGGGCCCGGCACCCCGGACAGGTCGGTGAACATCCCGCCCGCCTCCTCCACGATCACCTGGAGGGCGGCGAGGTCCCACAGCGACACCTCCGGCTCGGTGGAGATGTCGATCGCGCCTTCCGCCACCATCATGTGCGACCAGAAGTCCCCGAACGCCCGCGTCCGCCACACCTGCCGCGTCAGGTCGAGGAAGTGGGGGAGCCGGCCCTGCTCCTCCCAGCCGCTCAGGCTGGAGAACGACAGCGACGCGTCCGACAGCTCCGTCACCGCCGACACGGTCATCCGGGTCGCGCGGGTCAGGCTGCGGCCCGTCCAGGAGCCGCCGCCGCGCGCCGCCCACCAGCGCCGGTTCAGCGACGGCGCCGACACGACACCGACCACGATCTCGTCGTTCTCCATCAGCGCGATGAGCGTCGCCCACACCGGGACGCCGCGCACGAAGTTCTTCGTGGCGTCGATCGGGTCGATGATCCAGCACCGGTTGCCGTATCCGGTCCGCCCGTACTCCTCGCCGAGCACCGCGTCCCTCGGCCGGGCCCGCTTCAGCGTGCCGCGGATCTGCTCCTCCACGCTGCGGTCGGCGTCGCTGACCGGCGTCAGGTCCGGCTTGGTCTCGACGCTCAGGTCGAGGGCGCGGAAACGCCTGGTCGTGATGTCGTCGGCCCCGTCCGCCAGCACGTGCGCGAGACGCAGGTCATCGGAATAGCCCGCCACGGCGTGCCACGCTACCGCGATCACGGCCCGCACCGACACACTCACCGTTCCTCAACAGTGTCCAGGAGTGAGTTCTGAACCCATGTCCCGGTGCTGCGCGTGTCCCGAACGGTGTTGGACGCGCTGGTTCCCCGCGTTCTGGTTGCCCGCGTCGGGGGGGCCTGCATCGTGTACGGGCTCCGTGACGGGGTGGCGGGGTCCCTCACGCCCCAGGGTACCCGGTCCGGTCTGGACGGTCCGATGCCCGCGATCATCGCTCTGGTGATGGCGGGGTGGTGCCGTTCGTCGCCGGATCGGGTGCCCCAGGGCGCGTCGCCCGATCGCGATGCTCGCCGCATCGTGCCGGGAAACCCTCCTGGTCTTACTGCTCATCGGTTCACGCCAGTGCTGGGCGCCCCAGGTGGAGGTGTAGGCGGGGTCCACCGCCACGATCGCCAGCCCGGCTTCGGCCGCCATCGCCACCAGCCTGGCCCTCAGTCGCCCGGTGGGCATGCCGGAGATCAGTTGCCGGAACCGTTTGCGGCGACCGTGCTTCTCCCGGGTCTTCTCGGCGGCGAAGTCGAGGTCCTCGATGGCGATCGCGGCGACCCCGCAGTCGGCGGCCCAGTGCAGCAGGCCGGTGATGGCGTGCCGGACTTGGGCGTCGCGGTGCGCGGCGTCGCCGGACAGGTCGTAGCCGAACCGCTTGGGGTCGCCGACGGGGTTTCCGTGCCGGTCCAGGTGCCAGGCGGCGAAGTGGTCGGCGTTGGTGTCGACCCCGATCATGCCACGTACGCGCGCGGTCTCCAGCGGGGGTGTCGGTGCGGTGACGCGCTGCCAGGACGCTGTGATGTACCAGCGGCCTCGCTCGACGTCGAGGTGGATGCGGTAGGCCACCGCCCGGTCGGCCGTGATGCGGTCGGCCCACTCGGTACCCCGGTGCCGGAAGGCGACGCGGGCCGCCAGGACGTACCGGCCGTGCGGTGCGTTCGCCAGGTACCCCAGCGGGGCCGGGAGCCGGATCGACACCTCCCCGCCCGGGGCGATGCGGATGGTCTCGTTGCCGTACCGCTTGCCCGACTCGCCATCGGCGCGCAGGAACCAGCGTCGGGCCTCCCACCGCTCCCGCCACTGCTCCTGCGTGAGCCCGGCCTCATTCAGATGGTGCCGGGCGTTGAGGAGCCGGTGGCCGCCCCGCACCACATGCACACGCCCGGCGTCCCAGTCGGCCCGCTCGGCGGCCAGCCGGTCCCGCAGCACACCCAGGCGACGGGACTTGGCGAACCACTCCCGTCTGGAGCGGTAGCCGCCGGGCGCCCGCTTGCTGCCCGGCGCGCCGATCGGCAGGGACAGCCGATGCTCGATCGTCGCCACACCGGCCTCAAGCGAGCGCAGATGCGCCAGCAGGCCACGCCGCGCCAGCGCCCACTGGTCATGGGTGGCCTTGGTGATACTCCCGGCCCACCGCGCCGACGACTCGCCCGTCAACTCCCGCTTGCGCACCGCCCACCGCTGCGCGTCATGCTCCAGGCCGTCGGCGCAGCGGACCTTCAGATCACGGCCGGCCAGCGACCCCAGATGCGCACCGGCCAGCCGCAGCACCCGCTCGTCCTGGGCGGTCAGGCCCTTGAGGCGGTCGCGCACCGCCACCCCCGACGGCCCCGCCACCACGAACGGCGCGGCGAACGCGCCGGTGGTGGCCCTCTCACCATCGGTGGCGGACTGTTTCATGGCCGATACTTTAAGTGACTGCATTCGAACGTGCAATCGATATGTCACTCGCCGCACACCGCAACCGACCCCACTGGCCCGGGCCGCCCTGACCAGCCCTACGGGAACACGGCTCCGCCCAACACACGCCGGCACTCCACCCTGGACACTCACACGCCAGCAGTCCAGAACCCCCGGCCGTTACGGCTTTTCGGCCCGCCCCCGAGGCGCGGCGGGCGGTGCCGCGCGCGGGCACCTGGCAGCATGGGCGCATGGCCCACGATCTACCCGGGTGGGTCGCCGAGCTGACCGATCCGCGCCGCGCGCGGACGCTCGACGAGCTCGCCGACCGCCTCGTCCCCCTGGCCGAGCACGCCATCGACGTCTCCCGCCGGCTGCAGGCGCAGCTGAACGAGCTGAACGACCCGTTCAAACGGGAGGCCCTGTACGGGCGGGTCGAGCGGCTGAAGGCCCGCGCCGGCGAGGCGCTGGAGGAGATCACGGCGGAGATCGCCGCGTCCGGCGACGAGCGCCTCGAACGGCTCTGGGCGGACTGGGCGGAGCGCGCCGGGAGCGACGGGACCGGCGGGCGCGACGCCCGCGAGGAGGAGCTGCGCCGCCGCCTCGACCGCGACGTCGTCCCCGTGCTGTCCCGCAGCAGGCAGGACGTGGCCGAACGGGTCGCCGCGCGGACGTCCGGCGCGCTGGAGGAGGCGACGCAGACCCTGCTCACCCGGGTCGAGGAGCTGGCGAGGGCCGTCACCGACCTGATCACCGAGGTGCTGCCGCTGGCCCGCGAGGGCCTGGCGCTCGCCAACCGCGTCTCCGGCCTGTCCGCGCAGGCCCGCAAGGCCGGGCGCGGCCCGATCCCCGAGGAGCTGAAGGACGCCGGCGCCGGGACGGCCCGCGCGTTCGACGAGGCCGTCGCGCGGCTGGAGCTGGAATGGGCCGCGCTCGGCGCCCGGTCCGCGACCGTGCGGGCCGCGCTGCGCGCCGCCGAGGAGAACGCGTTCAGCCACGTCACCGAGGAGATGACCCGGTGCGTGGAGGAGCTGGCGCCCGAGCACGTCCGGGCCCTGAACGAGGCGGAGGCGCGGGCCCGCGCCCTGTTCGGCGACCCCGCTCAGGAGCGTCCGGCCACGTGAACTTCCGGCTGACCGGCCGCGCCGCCCGGCCGGTCAGGGCGTCCGTGCGGGCGCCGGTTCAGCCGGAGGAGCGGAAGCTCGCGAGGAACGTCTCGTACACGGGGACGGTCGCGTCCCAGTGCGCCTGGTCGGCGGCCAGGATCACCTGGTAGAGCGCGCCGTCGAACGGGAAGACCCGCACCCGCGCCCGTCCGGCCGTGCCGTTCTTGGTGAACGTGAACTCGATCTCCGCCGCGTCCCGGCCCAGGTACGGCACCTTCCGATTGAAGTACACCTGCTTGTAGTCGGTGTAGTCGAAGTCCTTCGTCGCCGCCGCGAGGGCGTCCCCGGGATCGCTGGTGTCGAAGGGGCCCGGCTTGGCCCGCGTCACGGCCAGGCCGCGCGTCGCGCCCTTCCCGGGCGCGGTGAAGGTGACGTCGTCGCCGGAGCCGTCGGCCGTCCAGCCGTCGGGCACGGCCGCCACGAACGCCGACCCCTCGTACCGGTGGTAGCCCGGCGGGACGCCGGAGCCCGCGCTCGGCGACGGATGGGCGCTCGGCGTGCCGCGCGGCCCGCCGTTCCCGCCGCCGTCGACGAAGACCGCGAACACCACGGCCGCCGCGACCAGCGCGACCGCGAAGATCCCCGCCGGGACGATCAGCTCCCACCGCCGCCGCGCGGGCCGGGGCGGCGGCGGTTCGGGAAGCGGCGGCGGCTCGGGTCCGGGCGCCGGGCCGGGCGGCTGCGTCCCTTCGCCGCCCTGGCCAAGGGTGGCGTTGAGCCCTCGCGGCTCCGGGTTCGGCAGCGGGCCTGGCGGATTCGGGCCTGGAGCGGCCGGGCCGGGCGTGGGCTGCGCCGCGATCGCGCGGAGAAGCCGTTCGGCCTCGTCATAGCCGAGCCGTTCCTGCGGGTCGCGGCGCAGCAGCCCGCGCAGGACCGGTTCCAGAGGCCCGGCGCGGCGCACCGGGTCCGGGTCCTCCCGCAGCAGCGCCCCCATCAGGGCGTAGATGTCGGGACGCTCGAACGGGCGGCGGCCCTCGACCGCCGCGTACAGCGTGGCGCCCAGCGACCACAGGTCGGACGCCGCGGTGGCGTCCTCGCGGCGCGCCTGCTCGGGCGACAGGTAGGCGGGGGAGCCGACGATCGCGCCGGTCTGCGTGAGCGTCTCATCACCCGCGATGGTGGCGACGCCGAAGTCGGTGAGCACGGCCCGCTCGTCGGTGAGCAGCACGTTCCCCGGCTTGACGTCGCGGTGCACCACGCCCTCGGCGTGCGCCGCCCGGAGCGCGCCCAGCAGGTCCAGCCCGATCCGCGCCACCCGGTCCGGGGCGAGCGGGCCCTCCCGCCTGATCACCGCGTCCAGGGCGGGCGCCCGCACCAGCCGCATCACGATCCAGGGGCGGCCGTCCTCCCGGACGACGTCGTGCACCGTGACGATGCCGGGATGGTCGAGCTGCGCCGCCGACCGCGCCTCCCGCATCGTCCGCGCGTACACGTGCTCGGTCTGCGTCCCGTCCAGGCCGCGCGGCGGGGACACCTCCTTGATCGCCACCTCGCGGTGCAGCACCGTGTCGCGGGCGAGCCAGACCACGCCCATACCGCCGCGGCCGAGCTCCTCCAGGAGCTCGTAGCGGCCCTCGTCGATCGTGCGCGGCATGCAGGCGACGATACCGACGTACCACACGGAGTGAAGCGCCGTTCTCGCCCCGTTTCCGGGGCATGCGGCTACTCCGGCTCGCCCTCCCGGCTGGCGAGCAGCCGGCGCAGCGAGTCCAGCCGGGCCCGGCTGGCGTGCCCGTCCTCGACCCATCCGTCCAGGCCGCAGGACTCCTGGAGGTGGTCGCAGAGCGGCGGGCAGCGCTCCGCCGCGCCCTCCGCCAGGTCCTCGAAGGCGTTGATCACGTTCTCCGGCTCGACGTGCGCCAGCCCGAAGCTGCGCACCCCCGGGGTGTCGATGATCCAGCCGTCGCCGCCGGGCAGCTCCAGCGCGATCGCCGACGAGGACGTGTGCCGGCCCCGCCCGGTCACCGCGTTCACCCGGCTGACGGCCCGCTCCGCGTCCGGGACCAGCGCGTTGACCAGCGTCGACTTGCCCACGCCCGAGTGCCCGACGAGCACGCTCATCCGGCCGGACAGGTGCCCGCGCAGCTCGTCGAGGTCGCCGCCGCGCCGCGTCACCACGTACGGGACGCCGAGCGGCGCGTACTCGGCGACGAGGCCGTCCGGGTCGGCGAGGTCGGCCTTGGTGAGGCAGAGCAGCGGGTCCATGCCGGCGTCGTAGCCGGCGACGAGCTGCCGGTCGATCATCCGGGGCCGCGGCTCCGGGTCGGCCAGCGCCGTCACGATCACCAGCTGGTCGGCGTTCGCGACGATGATCCGCTCGAACGGGTCGGTGTCGTCGGCGGTGCGGCGCAGCGACGACGCCCGCGGCTCCACCCGGACGATCCGGGCGAGGGTGTCCGTCGCGCCGGACACGTCCCCGACCAGCGCGACCCGGTCGCCGACCACCACGCCCTTGCGGCCGAGCTCGCGGGCGCGCATCGCGGTGACGGGCCGCTCGTCGCGGGTCCCGGCGTCCACCAGGCAGCGGTACCGGCCGCGGTCCACCGCCGTCACGAACCCGGCGGAGGCGTCCTCGTGCGCCGGGCGGCGGCGGGTGCGCGGCCGCGACCCGCGGCGCCCGGGCCGCACCCGGACGTCGTCCTCGTCGTAGTCCTGTACTCGTCGTGCCAGTGGTCGGTCTCCGTTCTCCGGCCGGCGCCGCTCTCAGGCGGACGCCAGCATCGACGCCCACAGCTCCGTGAAGCCTGGAAGTGTCTTGCCCACCGTGGCGGGATTCTCCACCTCCACGCCCGGGACGGCCAGCCCCAGCACCGCCGCCGCCATCACCATCCGGTGGTCGTCGTAGGTGCGGAAGACGCCGCCGTGCAGCGGGCGCGGCCGGATCTCCAGGCCGTCCGGCAGCTCCCGGACGTCCCCGCCCAGCCCGTTGATCTCCGTGACGAGCGCCGCCAGCCGGTCGGTCTCGTGGCCGCGCAGGTGCGCGATCCCGGTCAGCCGGGACGGGCCGTCGGCCAGCGCCGCGAGCGCCGCCAGCACCGGGGTCAGCTCGCCGACGTCGTGCAGGTCGGCCTCCAGCCCGCCGAACCCGCCGTCCCCCCGGACGGTCAGCCCGTCCGGGCCGGGCGCCACGTCCGCGCCCATCCGGGCGAGGAGATCGCGGAGCGCGTCGCCGGGCTGGGTGGTGTCCGACGGCCAGTCCGGCACGGTGACGCGCCCGCCGGTGACGAGCGCGGCGGCCAGGAACTGGGCGGCGTTGGACAGGTCGGGCTCGATCAGCCACTCGCCGCCGCGAACGGGACCCGGCGCGACCCGCCAGACGTCGGTGTCCGTCTCGACCGCCACACCGCGGTCGCGGAGCATCCGGACGGTCATCGCCAGGTGCGGCGCGGACGGCACCGGCGGCCCCTCGTGCCGGACCTCCACGCCCTTGCCGAACCGCGGCGCGGCCAGCAGCAGCCCGGACACCAGCTGCGACGACCCGGACGCGTCGATCGTGACCGGCCCGCCGTCGACCGCGCCGGTCCCGTGCACGGTGAAGGGCAGCGCGCCGCGCCCGCCGTCGTCGATGGCGACGCCGAGCGCGCGCAGCGCGGTGATGATCGGGCCCATCGGCCGCTTGCGGGCGTAGGGGTCGCCGTCGATGGAGACCTCGCCCGCGGCGAGCGCCGCGACGGGCGGGACGAACCGCATCACCGTCCCGGCGAGCCCGGTGTCCACCCGGGCCGGGCCGCGCAGCTCCTGCGGCACGGTCTGCCAGTCGGCATCAGCGTGGGGCGACGACCCGCCGGCGACCGCCTTCGAGTCCTCCCCGATGCTCGCGCCGAGCGCGCGCAGCGCGTCCGCCATGAGTTCGGTGTCGCGGCTGTGCAGCGGCCGGGTGATGCACACCGGGTCCTCGGCGAGCGCCGCGAGGATCAGCGCCCGGTTCGTCATCGACTTGGAGCCGGGCAGCCGGACCGTGGCGTCGACCGGGCCGTCGGCGACCGGGGCGTTCCAGTGCGGAGAGGGCATGCCCCAAGGTTATCGGGCGGCCGCGGGGGCGGCGCGAACGTTTTCGCGGGCCGGACCGGGACACCTCGCGGGTCAGAGCGGGATGGTGAGCAGCGTCCCCCCGCCGTCCACCACGACCTGGAAGCGGCTGATCTCGCTGCGCGACAGCGCGGTCGCGCCCTGCATCGCGAGCGGCTTCGGCGACCCGGCGACGCCGTACCCGGGCTCGGGAACGCGCCAGCCGCCGACGACCGACCGCGCCCCCGACGTCGACACCGCCTCCAGATGGCACCTCAGCGGGCCCTTGACGTGGGTCAGCTCGAACGTCACCTGCGTGCCCCACTTCTTGTCCACCAGGCCGACGGTGCCGGACGCGCCGGTCCGCGCGTCCGTCGCCTGGTGCCGCTCGCCGACGATCGCCTGGGGCTGCGGCTGCGGCCGGGGCTTGCCCTCGTCGTCGCCCAGCGTCGTCCCGACGCCCACCCCGATCGCCACCAGCGCCGCTGCCGCCGCCGCGCCCGCCCCGTACGCGACGCGCCGCGTCCGCCGGTCCCGCGCCTGCTTGCGCCGGACCATGTCGATCACCGGCGCGGGCGGCCTCGCGGGTTCCCCGGGGGGCTCGGCCTCCGCCGGATCGATCCCGGAGAGCGCCTCCGCCAGCCCGCCCATCTCGCGCAGCTCGGCGCGGCAGACGCCGCACCCCGCCAGATGCGCCTCGAAGGCCCGCCGATCGTCGGCTTCGAGGAGCCCGAGCGCGTAGGCGCCGACATCGGTGTGCTCGACCTGCGAACTCATGAGGTCACCGTTACCTGGAACGTGAGCGGATGCGGGCATCCGCTGTTCGGGTAGCCGCCGCTTGCACGGCGGCGGCCCCGGTCATGCCCGCGTTCGCGGCCGCCGGGTTCCTGCTTCGCGGGCGGTTGCCCGGCAAGGCCGGGTCTTACAGCGCCTCCACAGGCGTTTCGCTTCTCCGCCCCACTGGCGGCGAGGTCACGCAGGTTGATCGCGGCGTTGACATCGCGGTCCAAGGTCAGGCCGCAGGCGTCGCACCGGAAGGTCCGCTCGGACAGCGACAGGCTTGGCTTTCGCCCGCCGCAGCCCGAGCAGGTCTTGGACGAGGGGAACCACCGATCGGCCACGACCAGACGGCCGCCGTTCCAGCCGGTCTTGTACTCCAGCATCCGCCGCGCGGCTCCGAAACCCTGGTCGGCCACGGCGCGGGCGAGCCGCCGGTTGGCGATCATCCCGGGGACGTTGAGGTCCTCGACCACCACGGTTTCGTACCGGGCGGCCAGATGCGTGGTGGCCTTGTGCAGGGCATCCGCGCGGATGTCGGCGACGCGGGCGTGGTGGCGGGCGAGCCGCTTGGCGGCCTTGGCACGGTTGGTTGAGCCGCGCTGTTTACGCGAGTGGGCCTTGCCGAGCCGCCGCAGTTTGCGCAACCCGGTCCGCAGCGCCTTCGGCCCGGCGATCTGGGTCACGCGGCCATGGTCGTCCACAGCGGTCAGCAGCGTCGTCACTCCGAGATCGACGCCCACCGCACTGCCCGGCCGGACGTGCCGCTCGGCGACGATGCGGTCGAGTTGGACGGTGAAGGAGACGTACCAGCGGTGCGCGGTCCGCGACACCGTGGCCGACAGGATCCGCGCCGTCCCGTTCTCCAGACGGCGGGCCAGCTTGCGGGTGGACTCGTGCGTGTGGATCGTGCCCAGGCGCGGAAGCGTCACCGTCCGGCCGCTGCAGCGCATCGCACCGGCGCCGAATCGGAACGAATCACGGCACCGTCCGCGCTTCTTGAACCGGGGAAACCCCAGACGGCGGCCCTTGCGAACGCCCTTTCGGGACCGGACGAACTCCCGCAACGCCCGGTCGAGGTCGCGGAACGCCTCCTGGTACACGCACTTGGAGTTCTCGCTCCACCACCCGAGGCCCGGATCGGACTTCTTCTCCCGGTTCCACAACCGGTGCAACTCGGCGCCCGACCACCACTTGCCCTCAGCGTCGTAGCGGTCCCGGCAGGCGGCCAGACCCCAGTTCCACGCGAACCGCGCTGCCCCCGCATGCGACCGCAACCCCCGCTCCTGCCGGGAAGTGGGGTCCAGCGCGAACCGGTACGCCTGCGTCACCATCACAGCCCGTACCGTAATCGGGGCCGCCGACAAAACCCTGGCGAAGGTGCCTTGGCGACGGCGAGGCTCGGATGACGCATACGCGCAGACGCGCGCGTTCGTCCGCATTTCGGTCATCTGTCCCGCACCCCCCTCTCCTCCAGGGCGACGCGCAGTGCGCGAAGCGCGTAGTACACCCGGGACTTCACCGTCCCCACGGGGATCCCGAGGTGCTCGGCCGCCTGGTTCACCGTCCGGTCGCGCAGGACCGTCTCGGTCAGCGCCTGCCGGTGCGCGGGCGACAGCGAGGCCAGCGCCTCGGTCACCACGACCTTGCGCAGCAGGGCGTCCATCTCGTCCGCCATCGGGAGGTTCTCCAGGGGGGCGTCGCCGACCTCGGGCGGCCGGACGTCGCGGTGCCGACGGTCGTCGATCACGATACGCCGCGCCACGGTGGCCAGCCAGGGCATCAGCGAGGTCGAGCGGACGTCCAGCCGGTCCGCGCTCCGCCACGCCCGGATCATCGTCTCCTGCGCGACGTCCTCCGCCCACTGCCGGTCGCCGCCGGTCAGCCGCAGCACGAACGACATCAGCGGCCGCTGGTACTCCCGGTACAGCTCCGCCACCAGCTGCTCGCCGGCCGGCGCGGGGGGCGGTCCGCCGCCCGGACCCGGCCTGCGGAGCAGGCTCCGCAGGCCGCCGGTCCGGCGGGTCGATCCGGGTGCTGCCATGGCCGGGCGTCTCCGTGTCGGTCGAAGGACCCAGGTAGCGGGCGGTCACCAGGCAGTACGCGGGCGACCCGGTGCGCGGTTCAACGGATTTGAGGCCGCGTTAAGGCTCGCTTCGGGAAACCGGCACCAGGCCGGCTCCCGCGCGGGCCCGGGTCCGGCATCGCCGGGGTGGGGCGTCCGGGGGGCGCGGGCTCAGTGCTTGACGGCCTGCAGCACCTTGCCGGCCTGCACCGCCGTGCCGGTCCCGACGGTCCGGCCCGCCTTCGCGGCCTTCGCCGCCTGCGTCGCGGTGCCCGCCTTGACCGACTTGCCGGCCTTCGCGGCGCGCGCGGCCTGCGCGGCGGTCTGCGCCTTCACCGTCTTGCCGGCCTGGGACGCGATGCCCTGCGCCTTCCCGGCCCGCCCGGCGGCCTTGCCGCCCAGCAGCCCGAGCCTGCCGCCCTTCTTGGACGCCTTGCCGAGCTTCAGCCCGCCCAGCAGCGCGCCGCCCCGGCCGGAGGCCCTCCCGGACGCCCGGCCGAGCTTCATCCCGAACGCGGCACCGCCGCCCCGGCCCGACTTCGCCGCCTTCGCGGCCTGCGTCGCCGCGCCGGCCTTGATGGACTTGCCGGCCTGCGCCATCATCCCGGACGCCCTGCCCGACGCCTTCCCGGCCTTGGCGGACGCCTTGCCCAGCTTCGCGCCGAGCAGCGCGCCACCGCCGCCGCCGGTCTTCGCCGCCTTCGCGGCCCGCCTCGCGGCCTTCCGGCCGCCCTCGGCGCGGGCCACCCGGACCTGCCGGGCCGCCTCGCGGCGGGCCTCCCGCAGCGTCACCGCGGCCTCGCGGCGCATGGCCTTGGTCTCGGCGCCCGCCCTGATCTGGGACTCGCGCGCGGCGCGGCGCAGCTCGGCGAGGCGCGGGGGACGCCGGGGCTCGGTCGCCGAGATCAGCAGCGCGCCGAACAGCGCGGCGTTCTTCAGCAGGTGGGAGCGCTCTTCGGCGCGGCGGTCCGGGTCGTCCTCGGTCCAGTAGCGGTGCTCGGTCGCCAGCGCGGGCACCATCTGGGCGGCGAGCAGCAGCGTCGTCAGCCGCCGGAACTTGCCCATGACCAGCAGCGCACCGGTCCCGACGCTGATCGCGCCCTCGATCCGGACGAGGGTCTCGGGGTCCTTCGGCATCCAGTCGATCCGGTCGGCGATCGGTTTCACCGAAGGCCCGACCTGCTCGGCGCGCGGGCGCGGATCGCGGACCGCCTCCAGACCGGTCATGATGAACGGGGCCGCCACCAGGGGGCGGGCCAGGGTCTCGATGGGTCGCATGACCCGCTACATGCCCGCCACGATGCGCCTCAAGCGCGGCAGGATGGGGACCATGTGCGGTCGATATGCCACCACCCGCGCGCGTCAGGAGCTCCTGGACGAGTTCCAGGTGCAGGTCGACGCGGCCGGCGGGGAGATCCAGCCCGACTACAACGTCGCCCCGACGAAGCAGGTCCCGGCGGTCCTCAGCCGGCGGCCGAAGGACGCCCCGGAGGACGAGGAGGCGGTGCGGCAGCTCCGGACGCTGCGCTGGGGCCTCGTCCCGTCCTGGGCGAAGGACCTGTCGATCGGCTCCCGCATGATCAACGCGCGGGTCGAGACCGTCCACGAGAAGCCGTCCTACCGCCGCGCGTTCGCCCGGCGGCGCTGCCTGCTGCCCGCCGACGGCTACTTCGAGTGGTACACGCTCCAGGACGCCGACGACCCGGCGGACGGAGAGAAGAAGGCGAAGAAGAAGCCGCGGAAGCAGCCGTTCTTCATCCGTCCCAAGGACGGCGGGGTCATGGCGATGGCGGGGCTTTACGAGCTGTGGAAGCCGCGCGACGAGGAGGACGCCGACTGGCTGTGGACGTGCACGGTGATCACCACCGACGCGCCCGACGACCTCGGCCGGATCCACGACCGGATGCCGATGGTCGTCCGGCCCGACCAGTGGGACGCCTGGCTCGATCCCGAGCTGACCGACCCGGACGGGGTGCGCGGTCTGCTGGTTCCCGCGATGACCGGCACGATGGACGCCTATCCCGTGTCGAAAGCGGTCAACAGCGTGAAAAACAACGGGCCGGAACTCATAGAACCGTCCAGTGATGGGGATAGTTCCGACAACCATTCCGGCGCGCTGTTCTGACCGCCGCCGCCCCGGCCCCTCCCGGTTCCGGCGGCCGGAACCGGGCCTCCCGTTCGCCGGAGGGCTTTGCCCGGAGACCCCCACCGGGAGGAGTTCGGACCTCGTGGACGCAGCCGCAGCCCGTTCCCGACTGGAGGCGATGGTCGAGGATCTGGATCGTTCCATCGCCATTCTGCGGGGGGAGAGCCCGGAGCGCGACCATTCCGCGGCGGACGCCGGCTCCGGCCTTTCCGACCGCGACCGGGTCGAGGCCGCGCTCGACTCCCTCCGCCGGCACCGCGCCGCCGTCCAGGCCGCCCTCGACCGCGTCGCCGCCGGCTCCTACGGCCGGTGCGTGGGCTGCGGGGACCCGGTCCCGGAAGGGCGCCTGGAGGCCCGTCCCGACGCCGCCAGGTGCGTGCGGTGCCAGGCCCGGTACGACCGCCGCGGACGGTAGGAACGGGCCTCAGGGGCCGTCCTAGAGGCGCCTGGCGCTCGCCAGGAGGTGGAAACCCAGGGACTCGTCCCCGGGCGGGGCGTTCAGCTCGGTCCGGACGAGGCGCGGCAGCGCGTCCGGCGACGAGGACAGCACGTGCTCCACCGTCGACGGGGACAGCGCCGTGCGCGGCCTGATCCAGGAGACCTCCAGCCCCACCTCGGCGAGCAGCTCGCGGAGCTGGTCGGCGCCGAAGCAGCGGGTGATCGTCCCGTCCGGCCACGGCACCAGGACGACCTCCGCGCTCGGCACGTCCGACAGGTGCGCCCAGTGGCTCTGCTCGGCCAGCAGCGCCATCCCGAGCGTCAGCGAGTCCACGCACAGCAGCACGCGCCCGCCGGGCCGCAGCACCCGCGCGATCTCCGCGATGGTCTCCTCGGTGGCCAGGTGCCGCGACAGCACCCGGTTCTCGGCGAGGACCGCGTCCATGGACGCGGCGCCGAGGAAGGCGAGCGAGCCCGAGTCGCCGAGGACCTTGGTCGTCGCGGGGCCCGGCCCGGAGGCCCCGTCGCCGGACGTCCCGGCCGCGAGCGCGCCGGCCGTGCGGCGCTCCAGCAGCGGGTCGCGGACCTCGACGACCGTGTGGCCGGCCTCCGCGGCGCGCTCGGCGCACCGCCCGTGATCGCCGGAGATGTCCAGGAGGCGCGACGGCCTGCGCGGCAGCCAGCGCGCCAGCTGCGCGTCGGCCACCGCCCAGTAGAACCTCCAGTAGCGCGCCAGGGCGTCGCCCTCCGTGGGGGAGTCGCGCAGGCTGGCGATGGTGGGCTCGGGAGGTCGCGCCGGCACCGGTAGCAACGGTTTGCTCCTGTTCTCGCCGTGTACGTCAGTTCTTTCCCCGTCAGGGCCCGGTCATCACCCTCCGTGCAGGCCGTGCGGGGTGGCCCGGTCCGCTCGGGGACGTCCGGAATCTTTTCCGCGTGCGGCTCCCGGTCGGGGAATCGGCGGGCGCGTCCCGGCGTTGCACCGTCTCATAACCGTCCGCACACGTGTCGCGGCACGACCGGACGGACGCCTTGTCCGCGCTCGCGGGCGAGGCGATGGACGAGCACACAGCGGAGGTGCAGGCCGATGACCACAGCCGTTGCCGATTACCCGCGCGGCGCGGGGGTAGTGTCCCCGCCCGGCGGCGCGCGCGCCCCCAAGGGCGTGATGAGGCAGCGCGGCCCGATATCGTCTGTGGGATACGACGCCACCAGGCCGGCCAAGGCCAAGGGCGCCACAGTCAAGGGGGTGGGTCAGGTACCGGGCACCACGGAGACCGTTGAGCAGCGCCAGGAGCGGTTCCAGCGCGACGTGCTCCCGTTCTTGGACCAGCTGTACTCGGCCGCGCTGCGCATGACGCGCAACCCGGCGGACGCCGAGGATCTCGTACAGGAGACCTTCGCCAAGGCGTTCGCGTCCTTCCACCAGTTCAAGGAAGGCACCAACCTCAAGGCGTGGCTGTACCGCATCCTGACCAACACGTTCATCAACTCCTACCGCAAGAGGCAGCGCCAGCCGCAGCAGTCCGCGACCGAGGAGATCGAGGACTGGCAGCTCGCGCGCGCCGAGTCGCACACCTCGAGCGGCCTGAAGTCCGCCGAGGCGGAGGCGCTTGAGCACCTGCCCGACTCCGACGTGAAGCGGGCGCTGCAGGAGCTGCCCGAGGAGTTCCGCATCGCCGTCTACCTCGCCGACGTCGAGGGCTTCGCCTACAAGGAGATCGCCGACATCATGGGCACGCCCATCGGCACGGTGATGTCGCGGCTGCACCGGGGCCGCCGGCAGCTGCGCGGGATGCTGGAGGACTACGCTCAGGACCGCGGGCTGACGCGCGCCACCGGGGGGCCGGCATGAGCCGGGGGAGCGCCGGACGCGTAGAGCGGAGCGACATGCCGGACACCGCGGCCGGGCGCGGCGCGGTGAGCGAGAGGGGTGCGTGAGCCATGAGCTGTGGCGACCACCACGAGACGTCCTGCGAAGAGGTCCTCGCGCGCGTCTACACCTACCTTGACGGCGAACTCGACCAGGGCGGCTGCGGCGAGGTGCGCGAGCACCTCGACGAGTGCGGGCCCTGCCTGCGCGAGTACGGCTTGGAAGAGGCCGTCAAGAAGATCGTGAACAAGTCCTGCGGGTGCGAGCAGGCCCCGGCCGAGCTGCGCTCGAAGGTGCTCGGCCGGATCGAGGAGATCTGCGGCGAGATCAAGGCGTCCGGCGGCGTCGCGTCCGGCGGCACCGGCGCCTCCGAGTCCGCCTGACCGGCCCTTCCGGGCCCGCCTGACCGGGCCCCGGCGGCGCGCATGATCGGGAGCGCCGCGGCTGGGTATCGTGCTGGGGTGCTCGCTCTCGTCACCGGCGCGGCCGGCTTCATCGGGTCCCATCTCGTCGACCGGCTCCTCGCCGACGGCCACGAGGTCGTCGGCGTGGACGACCTGTCGTCGGGGGCCAACCGGAACCCGGCCATCGAGCTGTGGCGGATGGACGTGGCCGACCCGGCGCTCGCCGAGCGGATGGCGGCGCGCCGCCCCGAGGTCGTCTGCCATCTGGCGGCGCAGGTGAGCGTGCGCGCCAGCGTGGCCGACCCGCTGCACGACGCGCGGGTCAACGCGCTCGGGACGGCGAACGTGCTGGAGGCGGCGCGGGCGGCGGGCAGCCGCAAGGTCGTGTTCACCTCCAGCTGCGCGGTCTACGGGGTGCCGGACGCGCTGCCCGTCCCGCCGGACGCGCCGCTGCGCCCCGCGTCGCCGTACGCGGCCTCGAAGGTGACCGGCGAGGTGTACGCCGGGATGTACAAGGCGCTGCACGGCCTCGACTACACGACGCTGACGCTGGCGAACGTGTACGGTCCGCGGCAGACGCCCGAGGGCGAGGCCGGCGTGATCTCGATCTTCACCGACGCGCTGCTGGCGGGCCGCCCCACGAAGGTGTTCGGGGACGGTCGGCAGACCCGCGACTACGTGTACGTCCTGGACGTGGTGGACGCGTTCGCCCGCGCGACGGGAGAGGCGGGCGGCGGCGGCCGCTTCAACGTCGGGACGGGCCTCCAGACGACCGACCGGGACCTGCACGCGCTCGTCGCCGCCGCGGTGGGCGCACCGGACGAGCCGGACTTCGCGCCGCCGCGCCTCGGGGACCTGCCCGCGATGGCGGTGGACCCGGGCCCGACGCGGGAGGCGCTGGGCTGGGAGCCGCGGGTGAGCCTCGCCGACGGCCTCGCCGAAACGGCCGCCTGGGCGCGCGCCCGCACCGCCTGACCGGACCGCGCGTGACCGGACCGCGCGTGACCGGGCCGCGCTGCCCGACCGCCGCGCCACCCGACCGGCCGCACCGCCCGACCGCCGCACCGCCCGACCGGCCGCTCCGTGCCGTTGGCCGGCGGCACCGCCCGACCGGTGGCCCCGTGCTGGGATCCGTGCCGGAGAGTAGAGGAATGCGGCTTGGTGCCATTGATGAGGCGATTCTGGCTGATTCAAGAATGCCATTTGCAGATGCACGTGCATTGAGATTGTGCAGCGGCATTGTGCGGGTACGCTGAGTACATTAATCCCCGGGAATTGATCACTTAAAGTGACACTTGCTTCACGCTTTGCTCACGATTCCCGGCATGCCTGTGTGACCTGGGCAGTTCGCGTTAGGCTGGGGCCGAAATCAGCGACGGGAACGCGGTGCACGCCCCCGAATTCGGGGTATGTGCGGACCTGGGAGACCGGGCCGAGCGGTTCCGGCGGGCCGGCGCCGCGCGCCGGCCGGACCCGGTCGACGGGGGGAGGCGGAAGCCATGCTCGAGTGCGGCAATCCGGCCGGACGAGGCCGGTGCCAGGACGCCACGGGATCGTCGCTGATGATGCCCGAGGGCGTTTCCTGGGTCTAGTGCCGGCAGGCACGGTCGATCCCGGCGGCGGCCCGCTCGTTCGTCACTCCCTAAGGGGCGGCAATGCGTGGACTACCTCTCGCTGCCTGGGCGTACGTGTGCGGGGTGGTCGCGCTCGCGGCCGCGGTGATCGCCACGTCGTCCTTCACGGGGGTGGACTGGACGAAGCTGGCCGTGCTGGCCCTGCTCTTCCTCATCTGCGACTCGGCGCCCGCCCGGCTGAACGTCGAGCGGGCCCGCGTCTCGCTGAGCTTCGCCGCCAGCCTGGCGGGGGTCGTGCTCCTCGGCCCGGCCGGCGCGGCCCTGCTCGGCCTCAGCGCCCTGGTCACCGGGCAGCGGTTCTTCGCGCCCGAGAAGCGCGCCTTCAACGGCGCGCAGTTCGCGCTCAGCGGCTTCTGCGCCGGCACGGTCTTCGACCTGCTGGGCGGTGACCGCTTCCACCCCGAGCAGTCCCGCTGGGTGGAGAACGTGATCGGCCCGTTCCTCGGCGCCCTCGTCACCTTCGTCCTGGTGAACCTGCTGCTGATGGCCGGCGTGCTGCTGCTGTCCCGGCAGGCCGCGCCGCGCGAGCTGCTGCACGAGAGCGGCCAGCTCGCCGTCGGCTGCCTCGGCTACGGCATGGTCGGGCTGCTGATCGCCGGGCTGTGGCCGCGGATCGGCGCCTTCGCCGCCGTGCTGGTGCTGCTGCCGCTGTTCATCGCCCGGTGGGCGATGGACCAGGCGTACGCGCAGCAGCAGGCGCACGCCGCCACCCTCGCCGCGCTCTGCCAGGCCGTCGAGACCAAGGACTACTACACCCGCGGCCACTCCGAGCGGGTCTCCCGCGGCTCGGTGATGATCGCGCAGGAGATCGGGATGCGCGCCGACCGGGTCGAGGCGATCCGGTACGCGGGGATGCTGCACGACGTCGGCAAGCTCGGCGTCCCGACGAAGGTGCTGCAGAAGTCCGGCTCCCTCACCGAGGAGGAGTTCGCCGCGATCCAGCTGCACCCGATGCGCGGGCTGGAGATCGTCCGCGAGATCGGGTTCCTGGACGAGGCGCTCGCCGGGATCATGCACCACCACGAGAAGGTGAACGGCCGCGGCTACCCGATGGGCCTGGCCGGCGACGAGATCCCCGAGTTCGCCCGGGTCATCTCCGTCGCGGACGCGTTCGACTCGATGACCTCGACCCGCTCCTACCGGGCGGCCCGCACCGTGGCGGAGGCCGTCGCGGAGCTGCGCCGCGGCATGGGCGACCACTTCGACCCGGTGATGGTGGAGGCGTTCCTGCGCGCGCTGGACCGGGACGGCTGGGAGCCGCCGCGGCCCGTCGTGCTGCCGGACGACGACGTCGTCGAGACCACCCAGCAGGACCATGACGACCCGAGCGCGCCGCTGCGGGTCGCCGGAGACGAAGCACGGCGGTGACGGGACCTCCCATGAGCAGCACCCAGATCCGGGCCCGCCGCGAGCGGGCCGCATGGCAGACCATCGACTCCGGCCAGCTGCTGCTGATCGCGACCGCCGGGCTGTTCGTCGTCGTCGCGATCGCCGAGGTCGCCGCGGCCGGGCTCCGGCAGCCCAACGTCGCGATCATCTTCGGCGTGCTGATCGCGCTCGGCGAGCTGTTCCGGATGGTGATGCCCGGCAACCGGGAGGTCGCGCCGATCGCCAGCGCCGGCGCGATGGGCTACGCGCTGCTGGTCGGCATCGGCCCCGAGGGCGCCCCGCCGGATGCGCCGCTCGGCGTCGTCCCCGCCGAGCACTCGCCGCTGCAGGTCGTCGCGGTGACGTCCGTCGGGATGCTGGTCGGCTCGCTGCCGCACATCCTGGTCGGCCGGTCGCCGCGCCCGGACGCGATGGCGCGCCGGCTGTTCACCGTCGCGGTCGTGGCGCTGTGCTTCCGGCCGATGCTGTCGCTCGGGCTGCCCTGGCAGCTGCTGCTCGCGGTGATGGGCCTGGTCGTCGTGCTGTCCTGCTTCACCGACGTGCTGATCGCCGCGATGATCCGGGCGGAGGCGGTGCGGGCCCGGTTCGGCATCGCGCTGCGCGACGAGATCGACGCGAAGATGGCGCTGTGCGCGGCGACCAGCGCCACCGCGATGCTGATCGCGGTCGCCACCACGGCGATGGGCGAGGCCGCGCTGCTGATCTTCACGGTGCCGATCCTCGTCACCCAGTTCGCGTTCCGCCGGTACGCGGGGATCCGCGCGACGTACCTGCAGACCGTCCGGGCCCTGTCGCGGGTCACCGAGGTCGGCGGGTACGTCGAGACCGGGCACTCGCGGCGGGTGTCGCGGCTGTCGGTCGCGATGGGCCGGGAGCTCGGCATGTCCGAGGAGGAGCTGCTGGAGCTGGAGTACGCGGCGCTGATGCACGACATCGGGCAGCTCTCGCTCGGCGACCCGATCCCCGGCGGCGCGACCGTGCTCGCGTCGCCTGCCGAGCAGCGCCGCATCGCCGAGCTCGGCGCCGAGGTCATCAAGCAGACCGGCGTGCTGGACCGGGTCGCGCACATCGTCGAGCTGTCGTCGCACCCGTACCGGACGGGCCCGGAGACGCTCGCGGGCTCCGGCGAGGCGGCCGAGCGGCCCGCCCCGGCGCCGCCGCTGGCCGGGCGCATCATCAAGGTCGCGAACGCCTACGACGACCTGGTGGGCGACTCCGCCGACCGCGACCGCGGCGCCGCCGTGCTGGAGCGGCTCCGGCTGGACTCGGCGGCCGAGTACGACCCGACGGTCGTGGAGGCGCTCAGCCGCGTCGTCGACCGCCGCCCCCGCCCCTGACCGGCGGTTCCCCGCCCGCTCGCGGGTGCGCGGCCGGCCGTTCGTCGCACGTACGGGCGGACGCGGCGCGGCGCGGACGCTAGGGTCGGCGGGGCAGGTCCGCCGGCGCCGCCGGCGGGAGCAGATCTCCGAGGAGGAGTCCGCGAGTGTTCGAGTCCGTGCTGGTGGCGAACCGGGGCGAGATCGCCGGCCGGGTCGTGCGCACCGCGCAGGCCATGGGCCTGAAGGCGATCGCGGTGTACTCCGAGGCCGACGCCGACCTGCCGTACGTCGCCGAGGCGGACGAGGCGGTGCTGATCGGCCCGGCCGACCCGGCGCGCAGCTACCTCGAGGCGGCGGCCGTCCTGGAGGCCGCGCACCGCACGAACGCGCAGGCCGTCCATCCCGGCTACGGGTTCCTCGCCGAGAGCGCCGCGTTCGCGCGGGCGGTCGCCGAGCGGGAGCTGGTCTGGGTCGGGCCGCCGCCGCTCGTCGTCGCCCGGATGGGCGACAAGATCAACGCCCGGAACCTGATGAAGGAGGCGGGCGTCCCGGTCTCGCCCGGCGCGTGGGAGCCCGTCCCGGACGTGGCGACCGCGCTGGAGGAGGCCGAGCGGATCGGCTACCCGGTGATGGTGAAGCCCGCCGCCGGCGGGGGCGGCGCCGGGCTCGGCGCCGCGTACGACGAGGCGTCGCTGCGCGCCGCGTTCGAGGCGGCCCACGCCGCCGCCCGGCGGCTGTTCGGGCACGGCGACGTCCTGCTGGAGCGGTACATCGAGGGCGCCCGGCACGTCGAGGTGCAGATCCTCGGCCTCGCGGACGGCACCGTCGTGGCGCTGGGGGAGCGGGAGAGCTCCGTCCAGCGCCGGTTCCAGAAGGTCGTCGAGGAGAGCCCGTCGCCCGGCGTCGCCCCGGCGCTGCGGGAGCGGATGCTCGCCGCGGCGGTCCGCGCGGGCGAGGCCGTCGGGTACCGGGGCGCCGGGACCGTCGAGTTCCTGCTCGACCCGGTCGCGCAGGAGTTCGCCTTCCTGGAGATGACGACCCGGCTGCAGGTCGAGCATCCGGTGACCGAGCTGGTCACCGGCGTCGACCTGGTCGAGCAGCAGTTCCGGATCGCGGCCGGGGAGCGGGGCGCACCGGCCGCCGCCGCGCCCGGCGGCCACGCGATCGAGTTCCGCGTCCACGCCGAGGACCCGCGGGACTTCCGGCCCGCGACCGGCGAGATCAAGGTGTGGGAGGAGCCGGTCGGCGACGGCATCCGCATCGACGCGGGCTACCACGAGGGCAACACCGTCACGCACCACTACGATTCGCTGCTGGCCAAGCTCTGCGTGCACGGCGAGGACCGCGCGCACGCGCTGGCCCGGGCCCGCGCCGCGCTGGGCGCGTTCCGCATCGAGGGCGTCGCCACGAACCTGCCGTTCCTGGCCGAGCTGCTCGACCACCGCGAGTTCATCGACGGGACGTACGACACCGGCGTGGTGGCGCGCATGCGCATCCGCTGAACCGCGCGTTCCGACGCGGGACGGCGGTCCGGCGGGACGACAGGCCGGTCGGGTCGCGGGGGCCGGGGCCGGTGGCTAGAAGGCCAGGGCGTAGGTGAGCAGGCGGAGTCCCGGTATCGGGGACCAGTCCCGGTCCGGGGTGCGGACGAAGCCGAGCCGCTCGTACATGCGGTGCGCGGCCTCCATGTTCGCCTGCGTGGACAGCCGCAGCCCGGTCAGTCCCGCGGCGCGGGCGCGCGCCGCGCACTCGCCGACCAGGGCGCGTCCCGCGCCGCTCCGCCGGGCCTTCGCCAGCACGGCGAGCATCCGGAACTCGGCCTCGTCCGGGCCCGCCAGCTCGGCGTACGGGCTGCCGGGCGGGCAGTAGGCGACGGCGCCCGCGACCTCCCCGCCGATCTCCGCGACGAGCAGCTGCGACTTGGCGGCCCGGTCGGCGGCGTCGCGCAGCTTCCCCACGTAGGACGACTCGGGCGAGACCAGCCCGCCGTGCACGTACACCTCGACGGTCAGCTCGCCGATCAGGTCGTACTCGTGGGGGCGGGCGTCGCGGACGGTGACGTGCTGCATCGGGTGCTTCTCCAGGCGGGGGAGCCGTTGGGGCCGGATCATCGCGACCGGACGGCCGCGACATATCAGGCTATCCGTATCCCGCCGGGACGCTCGCCCGGCGGGCCGGCCGGGGCGCCGCGCTAGTCGTTAGCTACTTGACTACTAGCCCCGGCGCCGTGTTGATTGGCGGGTGCCCGTCAGGTGGCGGCCCGCCGAACCCCCAGGAGGCGCCATGCCGGTCCCCCGCTCGATCCTCGGCACGCAGGACGTCGGCGACCTGGAGCTCGCGGTCGTCGCCGGCGCGTGGCCGGACGACGTCCGCGGCCACTTCGTCGTCAGCACCTCCGACCAGCGCACCCATCCCGTGCACGCGTTCTTCGGCGACGGGATCATCGCGCGGCTGCCGCTCCGGCCGGACGCGGACGGCCGGTTCCGCTGGCGCGCCCGGGTGATCGACACCCCGTCCGTCCGGCTGCGCCGCCGGCGTCCCGAGCTGTTCACCGCCGGGCCCGTCGGCACGAGCTCGCCGTGGGGGTTCGTGAACGCCGCCAACACCGCGCCGCTGCCGTGGGGCGACCGGCTGTTCGCCACCTGGGACGCGGGCCGGCCCGTCGAGGTCGACCCGGTCACGCTGGGGTTCGTCGCCGAGGTCGGCCACCGCGACGACTGGAGGCCCGCCATCGACCAGGCGGTGCTGCCGCTGATCTCCACGTCCGCGCACCCGGTGATCGACCCCGAGCGCGGCTGCCTGTGGACGGTCAGCCGCGACGTCATGACCGGCGCGGTCGCGGTGATCCGGTACGCGGGGGAGGGGAGCCGGGTCGAGCGCTGGGACGTGGAGGGCGCCGTCCTGCCGCAGGCCACGCACACCGTCACGCAGACCCGCGACTGGCTCGTGCTCGCCGACACCGCCTACAAGATCGACACCGACGAGGTGTTCGGCGCGGAGCGCACCGTCGCGAACAACCCCGACGGGCCCGTCCTGCTGATCCGCAAGGACGACCTGCGCCCCGGCGCCGGCACCGTCGCCTGCAAGGAGTTCCGGATCGCCCCCGAGGTCAACCACTTCTACGCGAAGTACGACGACTCCGGCGGCGTCCAGGTCGTCATGGAGCACACGCCCGGCGTCGACATCGGCATGTACCTGCGCGAGGACGACCTCGACGCGTTCGGCCGCCCCATCGACCCGGCGCTGCGCGGCATGTACTGCCACGGCATGACGCCCGCGCTCACCACCGTCCTGCTGTTCGACCCGGAGACCGGGACGGTCGGCGAGCGCGCCCGCGCCCGCGACCCGGAGCGCTGGTGGCAGGCCGAGCTGTCCGCGATCGACTGGAGCATCGAGGGGCAGACCGCCCCGACCCGGCACCACCTCGTCTACCTGGGCTTCCACCCCGAGGCCATCAACCAGCGGGCGCTGCGCAACTACACCGGCCGCATCGACGCCGACCTGTTCCCGCCGGAGGAGACCCCGGCGGTCCTGGTCAGCCACGACCGCGACGACCTCAGGCCGCTCGCCGAATGGACGTTCGCGCTCGACGACTACCCGACGTCGCCCTCGTTCGTCCCGCGCGGGCGCGGCGGCAGCCGCTACGCGGGCGCCGACCCGGGCGGGCACGACGGCTACCTCGTCGTCGCCGTCCACAACGACGACCGGTTCCGCGTCGAGCTGTTCGACGCCGCCGACGTCGGGCGCGGCCCGCTCGCCGTGCTGGCGCCGCCGCCCGGCACGACCGTCCCGTTCCTCATCCACTCCGCGTGGATGCCGGAGGCCGTCCCCGCACCCGACGTGGAACGGCTCCGCTTCGCCGACGACCTGGACGCGCGCCTGGACCAGCTGGCCCCCGACCTGCGGGCCGAAACCCGCGAGGTGGCCGCCGAGCTCTCCTGCTGAGCAGTGGCGCGCCGCAAAAGGGCGGCACGCCGCAACTCACCGGGGACGGAGGTCGGCGCAGGTGTGCTCGTCGGGGAGCAGGGGGCGCAGCCGGACGGTGTAGGTCTTGCCGCCGCTGCGCCAGGCGGTGCCGGGACCCGTCGCCGGGACCTTCGCCGGAGCGGCGAGCGTGCAGACGGCCCCCGGGAGCGTCGTGCCCCGGCCCAGCGGCGCCAGCGGCCAGGTGCGGACCGGGCCGTCGGCCACCGCGCCCTCCGACGCGAGCACCGCGACCTTGCCCGGGGCGTACGGTCGCGCGCCGGACGCGAGGTCGGCGGCGGGCCACCGGGCCGGATCGAGGCGCGCCTGGAACCGCACCCCCGGGTCCGACTGGGACTCCGGAAGGACGATCTTCGTGTGCGCGCCGCCCATGGTGAACTCCAGCACGTTCGCGTCCGCGACCTGCCCGGCGCTGACGGTGTGCGAGCGGCCGAGCCCGGCGGCGCGCGCCTCGTGCAGCAGGCGGTCCAGCGCCGCGGGTTTCAGCCGGTACTCGGTGACCTTCTCCCGCGCCGCGACGAGCGCGCGGCCCGTCGAGTACAGCGAGAAGTCCGGCAGCCCGCCGCCGAGACCGACGATGCCGCCGGTCCTGCGCATCCGCAGGACGAGATGCTCGCCGCGCGGCGAGTCCTTCGCGGAGTGCGTGGCGGTGCCGGTGGACGGCAGCGCGTGCGGCGGCTTCTCCACCCCGGAGGCCCCGCCGCAGGCCGCCACCGTGCCCGCGCAGGCGAGCGCGGCGATCAAGCTGGTGCGAGTGTGCGAACCGGCCATGCGTCTTCGACGCGCCGCCGCCCCGCCCGGTTCCCCCGGCTACAAATCCGATGGCGGAAAGACTGTGGAGTCTGCGACCGGCCGGCTCCCGCTCCGCACGCTAGGGTGCCGGGCGTGAGTGTGCTCGTAGTGACCGGGACCTGTACGGGCGTCGGCAAGACGATCGTCACCGCGGCGCTGGCCGCCGTCGCGGCCGCGCGCGGCGCGTCGGTCGCCGTGGTCAAGCCCGGGCAGACCGGGATGGGCGGCGGCGAGCCCGGCGACCTCGACGAGGTGCGGCGGCTCGCCGGCGTCGAGGACGTGCACGAGTCCGCGCGCTTCCCCGACCCGCTGTCGCCCGCCGCCGCGGCCCGACGCGCCGGCGTCCCGCCCGTCCGGCTGCCCGACGTCGCCAAGCACGTCCAGGAACTCGCCGCGACCCGCCGGCTCGTGCTGGTGGAGGGCGCGGGCGGCCTGCTCGTCCGCTACGACGAGGAGGGCACCACCATCGCCGACCTCGCCCGCTGGCTCGGCGCCGCGGTCGTCGTCGCGACCCGTCCCGACCTCGGCACCCTCAACCACACCGCGCTCACGCTGGAGGCGATGGCGCACCGCGGCGTGCAGCTCGCCGGCGTGGTCATCGGGGCCTGGCCGGACGACCCGGACCTGGCGATGCGCAGCAACATCCGGGACCTGGAGACCATCGCGGCGCGGCCGCTGTCCGGCGCGCTCCCGGCCGGCGCGTCCGCGCTGGACCCGGCCGAGTTCCTGGTCGCCGCGCACCGCGGCCTGGCCCCGTCGTTCGGCGGCTCCTTCGACGCCGCCGCCTTCCGCGAGGCGCACGCCCCCGAAACGGACTGACGCCCGCCCGGCTTCGCCGAGCTGTGTTTTCCCGAGGGGGGACGACCCCCCACGCCCCCCGGCCGGCTGCGCCGGGTCAGGTGTCCCGGCGCAGGCGGGTGATGAACTTGTACCGGTCGCCCCGGTACATGGACTGTGCCCACTCGACGGGCTGGCCCGTCGTGTCGAACGCGTGCCGGGACAGCAGCAGCATCGGCAGGCCGACGTCGACGCCGAGGAGCTGCGCGTCGTGCGGGGTCGCCAGCACCGTCTCGATCGTCTCCTCCGCCTCCGTCAGGTGGACGTCGTAGGCGGTCGCGAGGGTCTCGTACAGGGAGCGGTGCCGGGGCAGCTCGCGGCGCAGGCCGGGGAAGCGGCGGGCCGGGAGGTGCGAGGTGTCGACCGACATCGGCTCCCCGTCGGCGAGCCGGAGCCGGTGGACGCGCAGCACCCGGCCGCCCGGCCGGATGCACAGCAGCGACGCTAGGCGCTCGTCGGCGCTGACGTAGCCGGCGTCCAGGATGCGGGTCTCGGGGCGCAGCCCGTGGTGCCGCATGTCCTCGGTGTAGGAGACGAGCTGGAGCTCCTGCGACACCTTCGGCTTGGCGACGAACGTGCCCTTGCCCTGGATGCGCTGCAGGCGCCCCTCGACGACGAGTTCGGCGAGGGCCTGCCGGACGGTGGTCCGGGACGTCTCGTACTTCTCTGCCAGCGCCCGCTCAGGAGGCAGCGGGCTGCCCGGCGGCAGCGACTGGATGAGCTCGACGAGGAGTTCTTTGAGCTTGTAGTACTTCGGGATGCGCGGCGCCTGGTTGGTGTGGTGCTTGCCCAGGTCGCCGAGTACCGCCCGATCGAATCCGCGCTCGAATCCGTCCCCGTGCCGGGGCCCGCCCCTGACCTCCGTCACGGCCTCTCCTCACGTTCATCATCGGTTTCCCCCGATGTTATGCGTGAAGACTACGGCCGGTAGAGAGGGCGATCTCCGCCAGGGCCGTCCGCAGCCTTGTGAGGTCGGACTCGTCGACCGTGGCGCGCGCGGTGAGCCGCAGGCACGCCCGGCCCTTCGGGACGGACGGGGGACGGAAGCAGCCGACGCGCAGCCCGTGCTCAGCGCAGATCCCGGCCGCGCGCACCGCGTCGTCGGGCTCGCCGAGGAACACCGGGACGACGGCGGCGGCCGGGTCGGCGGTCTCCAGACCGGAACCGGCCGCGAGGTTTGCCATCCGGCGGGCGGTGGCACGCGCCCGGCCGGGCAGGCCCGGGTCGGCCTCCAGCACGTCGATGGCGGCGAGGGCGGCGCCCGCGGCGGGCGGGTTCAGGCCGGTGTCGAAGATGAACGAGCGGCCGGTGTCCAGCAGCGCCTGGACCACCTCGGGCGCGCCGAGGACGGCGCCGCCCTGCGCGGCCAGCGACTTCGACAGGGTGAGCGTGAGGACCACGTCGGGCTCGCCGGCCAGGCCCGCGGCGTGCGCGGCGCCGCGGCCGCCGTCGCCGACGACGCCGAGCGCGTGCGCCTCGTCGATCACCAGCAGCGCCCCGTGCGCCCGCGCGGCGCGGTGCAGCTCCGCCAGCGGCGCGAGGTCGCCGTCCACGGAGAACACCGCGTCGGTGACGACGATCGCGTGGTCTTCGTCACGTTCGGCGAGGGCCCGCTCGACGGCCCCGGCGTCCCGGTGCGGGACGATCGCCACGCGGGCCCGCGACAGCCGGCACGCGTCCACGATCGAGGCGTGGTTGACCTGGTCGGACACCACCAGCGTGCCGGGGCCCGACAGCGCGGTGACGGCGCCGAGGTTGGCCAGGAAGCCGGAGGAGAACGCCAGCCCGGCGGCGCTGCCGGTGAACGCGGCGAGCCGCCGGTCCAGCTCGGCGTGCAGCGCGGTCGTGCCGGTGACCAGCCGGGAGCCGGTGGACCCGGTGCCCCACTCGCGCGCGGCGGCGACCGCGCCCGCCACCAGCCGGGGGTCGCGGGACAGGCCCAGGTAGTCGTTGGACGCGAGGTCGGCCAGGCCGTCGTGGTCGGCGGCGCGGGGGCGCAGCGTCCGCCGCAGGCCCGCCTCGGCGCGCCGGGCGGCGGCGTCCCGGAGCCTGGCGAGGGGGTCGTCGGTCATGCCCGAATCCTGCCAGGTCGGGGGCGGCGGGCACGGCGCCGGGGCACCGGAACGGATGGGCGATGATGGTCGTGTGCCTACCTTGACCGATCTGGTCCGCGACCACACCGACCTCACCGAGACCGATGTGGAGTGGCTGCACGCGCTGGTGTCGGACTGGCAGCTCCTCGCCGACCTGTCGTTCGCGGACCTGCTGCTGTGGGTGCCGCTGCGGTCCGGCGCGAAGGTCCCGGCCGACGGCCCGCCCGCGCGGGGCGGGCGGCGCGGCGGCGGCACGATCGACACGGGCGCGGCCGTGCAGGGCTGGGTGGCGATCGCGCAGATGCGGCCGACGACCGGCCCCACCGCCTACCCCGAGGACCTGGTCGGCAAGGTCGTCCGGACGGGCCGGCGCGGGCTGATCGACGTGGCGTGGCGGGAGCGGCGGATCGTCCGGGAGGGCGACCCGGAGTGGGGCAGCGGCATCCCGGTCCGGGAGGAGTCGATCCCGGTGCGCCGCGGCGCCAAGATCCTCGGGGTGATCCAGCGCAGCACCAACCTCAGCTCGGCGCGCACCCCGTCCCGGCTGGAGCTGACCTACCTGCAGAGCGCCAGCGACCTCGCGAAGATGATCTCCGAGGGGCGGTTCCCGGTGCCGGGCGAGGAGCCGAACATGGTCCGCTCGCCGCGCGTCGGCGACGGGCTGATGCGGCTCGACCGCGCCGGCGGCGTCGTCTACGCCAGCCCGAACGCCCAGTCCGCCTACCGGCGCCTCGGCCTGCCGTCCGACCTGGTCGGCGAGTCGCTCGGCAAGGTCACCGCCGACCTGTGCGACACCGGCGAGCCGCTGGAGGAGGCGCTCAGCGTCGTGCTCAGCGGGCGGGCGCCGCGCGAGGTGGAGGTCGAGGCGAACGGCTCGGTCATGCAGCTGCGGACGATCCCGCTGGTGGTCGGCGGCACCCGGATCGGCGCGATCGTGCTGTGCCGGGACGTCACCGAGCTGCGCTGGCGCGACCGGGAGCTGATGACCAAGGACGCCACCATCCGGGAGATCCACCACCGGGTGAAGAACAACCTGCAGACCGTCGCGGCGCTGCTGCGGCTGCAGGCGCGCCGGCTGCGGATCCCGGAGGGGCGGGCGGCGCTGGACGAGGCGGTCCGCCGCGTCGGGTCGATCGCGATCGTGCACGAGACCCTGTCGCACACCCCGGACGAGCTGATCGACTTCGACGACATCGCGGACCGGGTGATCATGATGGCGGGGGAGGTGTCCACCCCGGAGACCAAGGTCGCCCCGAAGCGGACCGGCAGCTTCGGGGTGCTGCCCGCCGAGGTCGCGACGCCGCTGGCGATGGCGCTCACCGAGCTGCTGCAGAACGCGCTGGAGCACGGGCTCGCCAGCCGGTTCGGCACCCTGGAGGTCGTCGCGCACCGCTACGGCGAGGGCGGCGCGGCCCCCGAGCCGGCCGGTGTGGCGGTCTGGGGCGAGTGGCCCGGCTCCGACGCGCACGACCCGCGCGCCCGGAAGGAGCCGCCCGTGGCGCGCGAGCCCGTCTCCGGCCCGCGGCTCGTCACGATCGTCGCCGACGACGGCGTCGGCCTGCCGCCGGACTTCGACGTGGAGAGCAGCAACAGCCTCGGGCTGCAGATCGTCCGCACCCTGATCGTCGGCGAGCTGGGCGGCAGCCTCGACTTCCGGGACCGGCCCGGCGGCGGCACCGAGGTCATCGTCGACGTCCCCCTCGACTACAGCAACCGGCTCCACGCGCCCCGCTCGGCCCAGTCATAGGACGGGTCTGGCGCACGGCTTGGGGGTTCGGCCTGGGGAAACGCCCCTGGAGACGCCGAGTGCCCGCGGCCTGTCTCCAGGCGGCGGGCACGTCGAGGCGAGATGCGGGCGGCGCCGGGGTTTCCGGCCCTGGGGGTTCGGAGGCGGCGCCGCTCGGTGCTGGGGGTGAGGGTGGTGCGAGTGGATCAGAGACCGGCGTTGGCGCGGGCGCGGGCCCGGCTGGCGCGGCGCTTGAGGGCGCGGCGCTCGTCCTCGCCCATGCCGCCCCAGACGCCCGAGTCCTGGCCGGACTCCAGCGCCCAGCGCAGGCAGGCGTCGGTGACGTCGCAGCGCCGGCAAACCTGCTTGGCCTCTTCGATCTGCAGGATCGCGGGCCCGGTGTTGCCGATCGGGAAGAACAGCTCGGGGTCCACGTCACGGCAGGCAGCGCGGTGGCGCCAGTCCATGCGGTCCACTCCTTCGTCAGGTGGTGTGAGACACTCCACGTTTGTGAACGGTTTCACATGTCGCGAACGCCCGGAGCGGCGGTGGCCGGCGATCCGAGGGTGATTGTTCCGCGGCGCTGCGATCAGGAGGCGGACGACGTTGGGGCCCCTGTCGGCTGGCGCACTTTGAGCGTGTCAGCCGGGCGCGGGCAGACGCAAGACCTTTGAGAAAGGATTCTCAAAGTATGGGTGTCGCATGTGTCACACCTGTGGGTCGGCCGTGTTACTTGGCTCTCAGCATGGCGTGACGGCGGTCTCAGATGAGGATGCGGACCGCCTTCGGCACCGAGCGGAACGTCACGCTGCGCTGTTCCCCGAGGTAGTCGCCGTCCAGCTGAAAGGCGATCGGACGGTCCGCGCGCAGGGTGACCTCCGTCGCGTCGTGCACGTTCACCACGTCGCGCCCCTGCACCGGACGGGTCCGCACCAGCATCATCTGCGCGAGCGCCCCCAGGATGGGGCCGGCGGCCATCGTGCGCATCCCGAACACGTCCAGCCCGCGCGCGAAGTTCGACTTCGGACTGGGATTCACCGGCAGCCGCCCCATGAAAGTCCACGGCGCCGTATTGGAGACGAACGCCAGGAACAGGCCCGCTTTCGGGGGGCGTCCCGGCACTTCTAGCGTCAGGGCCGGATGGCGCCGATCCGTGCCCGTGAAGAAATGGCGGACCGCGGCCCGCACGTACAGTGACGGATCCGCCTTCGCGCCCGCGCCGCGGCGGCGTTCCACCTCCCGGACGACCTCCGCGTCCAGCCCCACGCCGGCGTTGAAGGTGAAATAGCGCTCCACGCCGTCCGGCAGGCACGCCGCCCCCAGCCCGACCGTCCGGTACCGCCCGGCGCGCACCGCCTCCAGCACCGCCCGCGTCGCGCCGACCGGGTCGTTCGGCAGCCCGAGCGCGCGGGCGAACACGTTCGCGCTCCCCGACGGCAGGACCGCCAGCGCGGGCAGGTCCGGAGACGGGCCGTTCGCCAGCAGGCCGTTCACCGTCTCGTTCACGGTGCCGTCCCCGCCGAGCGCGATCACCGCGTCGTAGCCCTTGTCGGCGGCCGCGCGGGCGAGCTCGGTCGCGTGCCCGCGATGGGCGGTCTCGGCGATCTCGAGGTCGAGATCGCCGGTGAAGGCCCGGACGAGGATCTCGCGGGCTCGCCGGGAGGTGGAGGTCGCCTTGGGATTGGCGATGAGCATGGCGCGCACGGCGCCAGCGTATCGAGCGTTTCCCGTGCGTTTCCCCACGCATCGGCCGCGGCGGCGGGCGAGTAGGGTTTCGTTGTGACCGATCGTCCCAACACCGTGCGGGCCGCCGCCGCCCTGGAGGGCGCGGAGGGCCTCGGCGCCGTCGCGTTCGGCGTCTACACCGGGGTGGAGACCGCCGCGGGCGCCGCCGTCGACCCGGTGAGCGCGATCGGCGTGACCGTCCTCGCCCTCGCCGGCGGCGTGGGCATGCTCGCCTGCGCCCGCGGCCTGCTGCGCGGCGCCCAGGGCAGCCGCGCCCCCACTGTCCTGACCCAGCTGTTCGCGCTGCCCGTGGCCTGGTCCCTCTGGCAGAGCGACCGGCCCGAGATCGCCCTGCCGATGGGCATCGTCGCGGTGCTCGCGCTGGTCGCGGTGCTGAGCCCGCCGAGCACCGCCTGGCTCGTCCGCGATCATGACGAGGACGAGGAGGAGGACGGCGCCCCGTCCGGCGGCGCGGAGCCCGCGCCCCGCGCCGCGGAGCCGCGCCCCCGGGACGACCGGTCCCTCGGCCAGAAGCTCATGGACCGCCTCAAGGAGCAGCCCGCGAAAGACGCGCCCGCCAAGGGCACGTCCGCGAAGAACTGACCGGCGGCCGGAAGCCCGGCGGCCGGAGGACCAGCGAACGCCGAGGGGCCCTGGGGAGACACGTCCCCGGGGCCCCTCGGCGTTCGGCGTCACTCGTCGGCGGTGAGGCCCTCGCGCAGCTGCGCGAGCGTGCGGGCCAGCAGCCGCGACACGTGCATCTGCGAGATGCCGAGCTCCGCGGCGATCTGCGACTGCGTCATGTTGCCGAAGAACCGCAGCAGCAGGATCTTCTTCTCCCGCGCCGGCAGCTTCTCCAGCAGCGGCTTGAGCGACTCGCGGTACTCGACGCCCTCCAGCGACTCGTCGATCATGCCGAGCGAGTCCGCCACGGCGGGCGCGTCCTCGTCGCCGGAGTCGGGCGCGTCGAGGGACACCGTGGAGTAGGCGTTCGCCGACTCCAGGCCCTCCAGCACCTCCTCCTCGCTCATCTGCAGGTGGGCGGCCAGCTCGCTGACCGTCGGCGCCCGGCCCTCGCGCTGGGCGAGGTCGCTGATCGCCTTGGTCAGCGACAGCTTCAGCTCCTGGAGCCGGCGCGGCACCCGCACCGCCCAGCCCTTGTCGCGGAAGTGCCGCTTGATCTCCCCGACGATCGTGGGCGTGGCGTAGGTGGAGAACTCCACGCCGCGTTCCAGGTCGAACCGGTCGATCGACTTGATCAGCCCGATGGTGGCGACCTGGATCAGGTCGTCCAGCCACTCGCCGCGGTTGCGGAAGCGGCGGGCCAGGTACTCCACCAGGGGCAGGTGCAGCTCGACGAGCTGGTCGCGGATGCGCTGCCGCTCCGGGTCGCCCTCGGGCAGCTCGGCGAGGCGCTCGAACAGCGCGCGGGCCCGCGCGCGGTCCGGTACGCCGCTCTCGGACCGCTCGTTGCTCGCGCCGGCGATGGTCGTCTTCTCTGTCACGGGGCCCCCGCCGTACCGCGCCGCTTCTGCAGCGTCACGGTCACCCGGTCGTCGGAGCCGATCTGGGCGTCGACCTCGCCGGCCAGCGACGACAGGACGGTCCAGGCGAAGGTGTCCCGGTTGGGCTCCTGCCCGTCCACCGTGATCACCGACACCGAGATGCGCATGGCCTCCCCGGTCAGCTCGAACTCGCACGACAGGTCCGTCCCGGGGACGGCCTGGGAGAGCAGCATCGCGCACGCCTCGTCGACCGCGATGCGCAGGTCTTCTATCTCGTCCAGCGTGAAGTCCAGCCTGGCGGCCAGTCCCGCGGTGGCGGTTCTGAGCACGGACAGGTAGGCGCTCGCGGCGGGCAGCTTCACTGTCACCACGTCGCGCACGGACAACTGTGTACTGGCAGGCATGGCAGCGGTTTCCTCGGTCACGTCACTCCCTCGCAGGATGGTCCCGCTGCTTCCGAAACTACCGCCTGCGGCGCCCACTGCGAGACTCCGGCGCGCACAGGTTTCGACCGGTTGTCCGAGTATTGACTAAATGACTTGGTCTCTGAGGGGGCTTCGGGCCGCCGAACGGCGGGCGTCACGGTCCGGGACGGCGGGCCGGGAGAGGCGGTAGGAGCGCGCCGGGATGGCCGATCACGTCGGCGGCCAGGCGGGTCCCGGCCTCGGCGGCGGCGCGCCGGTCCCGGCCGGCGAGCCGTGCGGCCAGGTAGGCGCCGTTGAACGCGTCACCCGCCGACGTGGTGTCGACCACGTTCACGTCCGGGACGGCGGGCACCGCCTCCATCGCGTCGCGGTCGGCGATCACGCAGCCCTGGGCGCCGAGCTTGACGACGATCTCCGGGACGCCCGCGTCGCGGAGCCGCTCGACGCAGGCCCGCGCGGACGCGTCGCCGTGCACGATCCGGTCGTCGTCCAGGGACGGCAGCGCGATGGAGGTGTGCGCCAGCACGGCCGCGGCGGCCCCGGCCGCCGCGCCGGGGGAGGGCCAGCCGCTCGGCCGGTGGTTGCCGTCGTAGGCGACCAGCCCGCCGCGCCGCCGGGTCTCCGCCAGCACCTCGGCCAGCCGGGCGCGGGCCGGCCCCGTCATGATCGAGAGGGTGATGCCGGACAGGTAGACCAGGTCGTGGCCGGCGATCGCCTCGTCGATCGCGGCGGGCTGGTCCGGGCCGAACAGGTCCCGGGCGGGCGACTCGCTCCGGTAGTGCTGGAACGTCCGCTCGCCGTGCTCGTCGGTGCGGATCAGGTAGAGGCCGGCGCGGCCGCCGGGGCGCACCCGCGCGTACCGGTCCCCGACGCCGTGGGCGTGCCAGCGCGCGCGCATCTCCGCGCTGTACGGGTCGTCGCCGGTGACCGTGACGAACTGCACGTCCAGCGCGCCGGGCGCGGCGCTGCGCGCGAGGTAGGCGGCGGTGTTGAAGACGTCTCCGGCGTAGCCGAGGGCGAGCCGGTCCGGCGACAGATGCCGCAGTTCGATCATGCATTCGCCGATGAGGGCGACCCGGGGAACGTTCACGGACCGCACGATACATCTAGACAACAAGTCATCTGATGACCAGACTTCTGGCCGTGCGCAGAAGATCCCCCTGGCGCGGCCTCGCCGCCGGCGTTCTCACCCTGGCCCTGTCCACGACGACCTTCACCGCTCCCGCCCGTGCCGCCGCCACCGCCGCGCGGGCGTGCGGCGGCACGCCGACCCCCGCCTTCCGGAGCTCGGCGCCCGACGCCGGGCTGAACACCCTGTTCACCCGCTACGGGAACGACAACCGCCGGACCGACGACTGGACCGGCGCGGACGGCACGTTCTCCACCACCCTGCCCGGCGGGCGGGTGGCGTTCGTGTTCTCCGACACCTTCCTCGGCAAGGTCGACGCCGACGGCGGCCGGTCGCCGGTGGTCGAGGAGGGCGGCACCACCCCGTTCATCAACAACTCGTTCGTGGTGAAGTCCGGCGACCGGCTCAGCACCGTGCACGGCGGCACCCGCGAGCAGCCGAAGGCCGTGATGCCGCCGCGCGACGACAAGCACTGGTACTGGGCCGGCGACGCGATCACCGCCGGCGGCAAGGTCCAGGTGACCTACCAGGAGTACGAGCGGTTCGGCCCCGGCATCTGGGACTGGCGCTGGCTCCGCAACGTCGTCGCGAAGTTCCGGCCGGACCGGCTGTCCGCGCCCGTCGGTGTGACCGCGATCCCGTCGTCCAAGGGGATCTCCTGGGCGTCCTGGCTGGAGCGGTCGGGCGGCATGATCTACGTCTACGGCGTCGAGGACCTCGGCGACACCAAGTACATGCACCTGGCCCGCGTCCGCGGCACCGACCTGACCAGGCCGTGGGAGTTCTACGCGGGCGGCGGCGCCTGGTCGCCGAACGAGGCCGACTCCGCGCGGATCATGGACGGGGTCGCCAACGAGTACAGCGTCACCCGCATGGGCGGCGCCTACATGCTCATCACCCAGGACACCACCGAGAAGTTCAACACGAACATCGTCGCGTACTTCTCGTGCTCGCCGCAGGGCCCGTTCACCGGCAAGACCACCGTCTACTCGACGCCCGAGACCGGCGCGAACGGCAGCTACGGCAACCCCAACGTCTTCACCTACAACGCGCACGCCCACCCGGAGCTGAGCCGCCCCGGCAGCGTCGTCGTGTCCTACAACGTCAACAGCTTCGTCAACACCGACCACTACAAGGACGTCACCATCTACCGGCCCCGCTTCGTCGACCTGAAGTTCGGCTGACGATGGCGTACCGACGGCATCGCCCGGCCCGCAACTGGGGCGCGCGCCTGCACGAGATCACCTGGTTCGGGATGCGCGCCGTCGTGCTGGAGAACGAGCTGCTGCGCGTGACCGTCCTGGCGGACAAGGGCGGCGACGTCGCCGAGTTCTGCTACAAGCGGCGCGACATGGACTTCGTCTGGCTCGCGCCGGACGGGATCCGCAACCCGCGCGACGTGGCGGGCGGCGCGGGCGACGACGTGGCCGCGTTCCTCGACCACTACGAGGGCGGCTGGCAGGAGGTGCTGCCCAACGGCGGCGAGCCGAGCACCTACCGCGGCGCCGCGCTGGCGCAGCACGGCGAGGTCGCCGGGCTGCCCTGGGACGTCGAGATCGCGGCCGACGACCCGTCCGAGGCCGCGGTGCGGCTGACCGTGCGGGCGCGGCGCGTGCCGCTGCGCGTGGTGAAGACGTTCCGGCTGGCGTCCGGCGAGGCGGAGCTGTGCGTCGACGAGGAGCTGACCAACGAGTCGGGGGTGGAGCTGGAGGTGATGTGGGGCCACCACATCGTCTTCGGCGCCCCGTTCCTGCGCCCCGGGCACCGGATCCGGTTCCCGGACGGGGTGGCGGCGGAGCCGGAGCTGGCGGTCGTCCCCGAGCACGGCGCGCCGAGCGACATCCACTACCTGTCGGGGTTCCGGGACGGCCGCTACGAGATCATCGACCCGGACGCGGGCCTCGGCCTGCGGGTCCGCTGGGACGCCGCCGTCCTGCCGGACCTGTGGCTGTGGCGGGAGCTCGGCGCGTCCCGCGAGGCGCCCTGGTGGGGCCGCGCGTACGTGGTGGGGCTCGAACCGTTCGCCGGACGGCCGACGGAGGGCCTCGCCGAGGCGGTGCGCAACGGGTCGGCGCTCACCCTGCGGCCGCACGAGACCAAGCCGCTGTGGCTGCGCGCGGCCGTGATCGAGGGGGAGGAAGCGCGATGAGGGCAGGCGGCGGGGAGTTCGCCGGCAAGGTCGCCGTGGTCACCGGGGGGTCGCTCGGCATCGGCCGGGCGGTGGTGCGGCGGCTCGCGGAGGACGGCGCCGCGGTCGTCTTCTGCGGCGTCGACGAGGACGGCGTCCGCGCCGCCGAGGCGGAGCTGCGCGGCGCCGGCCTGGACGTGACCGGCGTCGTCGCCGACGTCACCGACGCCGCGCAGATGCGCGGCCTCGTCGGCCGCGCGGTCGACGCGCACGGCGGGCTCGACACCGTCGTCACCTCCGCCGGGATCCAGCGGTACGGCACGGTCGAGGATACCCCCGAGGAGCTGTGGGACGAGGTCCTCGACGTCAACCTCAAGGGCGTCTTCCTGGTCTGCAAGGCGGCCGTCCCGGAGCTGCGGCGGCGCGGCGGCGGCACGATCGTCACGGTGTCGTCGGTCCAGGCGTTCGCGTCGCAGGACCGGGTCGCCGCCTACACCGCGAGCAAGGCCGCGATCAACGGGCTCACCCGGGCGATGGCGCTGGACCATGCCGCCGACGGCATCCGCGCCAACGTCGTGTGCCCCGGCTCCGTCGACACCCCGATGCTGCGCTGGGCCGCCGACCTGTTCCGCGGCGGGACGAGCCAGGACGACCAGGTCGCCGAGTGGGGCCGGGCGCATCCGCTGGGCCGCGTCGCGCGGGCGGAGGAGGTCGCCGAGGTGGTGGCGTTCCTCGCCGGCCCGCGCTCCTCGTTCATCACCGGGGCCGAGCACCGCGTCGACGGCGGCCTGCTCGCCCGCAACCCCGCCGCACTCCCGGAGGTCTGAATGCCCGCCGCCCGCGTCTTCTTCGACGGCCTGTTCAGCAGCCCGCGCCTCGACCACCCCGAGTGCGTCGCGGTCCATCCCGACGGCAGCGTCTGGTGCGGCGGGGAGGCCGGCCAGATCTTCCGCGTCGACCCGGAGGGCGGGAGCGTCGAGCAGGTCGCGACCACCCACGGGTTCGTGCTCGGCATCGCGTTCGACGCGTCCGCCACCCACCTGTACATCTGCGACATCCAGCATCCCGGCGTGTTCCGGCTGGAGCTGGCCTCGGGCGAGGTGTCGCTGTTCGCGGACGGCGCGGACGGCCACCGCTTCGTCAACCCCAACTACCCGGTGATCGACGCGGACGGCCGGATCTACGTCTCCGACAGCCGGCAGATCGACGCCCCCGGGCCCTCGGTGTTCCGCTACGCGCCGGACGGCACCGGCGAGGTCTGGGACGAGCGTCCGATGGCGTTCGCCAACGGCCTCGCGCTGGCACCGGACGAGTCGGCCCTGTACGTCGCCGAGTCGTTCCTGCCCGGGATCACCCGCGTCGAGATCCGGGCGGACGGCACCGCGGGCGACCGCACGACGGTCGCCGAGCTGCCCGGCACGGTCCCCGACGGCATCGCGTTCGGCCCCGACGGCCTGCTCTACGTCGGCCTCTACGAGCCCAGCGAGGTGCTGCGGCTCACCCCGGACGGGCGGCCGGAGACGGTCGTCCGCGACCCCACCGCCCACCTGCTCTGCCACCCGACGAACCTCGCGTTCCGGGGCACCACGGCGTTCGTGGCGAACCTCGGCCGCTGGCACATCAGCGCGTTCGACCTCTGACACCCCCAGGAAGGTCCGCATGCGTCTTCTCGTTCGTGCGGCCGCGGCTTCGACGCTGGCCGCGACCGCACTGCTCGCACCCTCGGCCGCGGCCCATGCCGGCGCTCTGACCTGCGGCGGGAGCGCCGCGCCGACGTTCGGGACGGCGACGCCCGACACGTCGTTGAACGCGCAGTTCACCTCGTACGGCAACGGCAACGCGCTGCTGGACGACTGGACCGGCGCCGACAGCACCTACTCGGTGAAGCTGCCGGACGGCCGGACGGTGTTCGGCTTCTCCGACACCTTCCTCGGCAAGGTCAACGCGGACGGGTCGCGGCCGATGGCCGTCGCCGACGGCGGCACGACCCCGTTCGTGAACAACACGTTCGTCGTGCGGTCGGCGGCCGGCGCGCTGACCGGGACCGCGCACGGCGGCACCGCCGCGAACCCGACGGCCCTGCTGCCGCCGCGCGACGCGTCGCACGTCTACTGGGCGGGCGACATGACGATGAACGGCGGCGAGATCCAGCAGCCGTACCGCGAGTACAAGGTCGGGTCCGGCGACCTGGACGTGACGTGGGACGCCAACGTCCTCGCGCGGTTCTCCACGAGCGACCTCACCCGGCCGACCTCGGTGACCTCGCTGCCGTCCGGCAGCGGCGTCATGTGGGGGTCGGCGCTGCTGCGGGACGGCGGCTACACCTATGTCTACGGCACCGAGGACCTCGGCTCGGGCGGCAAGCACATGTACGTCGCGCGGGTGGCGGGCACCGACCTGCGCGGGCCGTGGAGCTACCTGGCGGCGGGCGGCGCATGGTCGCCGTCGGAGTCGGCGGCCGTGGAGGTGCTGGGCGGCGTGTCCAACGAGTTCAGCGTGAGCAAGCGCGGGAACTTCTACATCCTGCTCACGCAGGACACCAAGGACGTGTTCAGCGCGCAGATCGACACGTACCTGTCCTGCTCGCCTGCCGGGCCGTTCACCGACGAGAGGACCGTCTACAGCACGCCCGAGGGCGGGCCGTTCGGCTCGTACGGCGACCCGGACGTCTACACCTACAACGCGCACGCGCACGCCTCGCTCACGACGGCGAACAAGCTCGTGGTGTCGTACAACGTCAACAGCCTCGACACGACCACGGGGCCGACGCGGGACGTGTACCGCAACGTGAGCATCTACCGCCCGCGCTTCGTCGACGTCCCCGTGACGGGCTGATCCGATGGATCCCGAACTGTCCGAGGCGCTCGGCGGGATGCCGTACGTGAGCCTCGCCGACCCGGTCAGGGCGCGCGCCGCGATGCGGGACCTGGCGGCCGCGCTGTCGGGGGAGCCGGCGGCCGACGCGCGCGTGGACGTCGCCGACCGGACGGTCCCCGGCGGCGTCCCGGTGCGCGTCTACCGGCCGCACCGGCCCGCCGGGCCCGCACTGGTGTACTTCCACGGCGGCGGCTTCGTCACCGGCGATCTGGGCAACGAGCACCGCCGCTGCCTCGGCTTCGCCGCGGAGCTCGGCATCGTCGTGGTGTCGGTGGACTACCGGCTCGCTCCCGAGCATCCGTTCCCCGCGCCGTTCGAGGACGCCTGGACCACGACCGCCTGGACGCACGCGCACGCGGCCGAACTCGGCGCCGATCCCGGCCGCATCGCGGTCGGCGGCGGCAGCGCGGGCGGCGGGCTGGCGGCGGCGGTGGCGCTGCGGGCGCGCGACGAGGGCGGGCCGCCGCTCGCCTTCCAGCTGCTGCTCTACCCGGTGCTCGACGACCGCATGGACAGCCCGTCGATGCGGGCCTACACCGAGCCGCCGCTGTTCAACCGGGGCGAGGTGGAGCAGATGTGGCGCCACTACCTCGGCCCGGCCCGGGGGACGCCGGGCTGGGAGACGCCCGTGTACGCCGCCCCGGCCCGCGCGCGGGACCTGTCCGGGCTGCCGCCCGCGTACGTGCTGGCGGCCGAGGCCGACCCGCTGCGCGACGAGGACCTCGCGTACGCGCTGCGGATGATCGAGGCCGGCGTGCCGGTCGAGCTGCGGCACGTGCCGGGCGCCTACCACGGCTTCGACGGCGTCCTGTCGGCGGCGGTGGCGCGCCGGGCGCTCGCCGACCAGCACGCGGCGCTGCGCCGGGCGTTCCTTCTCGGGCCCGGACACCGCCTCGACCCTGGACATCCTGGTACATCAAGTGATTAGATGACTTGACTTCTTCCGGGAGTGAACGAGGTAACGAATGTCCAAGGATGTGGCCCGGCCCAGCCTCTCCGACGCGCTCACCGAGCGCGTGCTGGAGCTGATCCGCTCCGGCGGGCTGCGTCCCGGCGACCGGCTGCCCTCGGCACGGGAGCTGTCCGAGCGCTTCGCGGTGACCACCCCCACGCTCCGCGAGGCGCTCCGCCGGCTGGAGGCCACCGGCGCCGTCCAGATGCGGCACGGCTCCGGCATCTACGTCGGCGCCGACCTGGAACGGGTCGTCATCCCCAACCCGAACGTCCGGCCCCTGCAGGGCGACCAGCTCCTCCAGCTCCTGGACGCCCGGCTGCTCATCGAACCCCCGCTCGCGGCGATGGCCGCCCGCCGCGCCGAACCCGGCGACCTGGAGCGGCTGCGCGCCGGCCTGGACCAGGCGGGCCGGCACCTGGAGGGCGAGGACGCCGAGCTGGACGCGGCGAACATGTCCTTCCACCGCGCCACCGCGCACGCGTCCGGCAACGCCGTGCTCGGCGAGGTCATCGACTCGCTGCTGTCGGTGCACGGCGCCGAGCAGCGGGAGATACTGCGGATCTTCGACGACCGGCGCCGCGACCACGAGGACCACCGGGCCATCCTCGGTGCCATCGAGGCCGGCGACGCCGAACGCGCCGAGGAGCTGATGCGCGCCCACCTGCGCGACGTCACGAAGGTCATCGCGTCCCGGCTCGCCTGACCCACCGCCCGCCCGACCCACCGGCGACACCCCTTCTGACCGCCCCACGACCCACCGCCCGTCACCGGCCGCCCGCCCGCTCAGGGCCCGCGGTCTCCTTCGGCACACCCTCGACCGGCGACACCCACCCCCACCCTCCACCACCTCCGCACCCCACCACCGTCCGCACACCGGAACACCGTCAGCCGACCTCCAACCACCCCACGAACCAGGGAGGCCCCCATGCCGTCGATGCGCATGCGCACGACCGCCGTCCTCGCGGCGGCCGCGGCGCTCGCCGCGGTCGCGGGCTGCGCCTCGGGCAACGACTCGGGAGGGTCGAAGTCCGGGCTCAGGCTCTACAACGACAAGGGCGCGTGGAAGCCCTTCTTCGAGCAGATGAGCGCGCTGGGCAAGCAGCAGACCGGGCTGGACATGAAGCCCGTCGGGTACACCGACGAGCCCACCTACACCGCGTTCATCAAGTCCTCGTTCCGCACCAAGGTCAAGCCGGACCTGTTCACCTGGCAGACCGGCGGGCGCCTGGAGGAGATCGTCGCGCAGAACCAGGTCGCCGAGACCACGTCGATCTGGCAGGACGCCATCAAGAGCGGCGACCTCACCCAGGACCTCGCCAAGTACTACACGGTCGGCGGCAAGCAGTACTGCGTGCCGCTGAACACCGGGTACTGGGGCATGTTCTACAACAAGAAGATCTTCGCGAAGTACGGTCTGGCGCCGCCCGCCACCTGGGCCGACCTGATGAAGATCGCCCAGACGCTGAAGGGCAAGGGGCAGGTCCCGTTCAACCAGACCACGCCGACCTCGCTGTTCTCCTTCGCCTGGTTCGAGCAGCTGCTCGCCGGCACGGACCCCGACCTGTACGAGCGGCTGTCCACCGGCCAGGCGTCCTACACCGACCCCGGCGTGGTCAAGGTGATGGAGCAGTGGAAGTCGATGATCGACTCCGGCTACTTCTCCAACCCCGGCGACAAGGCCGACCCCGCCGACCACTTCAAGGCCGGCGACGCCGCCATGGTCATCAGCGGCACCTGGTTCAACACCAGCATGACCCAGCGCGGCCTCAAGCTCGGCACCGACTACGGGTTCTTCCTGATCCCGAACGTCCAGCCGTCCCTGCCGAAGCGGTCGCTGATCTTCGAGAGCGGGCCGCTGTGCTCGCTGCGCAAGGCGCCCGACGCCGCCGCCAGCACCAAGTACCTGAAGTGGTGGGTGACCCCCGCCGCGCAGGAGAAGTGGGCCAACGCGCGCGGCGACGTGTCCGGCAACCCCAAGGTCAAGATCGCCGACCCGGAGCTGGACAAGATCACCAAGGAGGCCGCGAACGGCGGGAACCGGCTCGTGCTCCGCTACTTCGAGGCCGCGCCGGCGCCCGTCCTGACGGCCGCGCTCAGCGGGTTCGACGGCTTCCTGAGCAAGCCCGGCTCGTACATGTCGGTCCTCAAGGACATCCAGAAGGCCAACGAGGACTACTGGAAGACCCACAAGGCCGGAAGCTGAACCGATGACCGACCAGACGACCGCCGTGCGCGCGAGGACCCCGCACCGCCGCGCGCACGGCGGGCACCAGCGCGGCGGGGGAGGCGGGCGCCTCCCGAGCGGGTTCGCGATGCACGGCCGGTTCCGGCACGCCTACCTCACCCCGGCCGTCCTTTTCGTCGCGGTGCTCATCTACCTGCCGTTCCTGTGGACGGCGTACCTGAGCCTCACCAGCTACGACGGGCTCGGGTCGCCGAAGTTCACCGGGCTCGACAACTACCGGCGGCTGTTCCAGGACGAGGCGCTGCTCACCTCCGTCCGCAACACCCTGCTGTGGGTCGCGGGCACCACGATCCTGCCGGTCGGGCTCGGCCTGCTGGTCGCCGTGCTGTCGTACAACATCAAGGGCGGCGCGTGGTACCGGCTGCCGTTCCTCATCCCGTACGCCATGTCCGGCGCCGGCCTCGGCCTCATCTGGGGCTTCATCCTGCAGCCCGACGGCATGGCCAACCAGGTGCTGTCGTTCCTCGGCATGCCCGGCGGCCACACCGAGTTCCTGCAGGACGGCCCCCGCAACACCCTCGCGATGATCGTGGTGTGGGCGTGGCAGCAGCTCGGCGTCAACATGCTGCTGTTCGTCGTCGGCCTCCAGTCGATCCCGCGCGCCCCCATCGAGGCCGCCCGCATCGACGGCGCGTCCGGATGGCAGCTGTTCCGGCACGTCATCTGGCCGCTGATGCGGCCGCTCACCACCGTCGTGTTCGGGCTGGCGCTGGTCGCGAGCCTGAAGACCTTCGACATCGTCTGGGTGATGACGCAGGGCGGCCCCGGCCGCACCTCCGAGACCCTCGCGGTCACCATGTACCGCCAGGTCTTCGTCGCCGACGAGTACGGCTACGGGTCGGCGATCGCGGTGGCGCTCACCACCGTCACCGGCCTCGCCTCCTACGTCTACCTGCGCCACCAGCTCGCCAGGGAGGGCTCCTGATGCGCCGCGCCGTGCTGATCGTCCTCGGTCTGGTGTGGCTGTTCCCGACGTACCTGATCGTCGCGAACGCCGTCCGCCCCGCCGGCGACTACGACCCGTCCGACGCGGTGAAGCCGCCCGGGTCGGTCGGCCTGTTCGACAACATCTCCGAGGCGTGGAGCCGCACCGACGTCGGCTCCACCATCGGCAGCACCGCGATCTACAGCCTGGTCGCGCCGGCGCTCGCCGTGCTGTTCGGCGCGCTCGCCGGGTACGCGATCGTGGTGCTGCGCGTCCGGTTCGGCTTCCTCTGGTTCATCGTGATCTTCGCGGGCACCGTCGTGCCGTTCCAGATGCTGCTGGTGCCGCTGTTCGTCGGCTACAGCAAGGTGTCGCTCTACGACAACCAGATGGGCCTGGTGCTGGTCCACACCGCGATCAGCGTCCCGCTCGCCGCGCTGGTGATGCGCAACTTCTTCGGCTCGGTGGCCGTCTCGATCTTCGAGGCGGCGCGGCTGGACGGCGCGTCCACGTTCCGCATCTTCTGGCGCATCTACCTTCCGCTCTCGTCGGCCGCGCTGGCCGCGGTGTTCATCCTCGAATTCACCTACGTCTGGAACGACCTGCTGTTCGGGCTGACGCTGGCGCAGTCCGACAACGTGCGGCCGGTCTGGGCGGAGCTGTCGGCGCTCACCACCGACGTGTACGCCGGGACGCCCGTCCCGGTCGCGCTGGCCGCCGGGCTCGTGGTCTCGCTCCCCACGGTCGTGCTGTTCCTGGCGACGCAGCGGCTGTTCACCCGCGGGCTGACGCTCGCCCAGTTCTGACCCCCCGGTCACAGTCATTCTGAGAGGACACGGATGACCAGTCGGCTCCTGACGGAGAGCCTCGGTTCCCCGGACTACGACGGAATCCGCGCCGCCCTCCGCCACGACACCTCCGCGGAGGTGCTCGCGGTCCGCGGGCTGTCGGTGCGGGCGGCGGTGCTCCCGCTGTTCAGGCGGGACGCGGCCGGCGCGCTCCGGCAGGCCGTCCGGATCGAGGCGGGCCCCGGGCTGACGCTGCGGCTCGGCGACGCCGAGGAGCGCACCGACGACGCGGGCCGGGCGACCCTGCTCGTCCCGGCCGTCGACGCCCCGCGCCGCCTCACGCTGGAGGTGCGGGACGGTGCGGGCCTCGTCGGCGCCGCCCCCCTCGACGTCACCCCGCAGCGCAAGTGGAGCGTCTTCGTCGTCCACCACTCGCACCTGGACATCGGCTACACCGACACCCAGGGCACCGTGCTGCGCCACCACCTGGACTACCTGGACGCGGCGCTGCGGCTGTCCCGGGAGACCGACGGCCGGCCCGACGACGCCCGGTTCCGCTGGTCGGTGGAGTCGTCGCTGCCCGCGCTGCGCTGGCTCGCCACCCGGCCGGACGACCAGGTCGCCGAGTTCGTCGACCGGACCCGGAGCGGGAACATCGAGGTCACCGCGTTCCCCATGCAGCTGCACACCGAGGCGTGCTCGACCGACGAGCTGTACCGGCAGCTCCGGTTCGTCAAAGACCTGCGGGACCGGCACGGCATCGACGTCCGCTCGGCGATGCACACCGACATCCCGGGCGCGGTCGTCGGCGTCGTCGACGCGCTCAACGCCGCGGGCGTCCGGTACCTCGCGGCGGCGCACAACTGGGCGGGACGCTCCGTCCCCTACATCACCGGCGGCGACAAGCTCGGCCGCCCGTTCCGCTGGCGGGCGCCGAGCGGCCGCGAGCTGATCGTGTGGTTCACCGACACCCCGCACGGCATGGCCTACATGGAGGGCAACACCGTCGGGCTGGTCGACGGCTACGACCTCGCCGAGGACCTGCTCCCGCGCTACCTGTCCTCCCTCGCCGACCGGCCCTACCCGTACGGGCCGGGCACCTTCGGCTGGTACGCGGCCCCCGGCCAGGTCGGCGCCGACAAGGCCCCCGACGTCCTCGACGCCGTGCACCTGCGGGTGCAGGGCGCGCACGCCGACAACGCCGGCCCGTCGATCATGCCCGCGGACATCGCGCTGCGCTGGAACGCGACCTGGGAGTACCCGCGGCTGCGGATGGCGACGAACGCCGACTTCTTCGCGCACGTCGAGGAGCACCACCACGACCGGCTCCAGGTCCACGAGGGCGACTGGACCGACTGGTGGGCCGACGGGCTCGGCTCCGGCGCCCGCCCGCTCGGCCACGTCCGGCGCGCCCAGAACGTCCTGCGCACCGCCGAGACCTTGCACGCCCTCGCCGGCGCCGAGGCCGAGGGGCTCGACGACGCCTACGACAAGGCCGCGCTGTTCGACGAGCACACCTGGGGCGCCGCCAACCCGTGGGAGGACGCCGAGGAGGGCACCGACTCCGGCGGCCTGCAGTGGACCCGCAAGTCCGCGGTCGGCTACCAGTCCTACGACGACGCCCTCGACCTGCTGCAGGCCGGGGCGCGGCGGTTCGGCGCCGCGCTCGCGCCCGCGCCGGACGCGCTCGCCTCGTTCGCCGTCCTGAACCCGGGGTCCGCCGCCCGCACCGACGTCGTCCGCGCCTTCCTGCCGCGCGACGTGGTGCCCGTCGACATCCCCGTGACGCTGCTCGACGCCCGCACCGGTGAACCGCTGCCGCACCACGAGGAGGAGGTCGACCCCGACGAGTGGCCGACCCGCCCCATCGGCCGCCACCTGGAGGCCGTCGTCCCGGACGTCCCCGGCATGGGACGCGTGCGGCTGGACGTCGTGCGCGGCGAGGCCCCCGCGCCCGCGCCCGTCGACCTCGGCCGCGACGGGGTGATCGAGAACGAGTACTACCGCGTCACCTACGACCTCGCCGAAGGCCACCTCTCCTCCGTCTTCGACAAGGCCGCCGGACGCGAACTGGTCAACGCCGACGCCGCCGCCGGGTTCGGGCAGTACGTCTACGACCGGTACGCCACCGCGCCCCACTTCAACCACATGTCCGGGCACATGCTCGTCCACGACCGGACGCTCCTCGGCGACCGGGCCCTCGGCCGGCACGCCGCCGTCGTCAGGTGTGAACGCACCCCGGTGGGAGAACGCCTCATCGTGGAGCTCACCGGAAAGGGCGTCGACTGGATCCGCACGACCCTCGACCTGCACGCGGGCGTGCCGCGCCTCGACCTGCGCTTCCAGCTCGGCAAACAGCCCACCGCGACCAAGGAGGCGGTGTTCTTCGCCTTCCCCTTCGCGGCCGGCGGGCCGCCCGCCGCGTGGGAGCTGACCGGCGGCGTCGGCGGCACCGGCGTGCCCAGCGTCCCCGGATCGGCCGAGCACATGCGCCCGATCCGGCACTGGGTCGCGTTCGAGGACCCCGACCTGACCGTGGCGTGGGCGACGCTGGAGGCGCCGCTCGTCCAGTTCGGCTCCATCCACATGCCGTACGCGCCGTTCCCGCCCACCGTCGACGACGAGCCCGCGACGGTCTACTCCTGGGCGCTGAACAACATCTGGGACACCAACTTCCCGTCCCAGCAGCAGGGCGAGACCACCTTCCGGTACGCCGTCGCGTCCGCCGCCGGCGGGCTCCCGGGCCGGCGGCTCGGCGCCCTCGCCGCCGCCGGGCTCACCGACCCGTTCGTCGCGACGCTGACGACCGGCGCCGGGACCGCGCCCGCCGCGCCGGCCGAGGCGTTCGCGTCGGTCGACGACCCCGACGTGCAGGTCACCTCGATCGGGCGGAACGGCGCCGACCTGGTCGTCCGGCTCCGCTCGCTCGCCGCCGCGCCCGTGGAGACGACGCTGACCGTCCCCGGGATGCGCCGCGCGATCGTCGACTCCGGGCTCGGCCGCGACGCCGCCGAGGCGCCCGTCCGCGACGGCGCCGCGACCGTCCGCCTGCCCGCCTGCGGGATCGCCGCCGTCACGGTGAAGGGGAACACCGAATGAAGATCACCGGCATCCGGGCCACGACCGTCGCGGTCCCGCTGGAGGCGCCGCTGCTGCACAGCAACGGCGCGCACTGGGGGCGCTTCGTCCGCACGATCGTCGAGGTCGAGGCGGACAACGGCCTCGTCGGGCTCGGCGAGATGGGCGGCGGCGGGCAGAGCGCCGAGGACGCGTTCCGCGCCCTCGCGCCCTACCTGGAGGGCCACGACCCGTTCGAGCTGGAGGCCCTCCGCTTCAAGATCGCGAACCCGACGGCGAGCCTCTACAACAACCGCACCCAGATGCTCGCCGCCATCGAGTTCGCCTGCCTCGACCTGGTCGGCAAGCACCTCGGCGTCCCCGTCCACGACCTGCTCGGCGGCCGGGTCCGCGACAGCGTCCCGTTCGCGTCCTACCTCTTCTACCGCTACCCGGGCGCGGACGGCCGGACGCCGGAGGTCCGCACCCCCGAGCAGCTCGTCGCGCACGCCCGCGACCTCAAGGAGCGGCACGGCTTCGCCGTCCACAAGCTGAAGGGCGGCGTCTTCCCGCCCGGCTACGAGCTGGAGTGCTACCGGGCGCTCGCCGAGGCGTTCCCCGGCGACCGGCTGCGCTACGACCCCAACGCGGTGCTGAGCCTCGACGAGGGGCTCCGGTTCGCGAAGGCCATCGAGCACATGAACAACGACTACCTCGAAGACCCCGTCTGGGGCCTGGAGGGGCTCCGGCTCGTGCGCGAGAAGACCCCGACGCCGCTGGCCACCAACACCGTCGTCGTGAACTTCGAGCAGCTCGCCACCAACGTGCTGCACCGCGCCGTGGACGTGGTGCTCCTCGACACCACGTTCTGGGGCGGCATCCGCGCGTGCGTCAAGGCGGCCGGGATCTGCGACACCTTCCAGCTCGGGGTGTCGGTCCACTCGTCGGGGGAGCTCGGCATCCAGCTCGCCACCATGCTCCACCTCGGCGCCGTCCTGCCGAACCTCACCTACGCCGCCGACGCGCACTACCACCACCTCGCCGGCGACGTCATCGAGGGCGGCCCGTTCCGGTACGCGGGCGGGCGGATCGCGGTGCCGTCCGGGCCCGGCCTCGGCGTCACGCTCGACCGCGACAAGGTCGCCGAGTACGCCGAGCTCTACCGCGAGCTCGGCGGCTACCCCTACGACCGCGACCCGGGCCGCCCCGGCTGGTACCCGCTCGTCCCGAACCAGCGGTGGGCAGACCCGGACAAGCCGTTGGTCGCCCTATAGATCCGGAGGCGCCGCTGGAGGCGCCGCCGGGCGCGCTCTGGCCGGGGGCGGCGCACGCGGCGGCCTGGCATAGCCTTTCCGGCATGATCCGCCCAGCCGTTCCCGACGACGTCCCCGCGATCCTCCGGCTCATCCGCGAGCTGGCGGAGTACGAGCGCGCCCTGCACGAGGTGAAGGCCACCGAGGAGCAGCTGCACGCGAGGCTCTTCGGCGACGACCCGCGCGTCCACGTGCTCATCGCCGAGCACGAGGGCCGGGTCGCGGGGTTCGCCGTGTGGTTCCTCACATTCTCGACGTGGAACGGCACGCACGGCATCCACCTGGAGGACCTGTTCGTCGATCCGGCCGTCCGGGGCCACGGCCACGGCAAGGCGCTGCTCACCGAGCTCGCCCGCATCGCCGACGAGCGGGGCTACGAGCGCGTCGAGTGGGACGTCCTCGATTGGAACGAGCCCGCCATCGGCTTCTACCGGTCGCTCGGCGCGCGCCCCCAGGACGAGTGGACCACCTACCGCCTCACCGGCGACGCCCTCACCAAGCTCGCCCGCTCCTGACGCAACGACCGAGGCCCGGCCCCCGCGGGGGGCCGGGCCTCGGTGTTCAGGCTGGTCAGCCCTGCTTCGTCTCCCAGAAGATCTTGTCGATCTCCGAGATCTTGCCGAGCAGGTCGTCGGCGACCTTCGGGTCCATGCTGCCCTTGGTGCCGGAGGCGCCGGCGAGCTTGGTCGCCTCGTTGAACAGCTGGTGCAGCTGGGGGTACTTCTCGAAGTGCGGCGGCTTGAAGTAGTCGGTCCACAGCACCCACAGGTGGTGCTTGACCAGCTCGGAGCGCTGCTCCTTGATCAGGATCGCGCGGGCGCGGAACTCCGGGTCCTCGTTGGCCGCGTACTTCTCGCAGATCGCCTTGACCGACTCGGCCTCGATCCTGGCCTGCGCCGGGTCGTAGACGCCACACGGCAGGTCGCAGTGCGCGGAGACCGTGGTCTTCGGGCGCAGAAGCTTGAACACCTGCGATTCCCTTCCCTCGTTGCGGATCATGCTCAGGTCACCGACATTACCCTTGTGCCCCGGGGCCCGTCCGGCCAGGGCGCTCGGTATTTCGGCCTAGGACCCGGACCGCGGCGCGACCCGGAACCCCTTCCAGCGGTGAGATGTACCCGTGGCCGCGCGACTATGCGGCCCGGCGCGCGAAAGCGCCCGTGCACGAAGGCGAGGAGAGCGATGCGGATGCGCCACCCGGTGGCCTGGACGCTCGGCGGTGCGCTGCTGCTGGCGCTGGCCGGGACGCGCGGGCGGCTGCGGACGGTCGCCGTGGACGGCGACTCGATGCTGCCCGCGCTCGCGCCGGGGGACTGGCTGGTGGTGCTGGCGGGCGTCCGGCCCCGCCCCGGGGACGTCGTCGTCGCGAGGCACCCGGAGCGGGCGGACGTGCTGATCGTCAAGCGGGTGGCGCACCGGTCGGGGACCGGCTGGTGGCTGGAGAGCGACAACCAGCGCGCCCGCGGCCGCCGCGACAGCTGGGACTTCGGTGCCGTCCCGGACGGCCACGTCCTCGGCCGCGTCGTGGCCCGGTACTGGCCGTGGCGGCGCGCGTCCGTCCGTCCGGGGGCCGGTCGGGCCGTGGACGGGCGGTAGGAGGCGGCGCGGTCCGCGCCCCGCGGGTGGGGAGCGCGGCCCGGCGCGAGGCGCGGCGGAGCGGGGCGGATCAGATGCGGTTGACGCCCTCGGCGCGGGCCTGCGCGGCGACCGCGGCGGTGACGGCGGGCGCGACCCGGTCGTCGAACGGGTTGGGGATGATGTAGTCGGCGGTGAGGTCGTCGCCGACGATGTCCGCCAGCGCGTTCGCGGCGGCCAGCTTCATGCCCTCGGTGATGGAGTGCGCGCGGACGTCGAGCGCGCCGCGGAAGATGCCGGGGAAGGCGAGCACGTTGTTGATCTGGTTGGGGAAGTCGCTGCGGCCGGTCGCGACGACCTTGGCGTGCCGGCGCGCGACCTCCGGGTGCACCTCGGGGGTGGGGTTGGACAGTGCGAACACGATCGCGCCGTCGGACATGGTGGCGACGCACGACTCGTGGACGGTGCTCCCGGACAGGCCGATGAACACGTCGGCGCCGCGCAGCGCCTCCTCGGTGGAGCCCTTCAGGTGCGACCGGTTGGTGATCGCGGCGATCCGCTGCTTGACGGGGTTGAGGCCGTCGCGGCCCTCGTGGATGAGGCCCTTGCTGTCGGACAGCGCGATGTCGCCGATGCCGGCCTCGATGAGGATCTGCGAGACGGCGATGCCGGACGCGCCGGCGCCGGCCACGACGGCGCGCAGCTCCGACAGCGGCTTGCCGACGAAGCGGGCGGCGTTCTTCAGCGCGGCGAGCGCGACGATCGCGGTGCCGTGCTGGTCGTCGTGGAAGACGGGGATGTCGAGGGCCTCGCGGAGCCGGTCCTCGATCTCGAAGCAGCGGGGGGCGCTGATGTCCTCGAGGTTGATGCCGCCGAAGCTCGGCGCCAGCCGGATCACGGTGTCGACGATCTCGTCGACGCCGGTGCAGTTCAGCGCGATCGGCACGGAGTCGACGTCGGCGAACTCCTTGAACAGCAGCGACTTGCCCTCCATGACGGGCATGGACGCGGCCGGGCCGATGTCGCCGAGGCCGAGGACGGCGGTGCCGTCGGTGACGACCGCGACGACCTTGGACGTCCAGGTGTAGTCGTAGGCGAGCTCGGGGTTGTCGGCGATGGCGGTGCAGACCCGGGCGACGCCGGGCGTGTAGGCGAGGGACAGATCGTCCTTGTTGCGGACCGGGATGGTCGACCGCATCTCGAGCTTGCCGCCGCGGTGCAGCGGGAAGGCCGGATCGTCGTCCAGTGAGAGCGGTTCGGTGGGAATGGGCTCGGCAGCCACAGCGACCCCTGTCAGTGAAAGTTGGCTTTCGGGCGATGCCGCCGCGGTGGTGTGGTCTGGTGGCCGTCACCTGGTGGACATCTCGCGACGTACGGGGGTCACCCGTTGTCCGATTGTGCCACACGGGGTCCCGCCGATCCGGGGCGCGGGGCGGTGGCGACCGTCACTGATCGTCGCGGACGGTGCGCGGATCATGGCGTAGAGTGCTGGAGCCCGAGGTGGCGACGGGGGTGCCGGGCTGCCTCGTTGTCCGATTGTGTCGCACCCTTTATCCGCATCGGCCCTGGTGTGCGCCAAAATGTGCACTTGACCTCAGGATCCGTGCGGATCCGATGCGACCTCTGGAGGGGGACCTGTGATCACTGGTTCTCTGCGCCGCCACGCCCTCGCGGCGGGCGCGCTCGTGCTGACAGGCGCCCTCGCCCTGTCGGCCTGTGGCGACGACAACGGTTCCGGTGGCGGCGCCGCCGCGCCGACCAAGTCCGTCGGGGACATCTTCTCCGGCATCACCCAGGACGCCTCGCTGAACGCCAAGCTGGCCCCGGACGTCAAGTCCGCCGGCAAGATCACCGTCGGGACCGACCCGTCGTACGCGCCCAACGAGTTCTACGACACCGACAACAAGACGCTGATCGGCATGGACCTCGACCTCGGGAAGGCGCTGGGCAAGAAGCTCGGCGTCGAGTTCGCCTTCCAGAAGGCCGGCTTCGACGCGATCATCCCGGGCATCAAGTCCGGCCAGTACCAGCTCGGCATGTCCTCCTTCACCGACAGCAAGGAGCGGGAGAAGACGGTCGACTTCGTCACCTACTTCACCGCCGGCTCCGCGCTGATGGTCAAGAAGGGCAACCCGCAGAACCTCAAGCCGGACGACCTGTCGCTGTGCGGCAAGAAGGTCGCGGTCGAGAAGGGCACCGTCCAGAACGACGAGGTGTCGTCCACGGTCGACGCGGCCAAGGGCCTCGGCACGCGGACGAAGAAGTGCAAGGACGCCGGCAAGCCCGGTCCGGTCGGCCAGCCCTACCCGGACCAGAACGGCGCGAACCTGGCGCTGAGCAGCGGCCGCGCGGACGCGGTGCTGGCGGACTCGCCCGTCATCGACTACGCGGCCAAGCAGTCCGGCGGCCAGTTCGAGGTGTCCGGCGCGACCTACGACACCGCCCCGTACGGCATCGCGGTCGGCAAGCAGCTCGGCACCACCAAGGACGCGATCCTCGGCGCGCTGAAGGCGCTGCAGGCCGACGGCACGTACAACAAGATCCTCGACAAGTGGGGCATCACCAGCGGGGCCAACACCTCGCCGCAGATCAACGGCGCCACGAGCTGACCGGATGACTGTCACGGACGAGACGTCGCGCGAGGGCCGGCCCGAGGAGATCCGGGCCGTCCCCGTGCGCCACTGGGGACGCTGGGTCGCCGCGGTGATCATCGCGTACATCGCGGTGTGGGCGGTCTACAGCGTCGTCAACAACCCCAACTTCGGCTGGGACGTCATCGGCCAGAACTTCACCATCACCGCGGTGATGACCGGCATCGGCAAGACGCTGGAGCTGACCGCCATCGCGATGGTGATGGGCGTGGTCGGCGGCGTGCTGCTGGCGATCATGCGGCTGTCCCCGAACCCGCTGATCTCCGGGTCCGCCTGGCTGTACATCTGGGCGTTCCGCGGCACCCCCGTGCTGGTGCAGATCCTGCTGTGGGCGTTCATCAAGGCCCTCGTGCCGCAGCTGTCCATCGGCATCCCGTTCGGCCCGACGTTCGCGCACTTCGACGCGAACTCGCTGATCACCCCGTTCGTCGCGGGCTGCCTCGGGCTGGGGCTGAACGAGGCGGCGTACATGTCGGAGATCGTGCGGGCCGGGATCCTGTCGGTCGACCAGGGCCAGGCGGAGGCGGCGAGCGCGCTCGGCATGAGCCGCGCCAAGACGATGCGGCGGATCGTGCTGCCGCAGGCGATGCGGGTGATCATCCCGCCGACCGGCAACGAGACGATCTCGATGCTGAAGACGTCCTCGCTGGTGTCGGTGATCGCGGTGCCCGAGCTGCTGTACTCGGTGCAGATCATCTACGGCCGGACGTACCAGACGATCCCGCTGCTGCTCCTGGCCAGCATCTGGTACCTGATCATGACGTCGATCCTCACGGTCGGGCAGTTCTACCTGGAGCGCTACTTCGGGCGCGGCACCGCGCAGCGGCAGACGATGCTGGAGCGGATGTGGGCGGGGATGCGCAACTCCCGGCGCGCCTACCGGGAAACGGTGGAGGGGAGGGAACGATGAGCGGACCGAGCCTGGACAAGTCCGGCGCGGAGCCCGCGGACGACGTGCCCCCGGGCGCCGTGCCCACCGCCTCGTCCGGCGGGCCGATGGTGCGGTCCGAGGGCGTCTGCAAGTCCTTCGGCCGGCTGGACGTGCTCAAGGGCATCGACCTGGAGGTCATGCCGGGTGAGGTGATGTGCGTCATCGGCCCGTCCGGGTCCGGCAAGTCGACGTTCCTGCGCTGCATCAACCACCTGGAGAAGATCAACGCCGGGCGGCTGTGGGTGAACGGGCACCTGGTCGGCTACCGGGAGCGCGGCGGCAAGCTGCACGAGCTGCGCGAGAGCGAGGTCGCCGCGCAGCGCCGCGACATCGGCATGGTGTTCCAGCGCTTCAACCTGTTCCCGCACATGACGGCGCTGGAGAACGTCATGGAGGCGCCGGTCCAGGTCCGGCGGATCCCCCGGGCGAAGGCGCGGGAGGCGGCCGTCGCGCTGCTGGAGCGGGTCGGGCTCGCCGACAAGGCGCGCAGCTACCCCTCGCAGCTGTCCGGCGGGCAGCAGCAGCGCGTCGCGATCGCGCGGGCGCTGGCGATGGAACCGGCGCTGATGCTGTTCGACGAGCCGACCTCGGCGCTCGACCCGGAGCTGGTCGGCGAGGTGCTGGAGGTCATGAAGCAGCTCGCGGTGGACGGCATGACGATGATCGTCGTCACCCACGAGATGGGCTTCGCCCGCGAGGTCGGCGACTCGCTCGTCTTCATGGACGGCGGCGTCGTCGTGGAGAAGGGCACGCCCCGCGAGGTGCTCGCGAACCCGCAGCACCAGCGCACGCAGGACTTCCTGTCCAAGGTGCTCTGACTCCGCGCCCGGGGCGGTGGCCCCGGCGCTCCGGGGTCCGCCCCGGAGTTCGCGGAACGCGTTCCGGACGGCCCGTCCCCCGGTGGGGGCGGGTCGTCCGGCGTCCCGGCCGGGCGGTTAGTGTGCGTTCATGTTCGCTGTCACGGCCACACAGATCGACGCAGACAATCCGCTGAACGGGCTGACGCTGGGCGAGCGGCCCGATCCCGAGGTGCCGGACGGCTGGACGACCGTCACGGTGAAGGCCACCGCGCTCAACCACCACGACCTGTGGTCGCTGCGCGGCGTCGGGCTCCCCGCCGACCGGCTCCCGATGATCCTCGGCTGCGACGCCGCCGGCGTCGACGAGGACGGCAACGAGGTCATCGTGCACTCGGTGATCGGCGACCCGGAGCGCGGCGGCGGCGACGAGACCCTCGACCCGAAGCGGTCGCTGCTGTCGGAGCTGCACCAGGGGACGCTCGCCGAGAAGGTCGCGGTGCCGCGCCGCAACCTCGTCCGCAAGCCGGCGGAGCTGTCGTTCGAGGAGGCCGCGTGCCTGCCGACGGCGTGGCTGACCGCCTACCGGATGCTGTTCGACAAGGCGGGGCTCCAGCCCGGCGCGACGGTGCTGGTGCAGGGCGCGGGCGGCGGCGTCGCGACCGCCGCGATCGCGCTGGCGTCGGCGGCCGGGTTCCGGGTGTTCGCGACGAGCCGCAGCGAGGCCAAGCGCAAGCGCGCCCTGGAGTTCGGCGCGGACGTCGCCGTGGAGTCCGGCGCGCGGCTGCCGGAGCGGGTCGACGCGGTCATCGAGACCGTCGGCCAGGCGACGTGGTCGCACTCGCTGAAGTCGCTGCGGCCGGGCGGCCGGATCGTGGTGTCCGGCGCCACCAGCGGCCAGGTGCCCCCGGCGGAGCTGAACCGGGTGTTCTTCCTGCAGCTCCAGGTCGTCGGCTCCACGATGGGCACCCGGGAGCAGCTCGAACGGCTCGCGCGGTTCCTGGTGAAGACCGGCACCCGCCCGCTGATCGACCGGACGCTGCCGCTGTCGCGGGCGCGCGACGGCTTCGCCGCGATGGAGGAGGGCGACCTCTTCGGCAAGATCGTCTTCACCCCGTGACCGCCGCGGCGGGCCGTCGTCACGCGGCGTCCCTGACGGCGGCCCGCCGCGCCTCGGCGGCGGAGGGGACGGTCAGTCACGGTCGCGGTCGCGGTCGCGGTCTCGGTCGAGGATCTCGGTGCGCAGGCGGTCGCGGGTCTCGTCCAGGAGCGTCTGGACGGCGGCCAGGTCGTCGTCGCTGAGGCGGGACCGCTTCGCGGCCTTCCGGACGTCCTCGACGAACCGGCGCAGCAGGCGCTCCAGCTTCAGGCGGGCGATGTCCTCGCGGCTGCCGGTCGCCGTCTTCCAGGCGTCCTCCCAGTTCTGCCGCCACTCCTCCTTCCACGCCTGCTTCTGCTCGCGCCAGAAGTCCTTCTGCCGCCGCCACTCGTCCTTCTGCCGGTCGGTGGTCTCCTTCCACGCCTCCTTGGATGTGGTCTTCCCCTGGTCGCGCATCGTCCGCGCGGCCTGCGTCAGCTCCTCGCGCAGCGACCTGACGGTCTGCCGGACGTCCTGCTGCACACCGCGCGCGAACTCCTGCGCGGACGCGGTGATCTCCTCCTCCAGCTCGGCCAGCTCGTCCATCCGGCGCTCCAGCTCCTCGCGGCCCTTGTCGGTCAGCGAGTACACCTTCTTGCCCTTGACGACCTCGTGGGTGACCAGGCCCTCGGCCTCCAGCCGGGCCAGCCGCGGATAGATCGTCCCGGGGGAGGGCGAGTACACCCCGAGGAAGCGGTCCTGCAGGATCCGGATCACCTCGTAGCCGTGCCGCGGGCTCTCCTCCAGCAGCTTCAGCAGGTACAGGCGGAGCCGGCCGTGGCCGAAAACGGGGCTCAACTCACTTCTCCATTCGCGGGGTGCTGATCTCCGGGGCCGCGTCGTCGCGGCCGAGGAGGGTGATCGAGCCGGACACCGAGTTGACCGACAGCCGGCCCGACCCGTCGCCGATCTTGCCGGAGACGGTGGTGGCGACGGCCCGGTCGGTGCGGCCGAGCTCGGGGAAGGACGTCTCGATCCGGCCGGCCGCCGCGTTCAGCGTCACCCGCGCCCCGGCGGACTCGGGGATCCGCAGCGCGACCTCGCCGGAGACCGTGTTGACCTCCACCCGCCCGTCGCCGACCAGGTCGACGTCGGCGGCGATGCGGCCGCTGACGGTGCGGGCGGTGAGCTGCTCGACCGCGCCGCCGGCCAGCGCCAGGTCGCCGGAGACGGAGGTGAACGACACCGTGCCGTCCAGGCCCTGCGCCTCGATGTCGCCGGACACCGTGTTGGCGTCGACCGCGCCGGTCACCCCGTCCAGCGTGATGCCGCCGGACGCGCACTTGATGGACGTGCGGGCGGTCAGCCCCGTGATCATCGCGTCGGCGGACACCAGGTTGACGGTGACGGGGCAGTCGTGCGGGACGGTCACCGTGATCGCGGCGCGGGCGTTGCGGGTGCGCAGCCAGCTGAGCACGCCCTCCAGGAGCCGGTCGTGCGCGATGGTCAGCATCCCGGCCTCGTGCGCGATCACCAGCGGCGGCCCCTCGACCTCGCTGATCATGACGGACGGGCGCTCGTCGGAGGCGAGCACGGAGACGGTGCCGGCGATCAGCGTCGTGCGCAGCGTGACCACGCCGTCGAAGTCGAGCGTGGTCGGTTCGTCGATCGTCCAGCGCGGCATCGCCTCATGCCCTTCGTCCGAGGGTTTCCTTCGAGTAACACGATATGTCGCGTCACTCAAAAGTCAAGATGTATCGCGAACCCCGGCGCTCCGCCCCCGCCGCGCCCCGGCGCGCGTCAGCGCGGCGTCAGTCCTCGTCCTCGTCGTCGAGGCGGGCCAGCCAGGTGGCGAGGCGTTCCACCGGCGTCTCGAACTCGGGGTTCAGGTCGACGAACTCGCGGAGCCGCTCGGCCAGCCACGTCAGGCTGACCTCCTCCGCCCCGCGGCGCTCGGCGAGCTCCTCGATGCCCCGATCGGTGAAGTACATGTGATGGGTTCCCTCTAACGCAGTCGCTCCGCGTCCCGCCGCCACGGCGGCGGGACGCGGAGCGACACGGCCTGCCCGTCAGCTCACCAGAGCGTCAGAACAGCCTGGACAGCAGCGCCTCCTGCTCGGCCTGGTGCAGCTTGGCCGAGCCGACGGCGGGCGAGGACGACGCCGGGCGCGACACCCGCGACATCTTCAGCCCCTCGATGTGGTGCGGCAGCTTCAGCGCCATGAACGGCCAGGCGCCCATGTTCGCCGGCTCGTCCTGGACGAAGACCACCTCGACGCCGGCCGGGTACTTCGCCAGCTCCGCCCTGATCTCGTCGACCGGCGGCGGGTACAGCCGCTCGACCCGCACGATCGCGGTGTCGTTGGCGCCCGCGGCGTCGCGCGCCTTCGCCACGTCGTAGTAGATCTTGCCGGTGGTGAGCAGCACCCGCTTCACGCCCGCCGGGTCCACGGCCGGGTTGGCCTCCGGGATGACCGGCTGGAACGCGCCGTCGGTGATCTGCTCGACCGGCGACGTCGCCGCCTTCAGCCGCAGCAGCGACTTCGGCGTGAACACCACGAGCGGCTTGCCCCGGCCGGACAGCACCTGCCAGCGCAGCAGGTGGAAGTAGTTCGCCGGCGTCGTCGGGTAGGCGACCGTCATGTTGTCCTGCGCGCACAGCTGCAGGTACCGCTCGATCCGCGCGGACGAGTGGTCGGGGCCCTGCCCCTCGTAGCCGTGCGGCAGCAGCAGCACCAGGCTGGAGCGCTGGCCCCACTTCTGCTCGCCGGACGAGATGTACTCGTCCACCACCGACTGGGCGCCGTTGGCGAAGTCGCCGAACTGCGCCTCCCACGCGACCAGCGCGTCCGGGCGGGTCATCGAGTAGCCGTACTCGAAGCCCATCGCCGCGTACTCGCTGAGCAGCGAGTCGTGCACGTAGAACTTCGACACGCCCTGCCCGAACTGCTTGAGCGGGGTGTACTCCTCGCCGGTCTTGCGGTCGACGAGCACCGCGTGCCGCTGCCCGAACGTGCCGCGCCGGGTGTCCTGCCCGACGAGCCGGACCGGGTGGCCGTCCATCAGCAGCGAGCCCATCGCCAGCAGCTCGCCGGTCGCCCAGTCGATCGCGTCGTCCTCGATCATCTGCGCGCGGCGCTGCAGGATCGGCTGCAGCCGCGGGTGCGGGGTGAACCCCTCCGGCAGGCTGACCTGCGTCTCGATGATCCGCTTGACGGTCTCCTGCGGGATCGCCGTGCCGGCCCCGCCGTGGTCGATCGGGATGCGCTCCTCGACGTCCGGCTTGACGACCGAGCCCGGCTCCAGGGGCTTCTTCACGGCCTCGCGGGTCTCGGTGAACGCCCGCTCCAGCTGCTCCTGGTAGTCGCGCAGCGCCTGCTCGGCCTCCTCGACGGTGATGTCGCCGCGGCCGATCAGCGCCTCGGTGTACAGCTTGCGCACCGAGCGCTTGGCGTCGATCAGGTCGTACATCAGCGGCTGGGTGAACGAGGGGTTCTCGCCCTCGTTGTGGCCCCGGCGCCGGTAGCAGACCATGTCGATGACGACGTCCTTCTTGAACGTCTGCCGGTACTCGAACGCCAGCCGCGCCACCCGCGCGCACGCCTCCGGGTCGTCGCCGTTGACGTGGAAGATCGGCGCCTGGATCATCCGGGCCACGTCGGTGGCGTACACGCTGGACCGCGAGTACTCCGGCGCGGTGGTGAAGCCGACCTGGTTGTTGATGATCACGTGCACGGTGCCGCCGGTGCGGTAGCCGCGCAGCTGCGACAGGTTCAGCGTCTCGGCCACCACGCCCTGCCCGGCGAACGCGGCGTCGCCGTGGATCAGGATCGGCAGCACCGTGAACCCGGCCTCGCCGACGTCGAGGAGGTCCTGCTTGGCGCGGACGACGCCCTCCAGCACCGGGTCGACCGTCTCCAGGTGGGACGGGTTCGCGACCAGCTCGGTGTGGATCTTCGAGCCGTCGTCGGCGACGAAGTCGCCGGACGCGCCCAGGTGGTACTTCACGTCGCCGGAGCCCTGCGCGCTGCGCGGGTCGAGGTTGCCCTCGAACTCGCCGAAGATCTGCCCGTAGGACTTGCCGACGATGTTGGCGAGCACGTTCAGCCGGCCGCGGTGCGCCATCCCGATGACGACCTCGTCCAGGCTGGCCTTCGCCGCCGCGGAGATCACCGAGTCCAGCAGCGGGATGACGGACTCGCCGCCCTCCAGCGAGAACCGCTTCTGCCCGACGAACTTGGTCTGCAGGAACGTCTCGAACGCCTCGGCGCTGTTCAGCCGGCGCAGGACGTGCAGCTGCTCCTCGCGGGACGGCTTGTCGTGCGGGACCTCGACGCGCTCCTGGATCCAGGCGCGCTCCTCCGGGTCCTGGATGTGCATGTACTCGATGCCGACCGTCCGGCAGTACGCCATGCGCAGCACGCCGAGGATGTCGCGCAGCTTCATGGTCGGCTTGCCGCCGAACCCGCCGGTCGCGAACTCGCGCTCCAGGTCCCACAGGGTGAGGCCGTGCTTGAGGATGTCGAGGTCGGGGTGGCGGCGCTGCTTGTACTCCAGCGGGTCGGTGTCGGCCATCAGGTGGCCGCGGACCCGGTAGGCGTGGATCAGCTCGTGCACCCGGGCGATCTTGGCGACGTCGTCCTCGTGGCCGGCGGAGATGTCCTTGACCCAGCGCACCGGCTCGTACGGGATGCGCAGCGCCTCGAAGATCTCGTCGTAGAAGCCGTCCTCGCCGAGCAGCAGCTCGTGGATGCGGCGCAGGAAGTCGCCGGACTGGGCGCCCTGGATGATCCGGTGGTCGTAGGTGGAGGTCAGCGTCATCACCTTGCTGATCCCCATCCGGGCCAGCGTGTCGGTGGACGCCCCCGCGAACTCGGCCGGGTACTCCATGGCGCCGACGCCGATGATCGTGCCCTGGCCGGGCATCAGCCGCGGCACCGAGTGCACCGTTCCGATCGTGCCCGGGTTCGTCAGGCTGATCGTGGTGCCCTGGTAGTCCTCAATGGTCAGCTTGTTGCCGCGCGCCTTGCGGACGATCTCCTCGTAGGCGGCCCAGAACTGGCGGAAGTCCAGCGTCTCGGCGGCCTTGATGCTCGGCACGACCAGCTGCCGGGAGCCGTCCGGCTTCTGCAGGTCGATCGCCAGCCCGAAGTTGACGTGCTCGGGCCGGACCAGCACCGGCTTGCCGTCCACCTCGGTGTACGCGGCGTTCATCTCCGGCATCGCCGCGAGCGCCTTGACGATCGCGTAGCCGATCAGGTGCGTGAAGGAGACCTTCCCGCCGCGGCCGCGCTTGAGGTGGTTGTTGATGACGATGCGGTTGTCGATCAGCAGCTTGGCCGGGACGGCGCGCACGCTGGTCGCGGTCGGCACCGCGAGGCTGGCCTCCATGTTGGTGGCCGTCCGGGCGGCGACGCCGCGCAGCCGGACCTCCTCGGCGCCCGCCGGGACCGGCGGCGGCGCCGGCTTGTCCGCCTTCGGCGCCGGCTTGGCGGCCTTGTCGGCCGGCTTGGCGGGGGCCTTCGGCGGCGACACCGGAGGCTGCGGTGTCGGCGGGGCGGCCGCGGTGCCGTTGGCGGCCGCGCCGGCCGCCGTTCCGGTGCTCGTCTGGGGTGCGCCGGGGGACGCGGGGGTCACGGACCCGGGCCGGGTGCCCGGCTGGTAGTCCGCGAAGAAGTTCCACCAGGCTTCGTCAACCGAGTTGGGGTCTTCGAGGTACTTCTGGTACAGCTCGTCGACCAGCCACTCGTTGGCACCGAAATCTGTGATCTTTGGGTCGGCACTAGTTTGCGACGACTCTGTCGACACGGCGGAGATCGCCCTCTTCCGCAGCTCGCAGGTGAGATAAGAGACCTATCAAGGCTACTCGCACTTGACCTCTTCCCATGCCAGCGCGTTGCGATTGCACCCCATTCCCCCACGGCCACAGGGATCTTGCCGAAGCCGAGGCCGCGCCTCCGACAAGATCCGCCGTCCGAAAGGTGACGGAGGTCACCCGCCGCCGGCCCGGCTCAGTGGGTGTGCGGCGGGACGGTGGGGCCCTCGCTGGCCTGGACGAGGACGAAGCCCTGGCCCTGGTAGGCCAGCTGCATGGCCTCGCCGCTGCCGCGGCCGATGAGCGCGGCGGCCTTGAAGGTGCGGTTGACGCCGACCTGGAGGCTGGTGCTCCACGCCACCGCGGACTGGCCGTCGGCGAACGTCGGGGCGCGGCCGCAGTCGAGCATGACCGGGGTGCCGTGCGTGGTGAGCGCGACGAAGCCGGTGCCCTGGAGGGTGGTGTTGAACAGGCCGCCCGCGGCGATGCCGGCGCCCTGGACGCGCTGGATGTCGGACTGCAGGTGCGAGTCGTAGGCCAGGATGTTGGCGCCGTTGACGGTCAGGCCCTCGTTCTCCAGGTAGAAGAGGTGGATGTCGGCGGCGTCGTGCGCGACGAAGAGCAGGCCCTGGCCGCGGACGCGCATCAGCGGGACGCCCTCGCCGGTGACGGCCTTCTTGATGAACTTGCCGATGCCTCCGGCGCCCTCGTAGTCGAACTCCATCTGGCCCTGGAAGGCGACCATGGAGCCCTGCCGGGCGAGGACGTCACCGTTGAGGTGGACGCGGAGCATCTTGGAGTTCTGGAGGGCGAAGTGGCCGGGGAGCTGCTGTCCCTGGTCCATGTTTCCGAAGAACTGGCTGCGCATTGTCGGGGGTACTGCCTCTCACGTCGTGATCGTTCCGGAGATCCGCCAGCATAACGACGGGATCCGACCGGTACGACGTGAAGCGAGCGGCGTTCGGTTCCCGGTGTCAGCCCCCGGTGCGCGCGTCGCGGCCGTGCGGGGCCGTCCAGTCGACGAGCGGGCCCTTCGGGACGACCCCGGACGGGTTGATGTTGCGCTGCGTCACGTAGTAGTGCCGCTTGATGTGGTCGAAGTTCGTCGTCCCGCCGAACGCCGGGATCGAGTAAAGGTCGCGGGCGTAGGCCCACAGGTGGGGATGGTCGACGAGGCGGCGCTGGTTGCACTTGAAGTGCGAGTAGTAGACGGCGTCGAAGCGGGCGAGCGTCGGGTAGAGGCGGACGTCGGCCTCGGTGATCCGGTCGCCGAACAGGTAGCGGCGGTCCGCGAGCCGTTCTTCGAGCCGGTCGAAGGTGGCGAAGAGGGCGTCGAACGCGTCCTCGTAGGCGTCCTGCGCGGTGGCGAAACCGGCCTTGTAGACGCCGTTGTTGACCGTGTTGTAGACGAGGTCGTTCAGCTCGTCGATCTCCGGGCGCAGCTCCTCCGGGTACAGGTCGGGGGCGCCGGGGGCGTGGAGCGCGGTGAACTCCGTCTCCAGCATCGTGGTGATGTTGGGGAAGTCGTTGGTGACCAGCCGTTCCGTGACGGTGTCCCAGATGCACGGGACGGTGTAGCGGCCCTCGAAGGACGGGTCGCTCGCCAGGTACAGCTCGGACAGGAACACGGCGCCGGTGACGGGGTCGCGGTCGGGGAACCGCCAGCCCCGCTCGTCCCTGATCGGGTCGACGACGGCCACGGGCAGCGCGTCCTCAAGGCCCAGCAGCTGCCGGACGATCAGCGAGCGGTGCGCCCACGGGCAGGCGTAGGAGACGAACAGCCGGTAGCGGCCCGGCTCCACGGGGTATCCGCTCGAACCGTCCGCGGTGATCCGCTCCGTGAACCGGTTCGGCTGCCGGACGAAGCGGCCCCGCTCGACTTCCTGTGCGGTCATGTCCGGTTCCTTCCGAAAGTCAACCGTGCGGTGCGACCGTCCGGGGGAGGCGGCCGGGACCCTGGGAGGAGGCGGCCGCCGGCCGGCACGCCTTCCCGGCCACCGGCAAGTCGTCCTTCCGGGGGATCCTGGACCACCGGCCCCGCGCATACGATAACCGTCGGCGGCCCGCGCCAAACGGGCTCGCACGATCGCATGGCACGCAGCAGGGGCCGGCAGCCGGAGGCGGTCCCGGACGGACGAGATGGCGGGGGACCATGCTCGAGACTTTCAACACCCTGGTGGACGGCCTGCCGCCCGGCCTGGTCTACGGGCTGATCGCCGCGCTGGTGTTCGCGGAGGCGGCGCTGTTCGTCGGGTTCGTGTTCCCCGGCGAGACGGCGGTGGTGGTCGGCGGCGTGCTGGCCAGCCAGGGCACGCTCTCGCTGCCGCTCCTGCTGGTCATCGGCGTCGTCGCGGCCGTCGCCGGCGACTCGGTCGGCTACGAGATCGGCAAGAAGTACGGGCCGCGGCTGCTGGACATCCGCGCGGTGTCCAAGCACCGCGCGAAGGTGGAGGGCGCGCAGGACCTGATCCGGCGGCGCGGCGCCGTCGCGGTGTTCATCGGCCGGTTCACCGCGCTGCTGCGGGCGCTGATGCCCGCGCTGGCGGGCAGCTCCCGGCTGCCGTATCCGAAGTTCCTGCTGTTCAACTTCCTCGGCGGCCTGACCTGGGTCGTCACGTTCACGCTCGGCGGCTACTTCGCGGGCGAGGCGTTCGACCGCGCGGCGCAGTGGGCCGGGCGCGGCCTCGCGATCGGGCTCGCGGTGATCGCGGTCGCCGCGATCGTGGTGTGGAGCGTCCGCAAGCACCGCCGGGAGGCCCAGGAGGAGGCCGAGGTCGAGGCCGATGACCCGGCCGAGGCGGAGTCGGGCGACGGCGGCGCGGAGTCCCGCGTCGAGCAGACCCTCCCCTAGCCGTCCCGCCTCCGGGTCACAGGCCGTCCGGAACGGCGGCCTCCATCCGCCCGGTGACCGGCGGAAGGTCCAGGTAGGTGCGGATGCCGGGCTCGGCCGCGCACACGACGGGGATCGAGTTCAGCGCGTGCGCCGCGGCGGCGGAGATCTCGTCGGACACCCACTCGTCGTCGGTGGTCAGCGTGATCGACGGGCGGCCGTGCACCCGCACCGAGTGGCCGGGGTCGCCCCAGTCGGGGATCCGCGCGGCGTCCGCCTTGTGGATCACCTCGACGCTGATCACCGGCCGCCCGCCGGCCAGCCCGCTGAACGTCCAGCGCGCCGCGGCGACCGTGCCGCGCGGGATCAGGCCCGCGGTGATCTCCAGGTCGGTGCCGGCGAGCCGGTAGTCCACGTCCACGTCGATCTCGTCGAGGTCGACGCCGAGCCCGGCGGCGACGAGGTGCAGGCTCTCGGTGTACAGCGACCGCATCGCGGTGCGGGTGGGGCGCAGCGAGCGCAGGAACGCCTCCTCGTCGCGGCCGAACCCGACCATGTGGTGCACCATCCGCCAGGACGGGTGCCGCGCGAAGTCGGAGCACTCGCGGGAGTAGACGTGGGTGATCCGGCGCGACAGCCGGGATAACACCAGCGGCATCACGTCCGCCATGAACCCGGTGTTGAAGCCGGTCCCGTGCACCGACGAGCAGCCCCGCTTGCACGCCTGCTCCAGCTCGTTGACCAGGGAGGGGCCGTGCGCCTGCGGGTAGACCAGGCCGTTCATCGAGATCACGTTCTTGCCGGAGGCCAGCAGCGCGCAGACGGTGTCGAGGTCGGCGAGCGGGTCGCCGGTGCGCCCCGGCGCGTAGACGACGCAGTCGGCGTCCAGGGCGAGGATGGCGGCGGCGTCGCGGGTGGCGGTGACGCCGGTGGGGGCGCGGCCGCTGAGCAGGCCCGCGTCGGCGCCGTCCTTGGCGGGCGAGTGCACCCAGACGCCGGCGAGCTCCAGGCCGGGCCGGTCGAGGACGCCGCGGATCACCGCGCGGCCGAGCGCGCCGGTCGCCCACTGCACGACGCGGTACGGGCGGGGGGCGCTGGACGCGTCGGCAGGGCTCATCGAGACGGGACCTCCGAAGTCGAGGCGGCACCTGTGCGGACCGGGCCGGGTTGCGCGGGTGGGTGTGGACACTACGCCGTACGTCCCGGGGAATGCGGCATTTGCCGCAAGTTTCACTGAAGTCCCACGAAGCACGGTGCTTGCCCGCGCGGCGCGCCGGGGAGGCATCGGAGGGGGCCGCGGCCGAGCGGGATTCGGTTCAGTGGTACCACTGGGTAACCCCCGGATGATTACCTGGGGGCGTAGTCGGTGCGATGTGAGGAGACAGAGATGTCGGAACTGCGCTACGACGGCCGTGTCGCGGTCGTGACCGGGGCGGGCCACGGCCTCGGCCGCCAGCACGCGCTGGAGCTCGCCGCGCGCGGTGCGAAGGTCGTCGTCAACGACCTCGGCGGCGACCGCTCCGGTGTCGGCGCCTCCGCCGGCCCCGCCCAGGAGGTCGTGGACGAGATCAAGAAGAACGGCGGCGAGGCCGTCGCCAACCCCGACAACGTCGCGACCCCCGAGGGCGCGCAGGCGATCGTGCAGACCGCGCTCGATGCGTTCGGCAAGGTCGACATCGTGGTCAACAACGCCGGCATCCTGCGCGACCGGTCGTTCAAGAACATGACCGTCGAGGAGTTCGACGCCGTCATCGCCGTGCACCTGCGCGGCTCGTTCCTGGTCTCCAGCGCCGCCTGGCCGCACCTGCGCGAGAACGGCTACGGCCGCATCGTCAACACCTCGTCGCCCGCCGGCCTGTTCGGCAACTTCGGCCAGGCCAACTACGCCACCGCGAAGATGGGCCTGGTCGGCTTCACCAAGACCCTCGCGCAGGAGGGCGCCAAGTACGACATCAAGGCCAACGCCATCGCGCCGGTCGCCTGGACCCGGATGACCGAGGACCTGCTGCCCGCCGACTTCGCCGACAAGCTCGGCGTCGACCAGGTCACCCCCCTCGTCGCGTTCCTGGTGCACGAGTCCAACCAGGACACCGGCGAGGTCTACACCGTCGGCGGCGGCCGGATCGCCAAGATCTTCGTCGCGGAGGGCCCCGGCTACGGCCAGAAGGAGACCCTCTCCGTCGAGGCCGTCCGCGACAACTGGGCCGCGATCAACGCGAGCGAGCCGCTCGCGGTGTTCAAGAACCCGATGGAGCAGATGGGGCCGCTCATCCAGCAGCTGACCTCCTGAGCCCTTGGACGGGATCAGGCTCGACCGGCGGGACGGGGTGCTCACCATCGCCCTGTCCCGCCCGGAGCGGCTGAACGCCGTCGACGGCGCGCTGACCGAGCGGATGCTGGACGTCCTCAACGAGCTGCCGCGCGACCCGTCCACCCGGGTCGTGGTGCTCACCGGGGACGGCCGCGGCTTCTGCTCCGGCATGGACATCCAGGGCGATCCGGGCCAGGAGGCCGAGGAGGGCCGCGCGCAGCGGCTCTACCGCGGCATCGCCCGCGGCGGCGAGGTCACCGCGCGGCTGCGGGAGATCCCGCAGCCGGTGATCGCGGCGCTGCACGGCCCGGTCGCGGGCATGGGCGTCTCCTGGGCGCTGGCCTGCGACCTGCGGGTCGCCGACCCGACCACCCGGTTCGTCGTCCCGTTCGTGAACCTCGGCCTGTCGGCGGGGGACTGCGGGCTGTCCTGGCTGCTGCCGCGCCTCGTCGGCCCGGCGAAGGCCGCGGAGATCGCCTACCGGGCGCAGCGCCTCGACGCGGCCCGCGCGGAGGCGCTCGGGCTCGTCACCGAGGTCTGCGCGGAGGGCGGCGACCTCGACGCCGCGCAGGCGCTCGCCGACGAGCTGCTCGCCACGTCCCCGTACGGGCTGAGCCGCACGAAGGAACTGCTCAACATGTCCCTGGACGTCCCCGGCCTGCGCCGGCAGATCGCGGCGGAGACCGGCGTCCAGGCCCTCGCCTTCTTCACCGAGGACCTGGCCGAGGGCATGGCCGCCACCATGCAGAAACGCCCCCCGCGGTTCAAGAACCGCTAGCGCCGCCCGCGAGCGACAGCGGCCGGGACCCCGACCTCGGGGTCCCGGCCGCACGCGTATGAGCCTCGGCCACCTCACGGGCAGGCACGCGGAGCGAGTGCAGCGAGCGCAGCGGGCATGCCCGACGGTTGAGGGGCTGTTTCACGCGGAGCGCTAGCGGAGCGTGAAACAGCCCCTCAACCGTGACGGGGGTTCCAGGGGGTCGCCCCCCTGGGCTAATCGGCCAGGGCCAGTGAGAGGGCTTCGACGTAGCGGAGGGCGGCGAGGCGGGCCAGGGCCGGGTGGGGGCCGAGGGGGGCCGCGTACGCGGCGCCGACGGCGGCGGCCGCGGCGGGGACCAGGCGGGCCTCCGGCTCGGGGCCGATGACGTGCGGCGCGAGGGCGACGGACGCGGCGCCGGCGGCGCGCAGCTGCTCGCCGGCGGCCCGGATGCCGGCCTCGTCGGCGAGCGAGGCGGTGAAGACGGGCGCGGCGAGCCGGGAGGCGAGCAGCACGCTGGTCACCTCGGCCTGCCGGACGGCGGTGGCGTCGCCGGGGGTGGCGACGATGACGCCGGTGGCGGCGGTGACCATCGTCATCATCCGGATGCGGTCGGCGCGGGCGAGGCCGGCGTCGGCGAGCCGGTCGTGCAGCGCCTCGGCGATGAGGGGATGCGGGCCGAGCGGCTCGGCGGCGACGGCCCGGACCGGGGCGGCCGCGACGGCGGCGCGGACGGCGGCGTCCAGGGCCGGGTCGGGCCCGGTGGACATCGGCACGACGACGGCCGCGAGCTCGTCCTGGGGGTGGCCGAGGCCGGCGAGGACGGCGTGCAGGTCGCCCTCGCCGCCGTCGAAGTGCCCGACGTAGGCGGGCTGGCCGGTGTGCTCGATCTCCACGAGCCGGGCGAGCTCGGCGGCGATCTCGGTGCCGCCCTGTTGCCGGGCGGGGCCGGGCACGGCCAGGACGAGAGCGGGGGATCCTTGGGGCAGCAGGAAGGACTCGTCGCCGCGATGTCGGCCGCCGCGGGGTGTGCGGCGGCGTCGCGACGGAAGTGCCTCGGATGCCTGGCTTTCGGGACTCACGGCGGGAATGGTAACGCTCCCGGGCGCGGAGGGCGGGCTCCCGCTCCGGCCGAGCGGGCCGGCCGCGCCGTGGCTGCCTGTACTGATCGTCGGTCTCCCTCCCGTGCCGGGCCGGGATCGGCGGGCGAAACAGCAGAGTATGGCCCATCGCCGCCCGGCAACAGGGGGAAATGAAGCAAATGTCCTGATTGTCGATAACCGATTCCGGATCCGAATACGGACGAAAGGGGGAGAAGGGGTTGCGGAGGCGTGACAGGCCGCCCCTATGATCGGGCCACCCTACGTGCCGGAACGTTCGAGGTCCCATGAGAACCGCACGCACGCGCCCGATCCGGTCCAAGGTCGCCGCGCTCCTTCTCGTTCCGCTCGTCTCGCTGGTCGCGATCTGGGCCTACGCCGCCGACATCACCGGCCGCGCCGCCCTCGCCCAGCGGAAGTACCACACGCTGAACGAGCAGTTCGCCGCGTCCGGCCAGGGGCTGCTCGTCGAGCTGGGCAAGGAGCGGCAGGCGTCGGTCGTGTACCTGAGCGGCCCGCGCAAGCCGGCGTCGACGCCCGCGGCCCTCACCGCCCAGCGCGCGCGCCTGGACAAGGCCGTGGCCACCTTCCGCCGCACGTCCACCTCCGACGCCGCGCGCGGCGCCACCACGGCCGAGATGCGGTCGCGGGTCTCGGACGTGCTGAAGGCGCTCGGCGGCCTCGGCCAGCTGCGCGCCGCCGTCGACGCCCGCGCGGTCGACCGGCTGACGGCCGTCAACGACTACAGCAGCATGGTCGACGTGATGCACCGGCTGTACGACAGCCTGATCGTCATCAACGACGCGTCCCTCTACAACTGGACGCTGTCCGACCGCGCCGCCGGGCGCGCGATGGAACTGCTGCAGCGGGAGAACGCGCTGGTCGCGGGCGCGCTCGTCACGCACGGCCAGATGTCCGCCGCCGAGCACCGCACGTTCCTGGAGATGCTCGGCGAGCAGCGCTGGCAGTGGCAGCGGCAGCGGTCGCTGGCCGACCCGAAGGTCTACGCGCGGCTCACCGCGCCGGTGTTCGCCTCGACGCAGTACCACGCGTACAAGGACCTCGAGGACCGGATCGCCGCGCACGACCGCGGGCCGCTGCCGATCAGCGCCTGGCAGTGGCAGGCGACCGCGCAGCCGCTGGTCCTGTCCGTCAACCAGATGATCATGGCGAACACCGATCAGGCCGCCGCGCGCGCCGACCGGCTGGGCCGCGACGCCTACATCCGGCTCGGCGTCGTCGGCGGCGCCGGCCTGCTGGTGATCGCCGTGTCGGTGCTGCTCGCGCTGCGGTTCGGCCGCGGCGTCGTCCGCGAGCTGGTCGGGCTGCGCGGCTCCGCCGAGGAGCTGGCCGACGAGCGGCTGCCGCGGCTGGTCGACCGGCTGCGCCGCAACGAGCCCGTGGACGTCGAGGCGGAGGCGCCCGCGCTGCCGCGCGGCCGCACCAGCGAGGTCACCCGGCTCGCCGAGTCGTTCGCCAAGGTGCAGCGCACCGCGGTGGACGCCGCCGTCGGGCAGGCCGAGCTGCGCGCCGGCGTCAGCCGGATCTTCCTCAACATCGCCCGCCGCAACCAGTCGCTGCTGCACCGCCAGCTGACGATGCTGGACGGGCTGGAGAGCCGCGCCGAGGCCGACGACCTGGAGGCGCTGTTCCGGATCGACCACCTCACCACCCGCATGCGGCGGCACGCCGAGAGCCTGATCATCCTGTCCGGCGCCACCCCGGGCCGCGGCTGGCGGCGCCCGGTGCTCATCGCCGACGTGCTGCGCGCCGCCGTCGCCGAGATCGAGGACTACACCCGCGCGGTCGTGCTGACCGAGTCCGAGGACGGCCTGGTCGGCGCCGCCGTCACCGACGTCGTGCACCTGCTGGCCGAGTTGCTGGAGAACGCGGCGTCGTTCTCCCCGCCCAACACCGAGGTGCGGGTGATGGCCGAGCGGGTCGGCAACGGCTTCTGCGTGGAGATCGAGGACCGCGGGCTCGGCGTGAAGCCGGAGACGCTCGCCGAGATCAACCGGCGGCTCGCCGAGCCGCCGGAGTTCGACCTGGTCGACACCGACCGGCTGGGGCTGTTCGTGGTCGCCCGGCTCGCGGCCCGGCACGGCATCGACGTGTCGCTGCACCGCTCCCCGTACGGGGGCGTGACGGCCATCGTGCTGATGCCGCACGAGCTCGTGGTGCCCGCCGACCGGATGGACGAGGAGGTCGTCCCGCTGGAGGGCGGTCCGGACGCCGCCGCGGCCGAGGTCCCCGCGGTCGAGGCCCCGGCGGACGCCGGCGAGCCCGCTACGGCCGGCGGCGCGGACGCCCCGTCCCCGGACCGCGCCGGCGGCGGGCCGGGCGGCGCCGAGCCCGTCGAGCCGGCCCCCGTGCGGCCGGCGCCGGCCGGCGCCGGGCCGACGTTCATGGGCACCCCGTACACCGACGTCCCGTTCGGCGGGACGCCGCGGCCGGAGGTCGTGACGCGCGCCGAGGTCGTCCCCGACGTCGGGGTGTTCGCGCGCCGGGAGCCCGCGTCCGGCGACGCGCCCCAGCCCGGAATGGAGCAGCCCGGAATGGAGCGGCCCGGCATGCGGCGGCCCGGCACGGCGTGGCCGGAGCCCGTGCCGCTGCGCGAGACGCCGCCCGTGCTGCCGCAGCTCGCCGGCCCGGCCGCCCCGTGGGGCGACCCCGAGGACCAGGCGCCCGCCGCGCCGTTCCGCGGGCCGCGCGGCGGCTCCGTGAACCCCTGGTCTGACGACGCGGACGCCGTGCCGGCGTACGCGTCGGACGATCCGTCCGACGCCGACGGCTGGACGCCCGCGCCGGTCTACGCGCCCGGCGCGCGCACGCCCGGCGGCCCACCGGCGGGCGCCCCCGAGCGGGACGGAGACCCGGGAACGGAGCGCGGTGCGCATCCGGCCGGTGACACGGCGTGGGACGGCGTGGAAGATCGCGGTACCGTCGTCGGCGGCGAGCGCCCTCGGGGCGCGGAGGGCGGCTCTCCCGCCGGGACCCACGCGGGCCTGCCCCGCAGGGTCCGGCAGGAGAACCTCGCGCCGCAGTTGCGCAAGGAGCCGCCGCCGCTGCCTCCGCCGGTCGCCGGCGGTCCCGCCGGCGGGGTCGCGCGGTCCCCGGAGGAGGCGCGCTCGCTGATGGCCTCGGTACAGCAGGGATGGCGGCGCGGCCGCGCGTCCGATGGGGAGGATGAGGGGACCCGATGATGCACAACACGGTCACCGGCGAGCTCAACTGGCTGCTCAACGACTTCGCCGAGCGCGTCGCGAGCGTGCGGCAGGCGGTGATCCTGTCCCGCGACGGCCTCGCGGTCGCCGCGTCCAGCGAGCTCGGCCGCGAGGACGCCGAGCACCTGTCCGCGCTGGCGTCCGGCGTGCAGAGCCTCGCGCGCGGCGCCGGCCGGCACTTCGCGGGCGGCAACGTCCGCCAGACCATCATCGAGATGGACGCGCTGCTGCTGTTCGTCACCGCCGCCGGCGACGGCACCTGCCTGGCGGTGATCGCCGAGGCGGAGGCCGACGCGGGCCTGGTCGCCTACGAGATGGCGGTGCTGGTCAAGCGGGTCGGGCAGCACCTGCAGGCCGCCCCGCGGCACGAGCAGGCGGGCGGCGGCTTCGGCGGCGGTTACACCGGCGGCTACGGCGCCGGGGGAGCGGTCCCGCAGGGCCGGTGACCCGGACGGAGCCCGTCCCGGGGGAGATGTGGGGGTAATGACCGATGAACCCGTCGGCGGAGCGGTGGCTGGACCGGGAGGCCGGCCCGCTCGTCCGCCCCTACGCGCGGACCCGGGGCCGCACCCGTCCCGCGGGTGAGGGCTTCGAACTGATCGCGGTCGTCGCGGCCACCGGCGCGCAGCCGGGCGACCGGCTGCGCTACAGCCCCGACCACGTGCGGATCCTGCGCGGCTGCGCCCGCCCGGTCGCCGTGGTCGACCTGGCCTCGGAGTTCGGGCTGCCGCTCGGGGTCGTCCGGGTGCTGCTCGGCGACCTGCGCGACGAGGGGCTGATCCGGGTGGTGGACTCCGCCGCCCCCGCGGACGGGCGGCCCGGACGGGGCGTCCTGAGGGAGGTCCTCAATGGCCTACGCGCCCTCTGACCCCGGCCCGGGTCCCGGCGGCGGTCCCGGCGCCGGGCTCGCCGCCCGCCCGCTGGTCACCACCAAGATCCTCATCGCGGGCGGGTTCGGCGCCGGCAAGACCACCCTCGTCGGGTCGATCAGCGAGATCCGGCCGCTGCGCACCGAGGAGCCGCTGACCGACCGCGGCGTCGGCGTGGACGACGTGACCGGCGTCCGCGCCAAGTCGACCACGACCGTCGCGATGGACTTCGGCCGCATCACGCTCTCCGACCAGCTGCTGCTCTACCTGTTCGGCACGCCCGGCCAGGACCGGTTCTGGTTCATGTGGGACGAGCTGGCCGCCGGCGCGATCGGCGCGGTCGTGCTCGCCGACACCCGCCGGCTGACCGGCTGCTTCCCCGCGATCGACTACTTCGAGCGGCGCCGCCTGCCGTTCGTCGTCGCCGTCAACTGCTTCGACGGCGCGCGGCGGCACGACCCCCGGGACGTCGCGATCGCGCTGGACCTGGACCCCGGCGTCCCGGTGCTGCTGTGCGACGCCCGCCGCCGCGAATCGGCCAAGGAGGTCCTCATCGCGCTGATGGAGCACGTGCTGAGCTGGCCGGACGCCGACGACCCCGGACATGACGCTCGGTCACCTGATCGTCGCCGTCCCGCGACGTAGTAGAGTCCCGCAGACCCCCGTACATCCCGCATCGGGAGGTTCCCCCCGCATGTCGCATCCCCCATCGCCGAAAGCCATCGATGTGAGCATGGTCCACCTGCCGTGATGGCCTCCCGCTTCTCCTCCATCCGGGCGAGGATCACGCTCCTGGTCCTCGTGCCGCTCCTCGCGCTGGCCGCGCTGTGGATGTTCCTCACCGGGATCACCTACGGCGACGCGCACCAGCTGCTGCAGAGCCGCAAGTTCCAGCAGGAGGCGGTGCTGCCCACGCAGCGGCTGATGAACGCGCTGCAGAAGGAGCGCCGGCTGTCGATGGCGGACGCCGGGTCGCCCCGCTCGGTGAACCCCGACGTGCTGCGCACGCAGCGGCAGGTGACCGACGGCGCCGTCAGGGAGCTGCGCAAGGGCTTCGGGGACGGCGCCCTGCGCGACTCGATCCTGCCCGGCGTCGTCAAGCGGATGGACGACCTGCTGGCCAGGCTCGGCACGCTGGAGACGACTCGCCGCGGCGTCGACGACCGCGCCTCCAGCCGCGCGGACGTGCTCGCCGACTACAGCGGCATCATCGACGCCGGCTTCGCGATCTACAGCGCGACGACGCCCGCGAACGGCACCATCACCGCCGACGCGCGCACGCTCACCTCCGTCGGCCGCGGCCGGGAGTTCCTGTCCCGCGAGGACGCGCTGCTGACCGGCGCGCTCGCCGCCGGGCACCTGAGCGCCGCCGAGCGCGGCGAGTTCGCGCAGCTCGTCGGCGCGCAGCGGATGGCGTACGCGGACAACGTCCCGAACCTGCCGGCCGCCGACCGCGGCCGCTACGAGCGCCTCGTCGCCACCCCGCAGTTCGCGCAGCTGCGCAAGCTGGAGGACGAGGTCATCCGGGGGTCCGAGCAGGTCCGGACGGTCTCGAAGAAGAAGCAGGTCCAGGGCCGGACGGCGACGGGCACGGCGACCGGGCAGGGCGCCGCGTCCGCGACGGGCGCTCGCGGCGGGACCGCCGCGGGGGCCTCCCGCGCCGCGCGGGCCCCGATCGTCGACCCGTCCCAGTGGCGGACGGTCGCCGACGACGCTGACGAGGACCTCTACCACTTCGAGAACCGCACCCTCGACGACATCACCGGCCGGGCGCAGCACATCGCGGTCGGCGTGTTCGTCCGGCTGGGCATCGCGGGCGGCCTCGGCCTGGTCGCCGTCGTGCTGTCCGCCATGATCGCGATCCGGGTGTCGCGGCGGCTGCTGCGCGAGTGCCGCACGCTCGCCGGCGCCGTCGTGGACTTCACCCGCAAGCGGCTCCCGCTGCTGGCCGAGCAGGTCCGCGCCGGGCGCCCCGCCGAGCCCGAGCCGGAGCCCGCCGTCGACTTCCGGATCAGGGAGATCCGGCAGATCGCCGACTCCTTCGACCGGGCCCGCGAGGCGGTGCTGGTGGCCGCGGCCGGCGAGGTCGCGGCGCGGCGCGGGATCAGCGAGGTGTTCGTCAACCTCGCCCGCCGCAACCAGGCGCTGCTGCACCGCCAGCTCAGCCTGCTCGACACCATGGAGCGCCGCACCGAGGACCCGTCGGAGCTGTCCGACCTGTTCCGCCTCGACCACCTCGCGACCCGCATGCGGCGGCACGCCGAGGGCCTGGTCATCCTGGCCGGCAAGACCGCCGGGCGCGGCTGGCGGCGGCCCGTCCCGCTGGTGGACGTGGTGCGCGGCGCGGTCGCCGAGGTCGAGGACTACCCGCGGGTCCGGGTGCAGCCGCTGCCGCGGATCGCGCTGCTCGGCTCCGCCGTCGCCGACGTCATCCACCTGCTCGCCGAGGTGGTGGAGAACGCCACCACGTTCTCCCCGCCGCAGTCGCCGGTGCGGGTCAGCGGGCACCCGGTCGCCAACGGCTTCGCCATCGAGGTGGAGGACCGCGGCCTCGGCATGACCGAGGAGGCGCTGCGCACCGCGAACGCCCGGCTGGACGACCCGCCGGAGTTCGACCCGTCCGACAGCGCGCAGCTCGGCCTGTTCGTCGTGGCGCGGCTCGCCGAACGGCACGACATCAAGGTGACGCTGCGGCAGTCGCCGTACGGCGGTACCACCGCGATCGCGCTGATCCCAGGATCCCTCATCGTGGACACCGCGGAGCAGGAGCCGCCCGCGCGCCGCAACACCGGGCCGATGCGGCTGCCCGCCGCGCCCGCGGGCGCGCTGTCGGCGTCCGCGCGCCCGGCGGTGGAGCAGGGCGGCGTCGTGCGGCTGGTCGCGGAGGCCGAGCCGCTGCGCGCCGATCCCGTCCGGACGGAACCGGTCCGGGCGGAATCCGGGCTCCCCGAGCAGGCCCAGTCCGAGCAGGCACAGTCGGAGCAGGCCGAGTCCGAGCAGGCGGGCGAGCAGGCGCGGGAGGAGGCGTCCGGGCTGACGCCACTGCCGGAGCGCAGGCGTTCCCGGCAGGCCGACCGGCCGCAGCCCGCACCCGAGCCCGCCCCGGCGGACGCGGAGCCCGCGGGGGCGACGGCGGACGGCGGGCTTCCCAAGCGCCGCCGGCAGACGCATCTCGCGCCCCAGCTGAAGGAGCGGGTGGACGCCCATCTGGCCGCGCAGGGGCAGGCACCGCCGCCCGCCGCCGCGACGCCGCCCGCGCAGCAGCAGCCCGCGCAGCCGGAGCCGTCGATGCCGCTGGCCGCCCCCGTCCCCGCCGACGCGTCCCCGCCCGGGGACGCGGGCGCGCCCGCCGGGCCGGCGGACGTCCCGCCCGGCGGCGGGAGCGCTCCACCGGACGTCCCGGACGCGGCGCGCTCGCCCGAGACCATGCGGTCGATGATGTCCGCCATGCAGCGCGGGTGGCAGCGCGGCAGGCGGGAGGCGGCCGACGCCGAGGCGCAGGCCCCGCCCGGCCGCGACGACCACCCCAACCGAGGTGACCAGGAGGACGACGCCCCATGACAGAAGCCCAGCACTCCGGCGCGGAGGCCGCGGGCGGTGCCGGCGGCGAGCTGAACTGGCTGCTGGACAGCCTCGTGCAGCGCGTCGCCCAGGTGCAGAACGCGGTGGTCCTGTCGAGCGACGGCCTGCGCATGGCGGCCTCCCGCGGTCTCGGCCAGGAGGCCTCGGACCACCTCGCGGCCGTCGCCGCCAGCTTCCAGAGCCTGGCCCGCGGCGCGGGCGAGTCGTTCGGCGGCGGCCCGGTCCGGCAGACCATCGTGGAGATGGAGTCGGCGTTCCTGTTCGTCACCGCGGCCGGGCGCGGCGCGTGCCTCGCGGTGCTCGCCGACGCCGACGCCGACCTCGGCATGATCGCCTACGAGATGGCGATGCTCGTCACGCGGGTCGGCCAGCACCTGTCGGCCAACCCGCGGGTGGCCGCGGCCGAGGGCGGCGTGTGACGGTGGACGGGACCGAGGGTTCCGTGCCCGAATGGCCGCACCGGCACGCGGCGGGCGCCACGGCGGGCGCCGCCGGCGGCCCGCCGGGGAACGCCGCGGGGAGCGTCGCGGGCGCCCCGGGCGGCGCTCAGGGCGGCGCCGCGGGCGGAGCGGGCGGGACGGCGTGGTTCGACGACGCCGCCGGGCCCGTCGTGCGCCCCTACGCGCTCACCGGCGGCCGCACCCACTACGAGGGCGTCGAGTTCGACCTCGTCGCGCTGATCGAGGCCGTCGAGCCGCCGGGCGGCGCGGACTCGAACCCGGCGATTCCGGCATCTCCGTGGTCGCCGGAGCCGGAACATGACATGATCCTGGAGCTTTGCCGCACCCCGTTGTCCGTCGTCGAGATAGCGTCGGATCTGGAACTTCCCCTCGGGGTCGTCCGGGTCCTGCTCGGCGACCTGCTCGACCGTTCGCTGATACAGGTCCGGCGCCCCGCGCCGGTGGCGCAGTTCCCGAGCGAGCGCGTACTCAAGGAAGTGATCGATGGAATCCGTGCGCTCTGACGCGGCCGCCCAGGCGGGCGATTCCGCGCTGACCGTCAAGATCCTCGTGGCCGGTGGCTTCGGAGTCGGCAAGACCACCCTGGTGAGCGCGGTCAGCGAGATCCGTCCGCTGCGCACCGAGGAGGCGCTGACCGAGAAGAGCATCGGCATCGACGACACCACGGCGGTGTCGTCGAAGACCACGACGACCGTGGCGATGGACTTCGGGCGGATCACCCTGCCGAACGGCCTGGTGCTGTTCGTGTTCGGCACGCCCGGCCAGGACCGCTTCTGGTTCATGTGGGACGAGCTGGCCAAGGGCGCGCTCGGCGCGGTGGTGCTGGTCGACACCCGCCGGCTGGCCGACTGCTTCGCCTCGGTGGACTACTTCGAGCGGCGCGGCGTGCCGTTCATCATCGGGGTCAACCGGTTCGACGGCGCCGGTCGGCACACCCCCGACCAGGTGCGCGACGCCCTCGACCTGTCGCCCGACATCCCGGTGATCGACTGCGACGTCCGCGACCGCGAGGACGCCAAGCGCGTGCTCATCACGCTCGTCGAGCACATCATGCGCACGATGAGCGGCAGCCGCCAGGCCGTCACCTACTGACGGGCGGGCTGACGGGCAGGGGCGCGCGGGCGCCCCTTCTCGTGACGTCCTGACCCCTGCGGGCAGAGAGCCCCGGACCCGGCACGTTCCGGTCCGGGGCTTTTTCGCGGCCGACTTTGTCCTGTGACAGGAGAAAGTTCGAAAGAGTTGGGTGAAAGGTCTTCTCAAGTCGACAAAAGCCGGTTACGGTCTCCGCATGAGACCGGGGTCACACGGCCCCGGCGCCCCGAACGGCACCCGAGAGGACGGCGTGATGCGCATGCCGGCTCGTCCGCAGAACGTGCATCAGGCACGCCTGCTGCGGCTGCTGCGCGACGAGGGCCCGCGGTCGCGCGCCGAGCTGGGCGACGTCGTCCGGCTGTCGCGCTCGAAGCTGGCCGTCGAGCTGGACCGGCTGGTCGAGCTCGGGCTGGTGGAGGGCGCCGGGCTCGCGGCGTCGCGCGGCGGGCGGCGGTCCGGGATCGTCCGGCTGTCGCCGAGCCTGCGGTTCGTCGCGTTCGACATCGGTGCCACCTCGATCGACGTCGCGGTGACGGACGGCGCCCTGGAGGTGCTCGGCCACGTCAGCGAGGCGTGCGACGTCCGGCAGGGCGCGACGGCGGTGCTGGACCGGGCCCTGGACCTGCTCGGCAAGCTCCGCGACGAGGGCCTGATCCCGCGCGTGCACGGCACCGGGATCGGCGTCCCGGGGCCGGTGAGCTTCCGGGACGGGATGCCGGTCGTCCCGCCGATCATGCCGGGCTGGGACCGGTTCCCGGTGCGCGACGCGATCGGCGCCGAGCTCGGCTGCCCCGTCCTGGTGGACAACGACGTGAACCTGATGGCGCTCGGCGAGCTGCACGCGGGCCTCGCGCGGTCGGTGGACGACTTCCTGCTCGTCAAGATCGGCACCGGCATCGGCTGCGGCATCGTCGTGGACGGCGCGATCTACCGGGGCGTGTCGGGCAGCGCGGGCGACATCGGGCACATCCGGATCGACGACGACGGGCCCATGTGCGCGTGCGGCAACGCCGGCTGCCTGGAGGCGTACTTCGGCGGCGCGGCGCTCGCGCGGGACGCGGAGGCGGCGGCGCGCTCGGGGGAGTCGCCGCAGCTCGCCGCGCTGCTGGACAGCCACGGGGAGCTGTCCGGCGAGTACGTCGCGCAGGCCGCCGCGGCCGGCGACCCGGCGTCGGTGCGGATCATCCGGGAGGGCGGCCGGCACGTCGGGCAGGTCCTCGCCGGGCTGGTCAGCTTCTTCAACCCGGGCCTGGTGATCATCGCCGGCGGCGTCGCCGGGCTCGGCCACACCCTGCTCGCGGAGATCCGCAGCGTCGTCTACCGCCGGTCGGCGCCGCTGGCGACCGGCAACCTGCCGATCGTGCTGTCCGAGCTGGCCGGCGCCGCCGGGGTGGTGGGCGGCGCGCGGCTGATCAGCGACCACGTGTTCTCCCCGCCGCCCGACCCGCGCCCCGCCTGACCCTCCGCCCGCCCCGCCTGACCCTCCGCCCGCCCGCCTGACGCTCCGCCCGCCCCGCCTGACGCTCCGCCCGCCCGGCCCGCGCCCCGCCCGACCTCCGTCCCCGACCCGCGTTCCTCCCGTCACGCGTCCCTCCTGACCCCCGAGGAGGCCCGATGGGCCCGTCCGAACCCGAACCGCTGCTGCGCATGCGCGGCATCGTCAAGCAGTTCCCCGGCGTCCGCGCGCTGGACGGCGTCGACCTCGACGTCCGGGCCGGCGAGGTGCACTGCCTGCTCGGCCAGAACGGCGCCGGGAAGTCGACGCTCATCAAGGTGCTCGCCGGCGCGCACCAGCCGGACGAGGGCGAGATCGCCTTCGCCGGGCGGCCGGCGCGGCTCGCCGGGCCGACCGCCGCGATGCGGGCCGGCATCGCGACCATCTACCAGGAACTCGACCTGGTGGACGGGCTGTCGGTCGCCGACAACATCTTCCTCGGCCACGAGCGCGCGACGCTCGGGTTCACCCGGCGCGGCGACGCCGAGCGGGCCGCGCGGGAGCTGCTCGGCCGGCTCGGGCACGGCGAGATCCCGCCGCGCCGCGAGGCGGGCCGGCTGCCCGCGGCGGGCAAGCAGGTCGTCAGCATGGCCCGCGCGCTGTCGCACGACGCCCGGCTCATCGTGATGGACGAGCCGTCCGCCGCCCTCGCGCACGACGAGGTGGCGAACCTGTTCCGCATCATCCGGGAGCTGACCGCGTCCGGCGTGGCCGTCGTCTACATCTCGCACCGGCTGGAGGAGATCCGCGAGATCGGCGACCGGGTGACCGTCCTCAAGGACGGCCGGTCCGTCGCGAACGGCCTTCCCGCCAAGACGACGAAGACCGACCACATCGTGTCGCTGATGACCGGCCGCGACATCGAGTACGTCTTCCCGGACCGGCCCGCGCCGGACGGCGACGGCGACGCCCCCGGCGGCGCGGCCGAGGTGCTGCGGGTCGAGGGGCTCACGCTGCCCGGCGCGTTCGCGGACGTGTCGTTCTCCGTCCGCGCGGGCGAGATCGTCGGGCTGGCCGGGCTCGTCGGGTCGGGCCGCTCGGAGATCCTCGAGGCGGTCTACGGGGCGCGGCGCCCGGCGCGCGGGCGGGTCCTCGTGGACGGCCGCCCGGTGCGTCCGGGCGACACGGGCGCGGCGGTGCGGCGCGGGATGGGCATGGCGCCGGAGGAGCGCAAGAGCCAGGCGCTGCTGCTGAACGACTCCGTCGCCGGGAACGTGACGGTCGCGGGCCTGCGCCGGTACTCGCGGCTCGGCTGGCTGAACCGGCGCCGCGAGCTGGCGGACGTCCGGGAGCAGATCGAGGCGCTCGACATCCGGCCGCCCGATCCGCGCCGCCCGGTGGTGACGCTGTCGGGCGGCAACCAGCAGAAGGTCGTGCTGGCCCGGTGGCTGGCGGGCGCGCGGAACCTGCGGCTGCTGATCCTGGACGAGCCGACCCGCGGCGTCGACGTCGGCGCGCGCGCGGAGCTGTACGCGGTGATCCGCGCCCTGGCGGCGCGCGGGATCGGGGTGCTGCTGGTGTCCAGCGAGGTGCCCGAGGTGCTCGGCCTCGCCGACCGGGTGCTGGTCGTGCGCGAGGGCCGGGTGGTGCACAGCGGCGACGCCGCCGCCCTGGACGAGGCCGCCGTACTCAACATGATCATGGAAGGGAGCGCGCTGTGACCGAGACGGACGCGGGTGTGCGCGGCGGCCCGGCACGCGGAACGTGGGCGAAGGGGCCGCTCCGGCCGCTGCGGCGCGACGGCGCGGGCCGCGGGCCCGGCGAGTTCCGGCACCTGGGGCTGGTCGCCGCGCTGGCGCTGCTGGCGGTGGTCGGCGTCGTCACCGAGCCCGACAACTTCCCGACCTCGGGGAACCTGGTCGGCATCCTGGCGCTGGCCGCCACCATCGGGGTGATCACGGTCGGCCAGACGTTCGTGATCATCGGCGGCGGGATCGACCTGTCGGTCGGGTCGGTGATGGCGCTCGCCTCGGTGTGGGCGACGACCGTCGCGACGCAGTCGTACGGACCGGCGGTGATGGCGCTGTGCGCGATCCTCGTCGGGACGGGCGCGGGAGTCGTCAGCGGCCTGCTGATCTCCTACGGCCGGATGGTCCCGTTCATCGCGACGCTGGCGATGCTGGTGTCGGCGCGCGGCCTGGCGCAGCGGATGTCGGACCGCAAGACGCAGCTGATCCGGCCGGAGAACGACGCGATCGAGTCGCTGTCCACCACGAAGGTGCTCGGGCTGCCGCTGGTCGTCTACATCTTCGCGGCCGTCGCGGTCGCCGGATGGGTGCTGCTGAACCGCACCACGTTCGGCCGCCGCACGTTCGCGGTCGGCGGCAACCCGGAGGCGGCGCGGCTCGCCGGCATCGACGTCCGGCGGCACACGCTGCTGCTGTACGCGCTGTCGGGGTTCTGCTGCGGCGTCGCCGCGATCATCATCATGGCCCGCACCACCACCGGCTCCAGCACCCACGGCGACCTGTACGAGCTGGACGCGATCGCCGCCGTGATCATCGGCGGGACGCTGCTGACCGGCGGGCGCGGCACCGTCGCCGGGTCGATCCTCGGCGTGCTGGTGTTCACCGTCATCACGAACCTGTTCATCCTGAACGGCCTGCAGACCAGCGACCAGCTCATCGCCAAGGGCGTGATCATCGGGATCGCGGTGCTGCTGCAGCGCCGCGGCCTGCGCTCGCCCACCTGACCCGCTCGCCCCGGCCCACCCGGCCCGCTCATCCGACCTGACCTGCCCGCCCCCGCGGCGCGCCCCCCGCCGCCCCACCCCCGGAAACCAGGAGCACGTCATGCGCGACCAGAGCACCCGCCCCACCCGCAGAGGCGTCCTGTTCGGCGGCGCCGCAGTCGCGGCCGGCGCCCTCGCCACCGCCTGCACCAGCAACAACGAGAAGGACGACCCCGCCCCGGCCGCGCAGGCCGGCGCGCTCGGCGGCGACAACGACAAGCCCGGCAAGCAGGTGACCATCGGGTTCTCCGCGCCCGCCGCCGACCACGGCTGGACCGCCGCGATCGCCAAGAACGCCGAGGCGCAGGCCAAGAAGTACAAGGACGTGACGTTCAAGCCCGTCCAGCCGACCAACGACATCAACCAGCAGATCTCCGCGGTCGAGTCGCTGATCTCGGAGAAGGTGAACGTGCTGGTGATGCTGCCGAACGACGGCGAGCAGCTCAACCAGGTCGCGCGCAAGGCGATGGACGCCGGCATCCCGGTGATCAACCTGGACCGGGTGTTCCCCGACAAGCTGTCGTACCGGACGTGGATCGGCGGCGACAACTACGGCATGGGCGTGTCCGCCGGGCACTACATCGGCAAGAAGCTCAAGGCCAAGGGCGTCTCGAACCCGGTGATCGTGGAGATCCAGGGGATCGCGACGCTGCCGCTCACGCAGGACCGCAGCAAGGGCTTCGCGGACGCGCTGAAGTCCTACGGGTACTCCGTCACCGCCAAGCAGGACGCGAAGTTCACCGTGGAGACCGGCAACCAGGTCGCGTCCAACCTGCTGCAGGCGCACAAGAAGATCGACGCGCTGTGGAACCACGACGACGACCAGGGCGTCGGCGTGCTCGCCGCGATCAAGCAGTCCGGCCGCAAGGAGTTCTTCATGGTCGGCGGCGCCGGGTCCGCCAACGCCATGCGGGAGATCAAGGCGGGGAACGGGGTGCTGGAGGCGACCGTCACCTACCCGCCGACGATGGCCGCGTCCGCGGTCCGGCTGGCCCGGTTGCTGGCGCAGGGCAAGGGCATGGCCGACCTGGTGGAGCTGGAGCCGCCGCAGTCGATCACGCTGGCGTCCGAGACCGTCACCCGGGACAACGTGAGCCGCTACCTGCCGCTCGGCTTCGAGTCCTGAGCGCGGACCGCGCGCCCGCCGGCGACGCCGGCGGGCGCAGTACAGAGAGGTGAGCACATTGACCACCGTCGGAGTCGGGATGGTCGGGCACGCGTTCATGGGGCGCGCCCACTCCCAGGCATGGCGCACCGTCGGGCCGTTCTTCGGCCCGCCGCTGACCCCGGTGATGGCCGCTCTCGCCGGACGCGACGCCGGGCGGGCCGCCGCGGCCGCCCGCACGCTCGGGTGGGCGTCGCCGGAGGGCGACTGGAAGCAGCTGCTGCGCCGCGACGACGTGCAGATCGTGGACATCTGCACGCCGGGCGACGCGCACGCTGAGATCGCCGTCGCGGCGCTGGAGGCGGGCAAGCACGTCCTGTGCGAGAAGCCGCTCGCGAACTCGTCCGCGGAGGCGGAGGCGATGGTCGCGGCGGCCGAGCGCGCGCGCGAGCACGGCATCCGATCGATGGTCGGGTTCAACTACCGGCGCGTCCCGGCGGTCACGCTCGCCCGCGACCTCGTGGCGGCCGGGCGCATCGGGACCGTCCGGCACGTCCGCGCGCAGTACCTGCAGGACTGGCTGACGGACCCGGAGGCGCCGTTCAGCTGGCGGCTGGACCGCGACAGGGCCGGGACGGGCGCGCTCGGCGACATCGGCGCGCACATCATCGACACCGCGCAGTTCATCACCGGGCACGCGCTCGTCGGGGTGTCGGCGGTGCTGGACACCTTCGTCGGGGAGCGCCCGATGCCGGGCGGTGGCACCGCCGCGGTCACGGTGGACGACGCGGCGCTGTTCGTCGGCCGCACCGACGGCGGCGCGCTCGCCTCCTTCGAGGCCACCCGGATGGCGACCGGGCGCAAGAACGCGCTAAGGATCGAGGTCAGCGGCTCGTCCGGCGCGCTGTCCTTCGACCTGGAGTCGATGAACGAGCTGTGGTTCTACGACGGCACCGAGGACGCCGCGACGGCGGGCTTCCGCCGGATCGTCGTCACCGAACCCGTCCACACCTACGCCCGGCAGTGGTGGCCGCCCGGTCACATGCTGGGGTACGAGCACACCTTCACCCACCAGGCGGCCGACTTCCTCACCGCGATCGCGGACGGCGCGGACCCGAGCCCGTCGTTCGCCGACGGCCTGCGGGTGCAGCGGGTGCTCGACGCGGTCGCCGCGAGCGCGGCGTCCGGCGGCTGGACCGACGTCGAGGGGAGCTGACATGGCACGACCGATCACGCTGTTCACCGGCCAGTGGGCCGACCTGCCGTTCGAGGAGGTCTGCCGGCTGGCGTCCGGCTGGGGCTACGAGGGCCTGGAGATCGCCTGCTGGGGGGACCACTTCGAGGTCGACAAGGCCCTCGCCGACGACGGCTACGTCCCGCGCAAGCTGGAGACGCTCGCCAAGCACGACCTCAAGGTGTTCGCGATCTCCAACCACCTCGTCGGGCAGGCCGTCTGCGACATCCCCGACGAGCGCCACCAGGCGATCCTGCCGGAGCGGATCTGGGGCGACGGCGAGCCCGAGGGCGTCCGCCGCCGCGCCGCCGAGGAGATCAAGGACACCGCCCGCGCCGCCGCCCGCCTCAGCGTCGGCACCGTCGTCGGCTTCACCGGCTCCTCGATCTGGCACACCGTCGCGATGTTCCCGCCCACCCCCGAGGCGATGGTGGAGCGCGGGTACGCCGACTTCGCCGACCGCTGGAACCCGATCCTGGACGTGTTCGACGAGGTCGGCGTGCGGTTCGCGCACGAGGTCCACCCGAGCGAGATCGCCTACGACTACTGGACGACCGTCCGGACCCTGGAGGCGATCGGGCACCGGCCCGCGTTCGGGCTGAACTTCGACCCGTCGCACTTCGTCTGGCAGGAGCTCGACCCCATCGGGTTCCTGTTCGACTTCCGCGACCGGATCTACCACGTCGACTGCAAGGACACCAAGGTCCGCACCGGCGACGGGCGGCGCGGGCGGCTCTCCTCGCACCTGCCGTGGGCGGACCTGCGGCGCGGCTGGGACTTCATCTCCACCGGCCGCGGCGACGTTCCCTGGGAGGACGTGTTCCGCGCGCTCAACGCGATCGGCTACGACGGTCCGATCTCGGTCGAGTGGGAGGACGCCGGCATGGACCGCCTCCAGGGCGCCCCCGAGGCGCTGGAGTTCGTCCGGGCGCTGAACGCGATGGAACCCCCGTCCGCCGCCTTCGACGCCGCCTTCTCCTCCGACTGATCCCGCGCCCCGCGCGCCCCCGCCCGCTCGCTCGGCCTGCGGCGCGCCGTCCCCCTGAGGCCACGCACGGGGACGGCGCGCCGCTCCCCTCACCCGGCCGGTTCGGCGCCGACCTCGGCGGGCGCGTGGGCCCGGACGAACCGTTCGAGGTCGCCGAGCGGGACGCCCATGGGCGGGACGACGATCAGCCGGTCGACGCCCGCCTCCGCGTAGTCCCGGACGGACCCGGCGTCCGGCGGGCGCGGCGGCGACACCGAGATGTGCAGGGGCCGGTCGCGGCCCGCCTCCCGAGCCGCCTCCCGGAGCCGCGCGACCGCGTCGGCGGCGGCGCGGCGGCCGAGCATCCAGCCGTACCACCCGTCGGCCTCGCGGGCGGTGCGGCGGAGCGCCGCCGGGCCGTGCCCGCCCATGACCACCGGCACCGGGCGCTGCACGGGGCGCGGGTGCGCGTCCACGCCGGCGAAGTCGGCGTGCCGGCCGTGGAAGGCGGGCGCGTCGTCGTACCAGAGCGACCGCATCGCGGCGAGATGCTCGTCGGTGCGCGCCCCGCGCTCGCCGGGCGGGACGCCGAGGGCCCGCAGTTCGGGCTCCAGGTACCCCGCCGCCAGGCCGAAGACCAGCCGCCCGCCGCTCAGCACGTCGACGCTCGCCAGCTGCTTGGCCAGGATCAGCGGGTTGCGCTGCGGCAGGACGATGACGCCCGTGCCGAGCGCTATCCGGTCCGTGGCCGCGGCGAGGTGGGTGAGGGAGACGACCGCGTCGAGGAACGGCGCCCGCGGGTCGAGCGGCGAGGGGTCGGTGCGCGGGCTCGGCAGGACGACGTGGTCCCCGGCCCACAGCGAGTCGTATCCGAGCTCCTCGGCCAGCGCGGCGATCCGCGCGGAGCCGCGCGGGTCGGCGCAGGCGTGCAGGTTGAGCCCGTAGAGCCCGAGAGTCAATGCCATGGGCCAATAGTTGAACTTTTCGATTATCCAGTCAAGCGATGGTCGATGGGCGTGATCCTCGAACTGCTATAGCCTGGCGGGATGGCGGAGGAGAGGCCCATGCGCGGCGGGCTGCCGGCCGGGCTCGCGTCCGTGACCGGCTTCCAGCTGTCCAAGTGCGGCTGGTGGATGGAGCAGCGGCTGGAGGAGGCCCTCGAACCGCTCGGCCTCCGCGTCCGGCACTTCCTGGTGCTGGCGATGCTGAGCTCGTCCGGCACGCTGTCGCAGCAGGAGATGGCCGGCTACCTGCTGCTCGACCCCACGCTGATGGTCGGGCTGGTGGACGACCTGGAGGAGCGGGGGCTCTGCGAGCGCGCCCGCGACCCGAAGGACCGGCGCCGCCACTCCGTCCGCGTCACCGACGAGGGGCGCGAGGTGCACCGGCGCGCGCGTGCGCTGGCCGACGAGGTGGGCGCCGAGGTGTTCGGGCCGCTGTCGCGGGACGAGCTGCGCACCGTCGCCGGCGCGATCGAGCGGGTGATGGAGCCGTTCTGGACCGAGCAGGCCGTCCGGCCGCGCCGCAAGACGGCCCGCTAGGGGCGGGCGCGGAAGTCGGCGAAGTCGAAGCCGGGGGAGACCACGCAGCTGACCAGCACCTCGTCCGCCCCGGCGGGACGCGCCGCCTGCCAGACGCCGGGCGGGACGACGGCCTGCGGCACCTCGCCGCCCGCCACGTCGGCGCCCAGCGTGACGGCCTCGGGGTCCGCGGCGGGCTCGTCACCCGACCCGCCGAGCAGCAGCGTCAGCGGGCCGCCGCGGTGCCACAGCCACATCTCCGCCGAGCGCACCGCGTGCCACATCGACTCCTCGCCCGGCGGCAGCAGGAAGTAGATGCCGGTCGCGGTCGCCCGCTCGCCCGGGTAGCCGCCGGGGACGAACGACACGTCCGACCGCCACGTCTCCCGGTACCAGCCGCCCTCGGGGTGCGGGAGCAGGTCGAGGGCCTCGGCGGTGGCGGGCCGGTCCAGCAGGGCGACGTGCCGCCCGTCCGGCCCGCGCCGGACGTACCGCACCGCCGCGGCGGCCGACTTGTCGATCACCCCGCGCGGCGGCCGCAGCCCCGGCTCCGGATCCAGCGTCACCGCGACGAGCTGGCCGGCGTCGCCGCCGCCGTACACGTCGTCGGCGATGGCGAGCAGGTCGGGCTCGGAGTCGGGCGCCCACACGGCGCCCGCGTCGGACAGGACGAACCGGGGCCCGGGCTGGTCCCGCCAGCCGTCGAGCGTCGTCAGCAGCAGCACCGTCCCAGGCTAGTGCCCGGCGGAAAACCGGTATGGGCGTCGGGGGGCGTGGTGGCACCATGGCGCCCGACAACCATCGAGCGGCGGAGGCGAGATGCGCCAGGTCTTCGGAATCTCACAGCCCATTCCGGACGAGAGCTTTCGAGGACCCCACCGCCCATGCCCACGCTCAACCTCGGCATCCTCGCGCACGTCGACGCGGGAAAGACCAGCCTGACCGAGCGGCTGCTGTTCGACACCGGCGCGATCGCCCGGCTCGGCAGCGTCGACGCCGGCGACACCCAGACCGACCGCGGCGAGCTGGAACGCGGCCGCGGCATCACGATCCGGTCGGCCGTCGCGCCGTTCCGGCTCGGCGCGCTGCGCGTCAACCTGATCGACACTCCCGGGCACGCCGACTTCGCCGCCGAGGTCGAGCGGGCCCTCGGCGTGCTCGACGGCGCCGTCCTGGTGCTGTCGGCCGTCGAAGGCGTGCAGGCGCGGACCCGCGTGCTGCTGCGGGCGCTGCGCGCGCTCGCGCTGCCCACCCTGATCTTCGTGAACAAGATCGACCGCACCGGCGCCGACCCGGACGCGGTGCTCGCCGCGCTCCGCCGCCGGCCGGGCGTCCGGCCCGTCCCGCTGAACCGGGTGCGGGACGGGCGGGCCGTGCCCTGCCCGCCGTCGGCCGAGATCCTCGCGGACGGCGACGACGCCCTGCTCGCCGACTACGTGGACGGCCGCGCCACCCCGCCGGACGCCGTGCGGGCGTCGCTGCGCGCGCAGACCGCCGCCGGGACCGTCCAGCCGCTGTACTTCGGCTCGGCGACGACCGGCGCGGGCGTCGGCGACCTGCTCGGCGGCATCGCGTCCCTGCTGCCTCCCGCCGGGCCCGGCGACGGCGAGACGCGCGGCACCGTCTTCGCCGTGGAGCGCACCGCGTCCGGCGAGCGCCTCGCCTACCTGCGGCTGTTCTCCGGCGAGCTGCGCCCGCGGCAGACCGTCGCGTTCGCGGGCGGACGCGGCGGCCGGATCACCGGGCTGGACGTCGCGGGCGCCCCCGGCGAGCCCCTGACCGCCGGGAACATCGCCGCCGTCCGGGGCCTCGCCGCGGCCCGCGTCGGCGACCGGATCGGCCCGCCCGTCCGGGACGTCCCGCCCTTCCCGCCGCCGTCGCTGGAGACGGTCGTCCGCGCCCGCCGCCCCGCCGACGCGGGACGGCTGCGCGCCGCGCTCCTCGACCTCGCCGACGAGGACCCGCTGATCCGCGCGCGGCCCGCCCCGTCCGGCGCGACGTCGGTGCTGCTCTACGGGGAGGTGCAGAAGGAGGTCATCGCGGCGCGGCTGCTCGCCGAGGCCGGTGTCGAGGCCGTCTTCGAGGAGAGCCGCACCGTCTACGCCGAGCGGCCGGCCGGCACCGGCGAGGCAGTCGAGGAGATGGACTGGCGGCGCCGCGTGCCCGAGTTCTGGGCGAGCGTCGGGCTGCGCGTCGAGCCCGCGCCGCGCGGCTCGGGCAACGCGTTCCGCCGCGAGACCGAGCCGGGCGCGCTGCCGCACGCCTTCGACCGCGCGATCGAGGAGACCGTCCACCGCACCCTGGAGCAGGGCCTTCACGGCTGGCCGGTGACCGACTGCGCCGTGGTGCTGACCCGGTCGGGGTTCGCGGGTCCGGTCAGCACCGCCGCCGACTTCCGCGGCCTGACCCCGCTGATCCTCATGGGGGCGCTCGCGCGCGCGGGCACCCGCGTGTACGAGCCGTGCCACGCGTTCGAGGCGGAGGTGCCCGGCGACGCGCTCAGCCCCGTCCTCGCCGCGCTCGGCACGCTCGGCGCCGCGGCCGTCGAGCCCGCCCCCGGACCCGGCGGCTGGACGATCAAGGGCGAGATCCCCGCAGGGCGCGCGCGGGAGGCGGAGGCGGCGCTGCCCGCGCTCACCCGCGGCGAGGGCACCTGGTGGTCCGAGCCGTCCGGCGAGCGCCCGGTCACCGGCGCGCCGCCCTCGCGCCCGCGCACCGGCGGCGACCCCCTGGACCGCGCCGCCTACCTCCGCCACCTCGGCCGCTGACCGGCCCGACCACCGGCTCGATCACCCACCGGCCCGACCACACGGCCCGATCACACGGCCCCGATCACACCGTGAGGACGATCTTGCCCGACACCCGGCCCGTCTCGCCCCGCTCGTGCGCCTTCGCGGCGTCCTCCAGCGGCAGCACCGTGTCGATCTCGGCGCGCAGCTTCCCGGACGCCGCCAGCCCGGCGATCTCCGTCATGGCGTGGAAGTCCGGCTCGACCAGCAGCGTCTCGAAGCGGACGCCGCGCTCGGCGGCCTGCTCCGCCATCGAGGGCGGCTGCGCGCGCCCGGCGATCGCCACCAGCACGCCGCCGGGCCGCAGGGTGCGCAGCGAGCGCGGCGCGTAGTCGCCGCCGATCGTGTCGAGCACCACGTCCACGTCCCGCGCGGCCTCGGCGAAGTCGACGTTCTGGTAGTCGATCGGCTCGTCCACGCCGAGGTCGCGCAGGAACCCGTGCTTCGGCGCGCTCGCCGTCCCGATGACGTGCGCGCCCTTCGCCTTGGCGATCTGCACCGCGAGATGCCCGACCCCGCCCGCCGCCGCGTGGACGAGGACGCGCTGCCCCTCCCGGAGGCCCGCCGTGTCCACCAGCGCCTGCCACGCCGTCAGCGCGGCCAGCGGCAGCGCGCCCGCCTGCACGTGGTCGATCCCCGCGGGCTTGCGCACGAACGTCCGCGACGGCGCCACGACGTACTCGGCGTGCGAGCCGACGCCGCCCGGGTAGCGGAGCATGCCGAACACCTCGTCGCCCGGCTTGTGGATCGTCACCCCGAACCCGACCTTCTCCACCACGCCGGACACGTCCCAGCCCAGCGTGAACGGCGGGTCCGGCAGGAAGATCTTCATCGCCCGGTGCTTCCAGTCGGTCGGGTTCACCCCGGCGGCCCGCACCCGGACCAGCACCTCGGTGGGCCCCGGCTCCGGCCGCTCGATCTCGACAAGCTGCAGCACCTCGGGCCCGCCCAGCACGTCCTGCCTGATCGCCCGCATCCGCTCCGACATGGCGTTACTCCTCTTCTCGGTTGCGACGCACTCACTCTGCCCGGCCGCCGCCGCGGCAAAAAGTGGCGAGATCGCCAACAACTGAAAGGATCCGGCCAACGCCCGGCGGCGGCGCACGCCCGGGTGCCGGCCGACGGCGCGCAGCCTGCGCCTGCCCGGGGCGTCAGTCCATCTCGGAGAGGCGGACGGGGTCGAAGCTGATGGGGAACGGCGCGTCCAGCGTCACCGTCTCGCCGGAGCGCGCCTTGCCCGCGACCTCGTAGCGGCCGCCGGCCAGTTCGAGGAGGGTGATCGACGGGCGGGGCTCCAGGTCGATGATCCAGTAGTGCGGGATGCCGGTCGCCGCGTACTCCTCGACCTTGCGGACGCGGTCGATCTGCTCGTTCACCGTGCGGGGCGTCACGACCTCGGCGACCAGCATCAGGTCGGGGCCGTAGTAGGTGCGGGTCTGCCGCTCCAGCGCGGCGCGCGCCACGTCGCGGGCGACGGCGAACACGTCCGGCTTGCGGACGCCCGCCGGGGTCGTGACGTCCTGCGGCGCGCCCGCGACGTGGACGTCCGCGTCGGCCTGCCGCGCCGCGTCCTTCAGGATCGCCTTCAGCGCGTCGGCCGCGTGGTCGTGCCACAGGTCGCCCGGCAGCTCGTTCAGCCAGCCGTCGGCGAGCTCGTAGCGCCGGCCCTCCTCGGGCATCGCGTCCAGGTCGTACAGCGTGTACGGGCCGTGCGCACGCCCCGCCGTCCCGCCCATGACCGTCCCCCCTCAATCAACGGGCCGATCCGAATCTACCGGCCGGACGCCCGCGAGTCCGGCACCCCATGATCGCGAGGCGATCCCGGCGAATCTCTCGCAAACCGAGCGAGATCGGGTTAAGATACATCGCGACTCCGCTTGACCCTCCACCCGCCGGAAGGTCCAGGCTGCGGGGAGGAACCGCCGCGAAGGAGATGTGAGATGACCGTCGAGCAGCGAAAGGGCCTGCGCGCCTCGGACGGCGACCGCGACCGGGTCCTCGTCCGGCTGCACACCGCCTACGCCGAAGGTCGGCTCACCGAGGCCGAGCTGGACGAGCGCATCGACCACGCCCTCGCCGCCCGCACCCAGGCCGACCTGGCCGAGGTCTCCTCCGACCTGCCGGACGCCCCGGTCGCCGGAGGCTCCGCCCCCGCCGAGCGCGGCCCCGCCGGGCGCTTCCAGATGGCCTACAAGAGCACCGTCCGCCGCACCGGCCGCTGGCGCCTTCCCGAGAAGTACACGACCGTCGTCTACAAGGGGCACTCCCTCCTCGACCTGCGCGCCGCCGAGCTCGACGGGCCCGTCACCACGATCCGCGTCCTCGCCTACAAGTCGACGGTCGAGGTGATCGTCCCGCCGGGCGTCCGGGTGGAGAGCGGCGGCATGGGGGTCTCCGCCGACCTGTCCGGTGCCCCGGGGCCCGGCGCGCCGGTCGTCCACATCCAGGGATTCGCCTATAAGGGGGAGATCGTGGCGAAAGATCGGATCCGTCCGGCCTGAGGTGATAGAACGCTCCAGCGGCCTGATCGGCCGCCGTTCGCGCCGTTGTCCCGACATGCACCGGCGCGGCGCGGTTTCATAGTGGTCCCCAGGACCGTGTGAAGGAGCATGTGTGACGGCGAGGACCCCGGAGCGGAACGGCACCCCGTCCCCGGCCGGTGCGGAGCCCCCTGCCGATGATCGGCCCGCCGGATCGCGCGCGGTCCGGCGACGGCTGACGTTCGGTGTCTCCGCCGACCTCGCCGACCTCCCGGCGGCCCTGTCGCCCTGGCAGCGCGCCTACGAGGCGTGGCGCGCCGCCGGCATCCGCTGGGGGCACGGGGCGCCGCCCCGGGAACGCGCCGCCGCCCCTGAGCGCGCCGCGCCCGCGAGCCGCAACGCCATCCGCGCGGACGCCCCGCCCGCCGCCGCCCGCCCCGCCGAGAAGCCGGAGCCCGCGAAGGCCGAGCCCGCGAAGCCCGAGCCCGCGAAGGCCAAGGACGCGAAGGCCCCGGCCGCGAAGACCGGAGACCCGAAGGCGAAGGGCACGAAGCCAAAGAAGGCGAAGGGCGCGAAGGCCAGGTCCGCCGGGTCCGTCGTCGCGGCGGCCACGGCCCCGGCCGCGGCGCCGGTGAAGACGGGCACCGCTGAGGCGCCCGACCCCAAGGACGAGCCCCCGGCGCCCACCGCCGAGCCGCAGCCGACGGCCGACGAGTCCGCGCCGAACCGGGGGACGCGGCGGCTGCGCGTCGCCATTGCCGGCGCCGCCGGCCTGGTGGTCGTCGCGGGCGGCGCGATGTTCGTGCTCGACCAGGGCGGCGGCGGTGCGAAGAAGCCGCGGCCGCCCGCCGCCGTCCCGGCGGCCGCGCTGTTCGGGACCGACCCGGCGGCCACGACGGACGGCCTCGTCCAGGACCTCGCCGTGGTCACCGCGTCCGGGCGGAAGGTCGTCGCCGCCGGGACGGAGGGCGACGGCACGCCGGGGCGGGAGCGCGCGCGGTTCCTGGTGTCCGCGGACGGCGGGCACGCGTGGAAGGCGGCGAAGGTGCGCGGCGCGGACGGCTCGGAGCCGCCCGCCGGGGAGCGCCCGCGGCTGGTCGCGGCCGGGGCCGGGAAGTGGGCGGCGCTCGGGCAGTCGCCCGCGGGCACGGTCGTCTGGCTGAGCGGCGGCGGCATGACCTGGACGCGGCACCTCGACACGTCCGCGTTCAAGCCGGGCGACCAGGTGAACGCGCTGGTCGCGACCGTGCACGGGTTCGTCGCGGTGGGCTCGGCGGGCGGCCGGGCGGTCGTGTGGAGCACCGCCGACGGCCGGGCGTGGCAGCGCGTCGACGGGCTGCAGGCGGGGATCACCGGGCTGGACCGGGTCGCCGCGTCGGGCGGCGTGCTGGTGACGCACGGGACGTTCAGCCGGAAGGTGACGCGCAAGAAGGGCAGGAAGACCGTCACGCGGACGGTGCGGGGCGACGGCCTGTGGCGGTCCGCGGACGGCGGCCGCACCTGGACGGCGGTGGCCGTCCCGCAGGCCCAGGGGTCGCAGGGCGCGACGATCGGCCTGGTCGCGGGGCCGGGCGGGTTCGCGACCGTGCGCGAGGGGCGGCGAACGACCGGCCGCAAGAAGCACCGGCGGACGACGCGGTTCGGGGTGCTGTTCACCTCCCCGGACGGGCAGAAGTGGCAGGCCGCGGGCCGGATCTCCGTGCCGGGGTACGGCGGCGTCGAGCGGTTCGGCGGTTCGCAGGCGGGCTTCGGCGTCCTGGTGAAGGGCGCCAAGGGACGGCGCACCGTGCTGCGCAGCGCCGACGGGCGCACCTGGCAGCCGTCCGGGACGGTCGCGGAGCCGGTGCGGAGCAGCGGCCTGGCGGTCGCCGACGGCGGCGCGGTCACGGTCGCGGGACGGCAGGGCGACGACGCGTACCTGTCCGGCGCGAACCTGGCGGCGGTGCCCGGCGCGGTGCACACCGAGCTGGCGATCCGGTCCCTCGCCGCCGGGCCGGGCCGGGCGGTCGCGGTGGGCAGCACGAACGGCGGTGCGGCGGTCTGGAGCTCGCCGGACGGCCGGGGCTGGACGCGCGGCCGGGTGCCGGCGGCCGCCGGGCGGCTGTCGGACGTGGCGTTCGGCGGGCAGGGCTGGCTCGCGGTCGGCCGCGCGGACGGCGCGCGTCCCGGCGCGCTGGCGATGACATCGAAGGACGGGACGGTCTGGGCGCGCGCGACGGTACCCGCGGGCCCGCTCGCCGCCGTCGCGTCCGGTTCCGCCGGGTACGTGGCGGTCGGCGGCGGTGCCGTGTGGCGGTCGCCGGACCTCAGGACGTGGAAGCGCGCGGCGGTGGCCGGCGGCAACCTCGTGGACGTCGCGTCGACCGGCTCCGGCTACGTGGCGGTCGGCGGGCGCGGCGGGAAGCCGGCCGTCTGGACGTCGCCGGACGGCGCGAAGTGGACGCCGACGGCCGCGGTGCCGCCGGGCGGCGGACCGCTCACGCAGGTCGCGGCGCGCGGGAACGCGCTGGTCGCGGCCGGTGCGGGCGCGAGCCTGATGGTGTCGCCCGATGCGGGCAGGACCTGGGCGCGGCGCACGCCGCCGGGCGCGCGGCAGGCGACCGCGGTGACCGCGACTCCGAAGGGTTTCGTGGCGGCGGTCACGACCGCGCCGGGCGGCGCGGCCGTGTTCGGTTCACCGGACGGGAGCGCGTGGGCGCGGGTGCCCGCGCGAGGGCTCGGCGGACGCGCCGAGCGGCGCCTCACCGCGATGACGCCGGCGGGCGCCGCGGTCCTGGCCACCGGGACCGGCGTCCGCGACGGCGCCGAGACGCCGCTGCTGTGGCGGGCGCCCGTGCCGGCGGCCGGTGCCGTGCGGGGAGCGAAGTCCTAGCCGTTGCAGCCGCAGGAGCAGCCCTTCGGGCACGAGCATCCGCCGCCATGTCCGCAACTGCAGTCCTTTTTCGTCATGAGTGGAACGTAGCCCTTTGGGCGTTTTGAGGTCTATGACCCCGGCGGCACGGAGACCTGTCGCCGGAGTGGGGCACGGGCCGCCCGACGGCGGGGGGACGCGCGGGCGGCCCGTGCCGGTCCCGGGTCAGGCGTGGATGTGCAGGTCCACGCCCAGCAGGATGAGGAACCAGAGGAACACGGCCAGCAGCGCGCTGCCGACCTGGCGCAGCAGCGGGACGTCGATGTAGCCGCGGTCCCAGGCGACGAACACGCCGATGATGAGATAGATCAGGCCGACCAGGCTGATGTGGTGCGACCGATATCGGAACGCCATGGGGGACGTCTCCTCCCGGAGGGGGTGTGACGATCGATCGCTGCCCCGCCCCCTGAGAGAAAAACACCGGCGGGTTTCCGGATCGCACACTGACGATCTTTTCGGTACCGCCGGAATTGGGTGACCGCGGTCACCCACCGGCGGTCACCCACGGGCGCGGTCACCCACGGGCGCGGTCACCCACGGGCGCGGTCACTTCCCGGGTGCGGTCACTTCCCGGGCAGGGCGATGCGCACCACGGTCGGGTCGTGGTCCCCGGCGCGCGCCGCGAACTCCGACGCGCGGTGCACCACGTCGAACCGGTGCCTGCTCTTGGCCAGCGACGGGCTGAGCAGGATGTGGTCGAGGTCCTCGGAGTTCCCGCCGGTCACCGCGGTGTACCGGTCGCCGGGCGGCAGCGCGGCGGGCAGGTCGGCGAGCCCGGCGCCCTTGGTCAGCGCCTGGACGGGCAGCGACGTCCCGCGGTCGTTCAGCCCGCCCGTCACGATCACGTCGGCCTTCCGGCCCGCCGCCCGCACGGACTTCACGAACCCGGCGACCACCCGGGCCTGCGCGTCGCGGCGCCACTCGGTGGGGCTGGACGGCGGCTGGTACCGGCCGAAGAGGGGCTGGTCGTCGCCGGTGCGCGGGTACCAGTCGTCGGCGACGACGATGATGCGCCGCCCCCGCCACGTGACCTCTCCGGCCAGCGGCTTGCGCGCGCCGCTCCAGGCGGTGTCCCGGGGCGCGATCCGGCCGGGGGACAGCGACAGGGACGCCGTGCCGTCCGCGCGCCGCACCGCCCTCGCCGAGGTGACGGACGGGTCGGGCTGCGCGGCGGGCGGCGTGTCGCCCAGCGGGTCGGCGGCGGCGGGCCGGTCGACGAACGCCAGCCCGCGGTCGGTGCGGAACAGGAACCCGATCCGGCTGTTGCCGCCCTTCTCGCCGCCGTCGGCGCGGTCGCGCGGGTTCACCGAGCGCCAGTCGTAGGCGGGGCCGCCCGCCTCGCTGATCGCGGTGATCAGCTGTGCGACGGTCTGGTCGGCGGCGACGGTGCCGTCGTCGTGCGGGCCGCTGTTGTCCTGCAGCCCGCTGACCGCGACGAGGTCGGGGGAGTCCAGCCCGCGGACGATGTCGCCGGCGAGGTCGCGGAAGCGCTGCGGGGGGCTGTCGGGCCCGAGGTCGGCCAGCCCGGCGGTGCCGACGGCGAGTTCGCCGGACCGCTGCGGGGACGCGGCCTCCTGCGGCAGTCCGCCGTCGGCGCGCCGTGGGGCGGCGGTGAGCAGCAGCGTGAAGTCGCCGTAGGAGTAGTCGAGCACGCCGTCGTGGGCGCCGGGCAGCCGGTCGCCGACGTTCATCGCGGGCAGCGGGGCGAGCGCGTCGTCCAGGACGATCCGCTCGGGGTTGGCGTCGCCGTCGCGCAGCAGGATGCCGCCGCGCTTGGTGCGGGTCCCGGCGCCGGCGCCGTTGGCGGGCAGCACGGGGACCTGGCCGTCGCTGGACGGCCCGACCGCGACGGCATCGCTGATCCGGACGCGCATCCCCTCCAGCGACTCGTAGAAGTCGAGCCCGCCGTGCTTCGGGTCGAGCGCGCCGCCCTTCTCGACGTCCCCGCGCCGGGCCGAGATGACGGCGGCCGGGGGGCGGCGCCCGCCCGGCCCGATCACGACGGGCGCGGGCAGCGCGGCGCCGTGCGCGGCCACGCTGGTCGCGGTCGCGTCGATCTCGGTGCGGGTCAGCCCGGCGGACCCGCCGCCCGGCCGGTACTCGCGGACCCTGCCGTTCACCCGGACCGCGTCGCCGGGGACGGCGGACGGCCGGGTGCGGGTGAAGACGAAGACGCCCTCGGACGTCGCGGGGTCGCGGTCGGGGCGCGGGTCCTGCATCCAGAAGCCGTTGCCGGTCACGGCGGTGACGACGCCGGGGACGCCCGCGACGGCGGCGCCGTTCAGCGGCGAGACGTGCGCGGCGCCCTGGACGTCGTGGATGCGGCGGCCGGTGAGCGGCGCGGCGGCGTGCGCGGCCGGCGGCAGCGCGAGGGGGACGGCCAGCGCCGCCGCCAGCACGGACGCGAGCGTCCGGGCCGTCCGGAGAGGGCCCGCTGCAGCTGCGTACGCCACCCGCACTCCACGATCGTCTAGTCGTCCGAAGGGCACGAAGCAGGATGGCACGGGAACGGGACCGCTGACGAACCGCCGGTGCGGTCCCGCCCCTGCCGCCGCGGGCGCGGCGGCGGGCGCGGGCGGGCCGCCGGTGCGGCTACTCCTCGAGCGTCAGCGCGGCCTTCGGGCAGGAGCGCACCGCGTGCCGGACGCGGTCGGCCTCCTCGGCCGGCACGTCCGGCTTGAGGATCTCCAGCTCGTCGTCGTCGTTGAGGTCGAAGACCTCGGGGGCGAGCCCGACGCAGACGCCGTTGGCCTCGCACACCAGCGGGTCGACTCGTACTCTCATCGGCTTCTCCGTTCGCGTTCCCGGATGGGCGGGTGCGGTCCCGGGGAGGTCCGCGCGGCGGCGCGGCCCCGCCGGCCCGGTGCTCGGCGCCCAACCTACCGAACCGGGTTCTGGCCCCGGCCGCCCGCCCGGAAAAGTAGAACACGTTCCAGTATGGTGCGGCAACACCGGGGCGAGACCCGAGTCTCATTCGGTGTCGGATAAGGTGCGCGGATGACCGAAACCCCGTCTGATTTGCGCGAGGCGTCCACCGTCCCGGGGACGACCTCGGCCGCGGACCGCCCGGACGGCCCTCCCGCGATGCCGGCGCACCTGCTGCGCGCCGCCCGCTGCGCCAAGGGCTTCATGCCGGACGACGAGGGCCGCGTCCTCTACGAGACGGCCCTGGAGTACGGGGCCCGGCTCGCCGCCGCGGGGCCGCTGCTGGAGGTCGGCAGCTACTGCGGCAAGTCGGCGATCTACCTCGGCGCCGCCGCCCGGCACGCCGGCACCGTCGTCGTCACCGTCGACCACCACCACGGCTCCGAGGAGAACCAGGCGGGCTGGGAGCACCACGACCCGTCCCTGGTCGACCCCAGCACCGGCCGGATGGACACGCTGCCCGCGTTCCGCAGGACGGTCGGCGCGGCGGGCCTGGAGGACCAGGTCGTCGCCGTCGTCGGGCAGTCCCGGACGGTCTCGGCGTTCTGGCGCACCCCGCTCGCGCTGCTGTTCATCGACGGGGGCCACGCCGAGGAGCACGCGCAGGGCGACTACGAGGGCTGGGCGCCGCACGTCGCGGTCGGCGGCGCGCTGGTGATCCACGACGTCTTCCCCGACCCGAAGGACGGCGGGCAGGCCCCCTACCACGTCTACCTGCGGGCCCTGGCGAGCGGCGCGTTCGAGGAGCGCCGCGTGCAGGGCTCCCTCCGCGTCCTGGAGCGCGTCTCCGGCGCGGACCCGGCCGCCGCGCCCCGGCCCGGCGCCACCACCGGGGCCGCGGACGCCCCCGAGGCCGCAGATGGCGCCGAGGCCACAGACGCCTCATAAGCCGCGTAACGGACGTGGGGCCGCACCGGACGCACCGGTGCGGCCCCACGTCTGCGAGAACCCGTTCTAGGCCCGCGGAGGCGCCGTCACAGGCGCGTCCGCACCGGGTTGGCGACCGCCACCGGCGCGCAGCCGCACGCCAGCGGGTCGGACGCCGCGCACGGCCCGAGCGGCCGCCCGGCGATCTCCTTGAACAGCCGCGCCCCCGGCGAGGCGTCCGCCAGCGCGTCCGCCGCCAGGACCACCGCCGCCGCCGTGTAGGTGGAACGGTCCCCGGGGAAGTGCCGCTCGTTCTCGAACTGCCAGCCCGTCCAGTACGAGCCGTCCTCGTGCCGCAGGTGCTGGATGGTGGTGAACAGCTCCAGCGCCCGGTCCCGGTCGCCCGCCGCGTCCAGCGCCATCACCAGCTCGCAGCTCTCCGCCGCCGTCACCCACGGCTGGTCCGACACGCACCGGCAGCCGAGACCCGGCACGACGAAGTCGTCCCAGCCCTCCGCCAGCCGCCGCGCGGCGGCCTCGCCGCGCACCGGCCCGCCGAGCACCGGGTAGTACCAGTCCATCGACCAGCGGCTCTTGTCGGCGAACGCCTCCGGATGCGCCGCCACCACGTGGCCGAGCTGGTCGGCGGCCAGCTCCCACTCCGGCTGCGGCTCGCCGAGGTGCTCGGCCAGCGCGACCGCGCAGCGCAGCGACTGGTAGATCGACGAGCAGCCGGTCAGCAGCGCGTGGTCGGACGCGGCGCCGCTCTCGTGCCGGATCCAGATGATCTCGCCGCGCCGGGTCTGCAGGCCGAGTGTGAAGTCGACGGCCCGCCGGACCACCGGCCACATCCGCCGCGCGAAGTCGTCGTCGCCGGTGCACACCAGCTCGTGCCAGACGCCCACCGCGACGTAGGCGGCGTGGTTGGACTCGCCGCCCGGCTCGGTGACCTCGCCCAGCACCCACTTCGCGGGCCACGACCCGTCCGGCCGCTGCACGCTCGCCAGCCACGCGTAGGCGCGGCGCGCCTCCTCGCCGAGCCCGGCGACGGTCAGCGCCATCGCCGCCTCGACGTGGTTCCACGCGTCCACGTGGCCGGGCACGCCGCCGACCGGCGAGAACCACGGGATCGCGCCGGACGCCTCCTGCTGGCGGGCGATGCTGCGGGCCGTCGCGACGATGCCGTCCGCCGTCACGACCCCCGGGACGGAGGGGGGAGCGGTCTCAGACGGCATCCGCCGTCTCCCTGGCCGGGGACGCCGGCGTGCTCGGCGCCGACGGCTTGGCGAAGTACACGACGACGCTCTTGCCGATCACCGGGTTCAGCGCGCGCTCGGCCAGCCGGGTCGCCAGCGGCCGCTTCATGATGTCCCAGACCAGGATCTGGTGGTAGGCCTTGGCGAGCGGGTTGCCGTCGTCGTTCACGCCGACCGCGCACTTGATCCACCAGTACGGGGCGTGCAGCCCGTGCGCGTGGTGGTGGCCGCCGACCTTGAAGCCGATGGACTTGAACTTCGCCTCCAGCTCCGCGCGCGTGTAGATCCGCACGTGGCCGCCGGGGGCGGTGTGGTAGTCCTCCGACAGGGCCCAGCAGACCCGCTCGGGCAGCCAGCTCGGCACCGTCACGGCGAGCTGCCCGCCCGGCTTCAGCACCCGCAGCAGCTCGCGCATCGCCCGCATGTCGTCGGGGATGTGCTCCAGCACCTCGGAGGCGATGATCTTGTCGAAGTGGTCGTCGGGGAACGGCAGCTCCAGCGCGTCGCCCTGCACGGTCTCGGCCGCCGCGCCCTCGGGGACCTCGCCCTCCATGCGCATGGCGCCGAACATCTTCTCGACGCCGGCCAGCTCGTCCGCGTCGAGGTCGAAGGCCACGACGTGCGCACCCCGGCGGTACAGCTCGAAGGCGTGCCGTCCGGCCCCGCATCCCATGTCGAGGATGCGGTCCCCGGGGGTGACGCGGAACCGCTGGAAATCCACGGTCAGCAGGGTCGTGCTCCTTCCGTACGGGGAGGCCCGGATGGGGTTCCCACAGCACTTCTCGACTACAGCGCTTCTCGACTACAGCCTTGCCTGATGCGGCCCCTCGCGGGTGCCGCCCGTCTCAGCCGCGGCGCGCCCGCTTGGACGCGGCGAGCCGCAGGTAGTTCCGCTCGCGGATCGCGGCGCGGTAGTGCTCGACGGTCGCCTTCGCCACGGCCGGCCAGGCGAACCGCTCCTGCACGCGGGCCAGCCCGGCGCCGCCCACCCGCGCCCGCTCCTCGGGGGAGTCGTGCAGCAGGCGCAGCGTCGCGGCCAGCTCCTCGACGTCGCCGGGCGCGACCAGCACGCCCGCGTCGCCGACGACCTCCGGCAGCGCCCCGGCGCGGCTCGCGACCAGCGGCGTGCCGGACGCCATGTGCTCGACGGCGGGCAGCGAGAAGCCCTCGTAGCGGGACGGGACGACCGCGATCTCGGCGGAGGCCAGCAGCTCGCCGAGCTCGTCGTCGCTGATGCCGCTGACGAACCGGACCCGGTCGCCGAGCGCCAGCTCCCGCACCAGCTTCTCGGTCGGGCCGTCCTTCTGCGGGCGGCTGACCACGATGACGTGCACGTCCCGCTCGGTGGCGACCTTGGCGACCGCCCGCAGCAGCACGTCCACGCCCTTGATCGGGGCGTCGGCGCTGGCCATCGCGACGATCCGGCCGGGGACGCGCTCGCCGCGCGGGTGGAAGATGCGGGTGTCGACGCCGAGCGGCAGGATCTCGATGTCGCGCGGGTCGACGCGGAAGTCCTTGACGATGTCGACCTTGGACGACTCCGACACCGTCAGCACGGGGCCGATGCGCCGCGACACCTGCGACTGCATGGTGACGAACCCGTACCAGCGGCGCTTGCCGAGCTTCTGCTTGACGCCCTGCGCCGCCTCCAGCTCGATCCGCCGGTCGACGCTGATCGGGTGGTGGATGCTCGTCACCAGCGGCAGGCCCAGCCGGGAGATGCCGAGGTTGCCGAGGCCGAGGACCTGGTTGTCGTGCACGACGTCGAAGTCGCGGCGGCGCCGCTTCAGCTCGCGCAGCGCGCGGATGCTGAACGTCAGCGGCTCGGGGAACCCGCCGGTCTTCATGTGCGCGAACTCCAGCACGTCGATCCAGTCGCGGAACTCCTCGCGCGCCGGCGTGCGGAACGGGTCCTCGTCCCGGTACAGGTCCAGGCTCGGGATCTTGGTGAGGGTGATCTCGTCGCGGTCCAGCTCCGGATACGGCTGGCCGGACAGCACCTCCACCGTGTGCCCGAGGTCGACCAGCTCCCGGCTCAGATGCCGGAGGTAGACCCCCTGGCCGCCGCAGTGCGGCTTGCTCCGGTAGGAGAGCAGGGCCACCCGCAACGGTCCGCCCGGCTCGTCTGCCTCACCCACGCCAGCCCCTGCCCACGCACCACTCCCGTCAGTCGCGGGACGCCGGTCGCACACGCACCGGCATCTCCTTTATGCCGTTGATGAAACTAGACCTTAGCCTCCGTACGTTACCGCCGAGTTCAATATTGGGCACAGTGTCCAAAAGTGTTTCGAAAAGCACACTCAGCTCGAGCCGGGCAAGATGGGAGCCCAGGCAGAAGTGCGGGCCGCCGCCGCCGAACCCGAGGTGGGGGTTCGGGTCGCGGCCCACGTCGAAGGCGTACGGGTCGGCGAACACCGCCCCGTCCCGGTTGGCCGAGGAGTAGAACACCACGACCTTGTCCCCGGCGGAGATCTTGCGCCCGCCCAGCTCGGTGTCCCGTACGGCGGTCCGGCGGAACAGGTTCACCGGCGTGACCCAGCGGACGATCTCGTCCGCCGCCGTCCGGACCAGCGACCGGTCGGCGCGCAGCCGCGCCCACTGCTCCGGGTGCTCCAGCAGCGCCAGCATCCCGCCGGTCGCGGCGTTGCGGGTCGTCTCGTTCCCGGCCACCGACAGCAGCATCACGAACAGCTCGAACTCGTCGCCGTCCAGCACCTGGCCGTCGGCGTCCGGCTGCAGCAGCCGCGTGACGATGTCGTCGCGCGGGTTCTCCCGCCGGTCGGCGGCCAGCACGTTGGCGTACGCGTACAGCTGCGTCGCCGCCTCCTGGCCCTCCTCCGGCGTCCGCTGGAACTCCGGGTCGTCCCCGCCGATCAGCGTGTTCGACCAGGTGAAGATCTTCTCCCGGTCCTCCGGCGGGGCGCCCAGCAGCTCGCAGATGACGTACAGCGGCAGCGGCGCGGCGAGGTCGCGGACGAAGTCCGCCTCCTCGCCGCGCGCCACCGTCTCCTCGACCAGCCCCCGGCAGATCTCCCTGATGTGGTCGGCCAGCGCGCCGATCGCGCGCGGCGTGAACCCCCTGTTGACGATGCCGCGCTTGCGCGTGTGCTCCGGCGGGTCCTGGTTCAGCATCATCAGCCGCTGCAGGGCCAGGTGCTCCTCCGCCGGCTCGTCGAACAGCGCGAGCCGCTCGTAGGAGGAGAAGATCTCCGGATGCCGGGACACGTGCACCACGTCGGCGTGCCGGGTGACCGCCCAGAAGGGCGGGTAGTCCCGGTCCGGGTCGCCGTGGTGCCAGTGCACCGGATCGTGCTCGCGCAGCCATGCCAACTGCTCGTGGGGGGCGCCGCCGCGCTCGTACGCGTCGAGGGCGACCAGGTCGATCTCGGGGGTGGTGGTCATCGCGCCAGGACCTCTCTGTCCGGTGGGACCTCGATCATCAACCTCGGCGGGGGGACGGGGTGAAGCGGACGGGCAGTTCCTTGAGCCCGTTGACGAAGTTGGAGCGCAGCCGGCGGCCCTCGCCGGCCGGCGCGATGTCGGGCATCCGGTCCAGGATCGTCTCGAAGATCATCTTCAGGTTCATCCGGGCCAGGTGGGTGCCCAGGCAGAAGTGCGGGCCCCCGCCGCCGAACCCGATGTGCGGATTCGGGTCGCGGCCCACGTCGAAGCCGAACGGGTTCTCGAACACCCGCTCGTCCCGGTTCGCCGAGCTGTAGAACAGCACGACCTTGTCGCCCTTGCGGATCAGCTTGCCGCCCATCTCGACGTCCTCCATCGCCGTCCGGCGGAACTGGTTGATCGGGCTGACCCAGCGGACGATCTCCTCGACCGCCGTCGGCAGCAGGCTCCGGTCCGCCTTCAGCCGCTCCCACTGGTCGGGGCGCTCGAAGAACGCCTGCATGCCGCCCGCCGTCGCGGTCCGGGTCGTCTCGTTCCCGGCGATCGACAGCATGATCACGAAGAGCTGGAACTCCTCGTCGGTGATCCGGTTGCCGTCCGCGTCCGGGGTGAGCAGCTTGGTCACGATGTCGTCGCGCGGCGTCGAGGCGCGCGCGGCGGCCAGCTCGCCCGCCCAGCCGGCGAACTCGGCGGCGCACAGCTGCGACTCGGTGCGGTCCCCGATGTACTCGGGGTCGTTGAAGGCCACCAGCTTGTTGGACCAGGCGAAGATCTTCTCCCGGTCCTCCAGCGGCGCGCCGAGCAGCTCGCAGATCGTGTAGAGCGGCAGCGGCGCCGCGAAGTGCTCGACGAAGTCGCACTCGCCCAGCTCGGCCGCCTCGTCGATCAGCCGGTTGCAGATCTCCCGGATGTGGTCCTGCAGCTTGCCGATCATCCGCGGCGTGAAGCCCTTGTTGACCATGCTGCGCAGCCGGGTGTGGTCCGGCGGGTCCTGGAACAGCATCATCTGCCCGTACAGCGCGATGTCCTCGTCGCTGAACTCCTCGAACATCGCCGACCGCTCGTGCGAGGAGTACAGGTCGGGGCGCCGCGAGGCGCGCACCACGTCCTCGTGGCGGGTCACCGCCCAGAAGCCGTCGACCCCGTCGTTGGGGTCGGCGTGCCAGTGCACGGGGTCGTTGTCGCGCAGCCACGCGAACTGGCGGTGCGGGATGCCGCCCCGCTCGTACACGCCGGGATCGATGATGTCGATCTCGGGGGCGACGAAGGCCGGGGTGGGAGCGGTACGGGTCTCAGTGGCCATGGGTTTCCTTCGAGCCGGTGCGGGCTGGTCACTTCGAGGACGGGACGGTGGCTCCGTGTCGCGCCGCGCGGGGCCGGTCACCGGCGTCGGACGCCGGTCGGATGATCTTGTGATCGAACGCTTGCTTGGCATCCGGATATAGAACACGTTCTAACATGAGACTCCAGTCTCATCAAGGGTCCAGACGGTGGAGTGACCCGAATCGCATCGACCTGTCACGTTGCGGCGAGGTCCGCGCGCCGGACGTTTACCTACATGGGGCGGTGTAGTGCCGCTTGGTCGGGAATGTCACTTCTTGTACGCACGCCCGCTTCCGGGGATGGGAGGTCCCGCGATGTTTCTCGCACTGGTGGTCGGCGGGATCCTGGTGTACGCCGCCGTCGACGTCGTGAAGACGGCGCTCCGCAGACGCAGGGCGCGGCGCGCGGCGCTGCCGCGGCCCCAGCCGTGGACGGAGCCGGAGTCGCTCACCGCGGCGGAGCTCGAACGCCTCGCGGGCGCCGAGCCCGAGTCGCTGATGTGGACCGAGGACGATCAGCGCTGGCTGGAGAGCCGCCGCATCAGCCTGCGTTCCTGACGATCGGACGTCTTCGTCAGCGGAGGACGTAGCGGAGGGGGTCGTCGGTGCCCTCGCGGCGGACGACGCCGCGGTTCTCCAGGGTGCGCAGATGCGCGGCCGCCTCGCCGGCGGCCATGCGGCGGACGCCGAGGGGCATCTGCTCCCACGGGTGCCGCCAGGTCAGCCCGGCGGTCACGTCCCACAGCGTGACGGGGCGCGACGACAGCAGCGCCGTCACCTCCGCCAGGCGCTCCTCGTGGTGGCCGATGATCTCCTGGGCGCGCCCGGACAGGCCCGTGAACCGGTACTGGTGCGCGGGCAGCACCTCGTCCGCGGACATCGCGGAGATCTTGTCCAGCGAGCCGAGGAAGTCCGACAGCGGGTCCACGTCGGGGGTGTCGTACGGGTAGAGCCCGATGTGCGGGGTGATGCGCGGCAGGACGTGGTCGCCGGTGAACATCCGGTCGCCATCCTCCAAGTGCAGGCAGATGTGGCCGGGGGAGTGCCCGGGCGTCCAGATGACGCGCAGCCTCCGGCCCGGCAGGTCGACCAGCTCGCCGTCGTCCAGCGCGCGGTCCGGGATCGCCGGCGGGTCCACCCGCGGCTGGTCCATCCCGGCGGCGAGCTCGGACTCGTCGGCTCCGGCGCGGCGCATCGAGGTCAGCTCGAACGAGCGGCGCTCCTCGTGCCCGAGGCTCGTGTGGAACAGCCGGACGATCTCGGTGTCCGCGCGGTGCATCGCGATCCACCCGCCGGACGCCTCGCGGACCCGCCCGGCGAGCCCCGCGTGGTCGGGGTGGAAGTGCGTGACGACGACCCCGCGCACGTCGGCGACGTCGATCCCGAAGGTGCCGAGCCCGTCGCGCAGGGCGGTCCAGGCGTCCTCGTGCTCCCAGCCCGCGTCGATGAGGACGGGGCCCTGCGGGCTCTCCACCGCGTACACGAGCGTGTAGGCCAGCGGGTTGCCCGGAATGGGGACGGGAACGCTCCAAAGCCCCCCGCCGAGATCCTCGGGTACCGGCTCCACGGGACCGCCTTTCGCGCCCAATCCGGTCGGGCGAGTCGGTTGTGGGGACCCTAGCGGAACGCGGAACGGCGCTCCGCCTCCGGGGTCCCCACACGTCGGAGGTGCTGCGCGACGGGGATTCCACGCGGCGGGGGTGCCGCGCGTCGGAGGTACCGCGCGGCGGGGGTGCCGCGCGTCGAAGGAGCCGCCGGTCAGACCCGCTCGATGATGCTGGCCGTCGACAGCGCGCCGCCGCAGCACATGGTGATCAGCGCCGTCTGGGCGTCGCGGCGCTCCAGCTCGTGCAGCGCCGTGGTGATCAGCCGGGCGCCCGTCGCGCCGACCGGGTGGCCGATCGCGATCGCGCCGCCGTTGACGTTCACGGTGTCCATGTCCGGCTCGTGCACCGACGCCCAGGACATCGCGACCGACGCGAACGCTTCGTTGACCTCGCTGATGTCGATGTCGCCCATCGTCATCCCGGCCCGCGCGAGGACGCGCTCGGTCGACTGGACCGGCCCGTCCAGGTGGTAGTACGGCTCGCCGCCGACCAGCGCCTGCGCCCGGATCCGGGCGCGCGGCCGCAGCCCGAGCTCGAACGCCTTCTCCTCGGACATGACGACCACCGCGGCGGCGCCGTCGGAGATCTGCGACGAGGTGCCGGCGGTGTGCAGCGCGCCCTCGCCGAGGACGGGCTTGAGCTTGCCGAGCCCCTCCTTCGTCGTCTCGCGCAGGCCCTGGTCCCGGGTGACGGTCCGGGTCTCCCCGGTCGGGTTGCCCTCGGCGTCCAGCACGGGCGCCTCGATCGGGACGATCTCCCGCTCGAACCGGCCGTCCGCCCACGCCTTCGCGGCCAGCTGCTGGGACCGCGCGCCGAACGCGTCGAGGTCGTCGCGGGTGAGGCCGCGCCGCTGCGCGATCCGCTCGGCCGCCTCGAACTGGTTCGGCATGTCCAGCGACCAGTCGTCCGGACGCGGGTTGTGGGGCAGCACGTTGGTGCCGAGCGGCGCGCGGCTCATCACCTCGACGCCGCAGCCGATCGCGACGTCGACGACGCCGGCGGCGACCTGCGAGGCGGCCAGGTGCACGGCCTGCTGCGCCGACCCGCACTGCGCGTCGATCGTGGTGACCCCGGTCTGCCAGGGCAGGCCCGCGTACAGCCAGGCGTAGCGGCCGATGTGCGAGCCCTGCTCGCCGGCCTGCGTCACGCAGCCCGCGAAGACCTGCTCCACCTCGGCGGCGTCGATGCCGGCGCGCTCGACGGCGGCGATCAGCGTGTGGGAGAGGACGGCCATCGGCTTCAGTCCCGCCAGCCAGCCGTTGCGCTTCCCGAGCGGCGTGCGCACCGCCTCGACGATCACCGGGGTACCCATGCGGTCTCCTTCTAGAACGGGATTCGCCTCCGACTGTAACGAGTTCTACTTTCCGTCGGAAGCCCCGTCCCGCCCATCGGGATCAGGGGCGGTAGCGCACCGGCAGCTCCTTGACGCCGTTCAGCCAGGCGGAGCGCAGGCGGCGGGGCTCGCCGGTCCGGGCGATGTCCGGCATGTGGTCGGCGATCGCGTCGAACATCAGGCCGATCTCCAGCCGGGCCAGGTTCGCGCCGATGCAGTAGTGCGCGCCGGTGCCGCCGAAGCCGAGGTGCGGGTTGGGGGAGCGGGTGATGTCGAACGTCCCCGGGTCGTCGAACACCTCCTCGTCGAAGTTCGCGGACGAGTAGTACATCGCCACCCGGTCGCCCGCCCTGATCTCGACGCCGCCGAGCTCGGTGTCGCGGACGGCGGTGCGCTGGAACGCGGTCACCGGCGTCGCCCACCGGACGATCTCGTCCGCGGCGGTCTCCGGGCGCTCGGCCTTGAACAGCTCCCACTGCGCGGGGTGGTCGAGGAAGGCGATCATGCCGTGGGTGATCGCGTTGCGGGTGGTCTCGTTGCCGGCCACCGAGAGCAGGATCATGAAGTAGCCGAACTCGTCGTCGGTGAGGCCGCGGCCGTCCACGTCGGCCTGCACGAGCTTGGTGACGATGTCGTGCGCGGGGCAGCCGCGGCGCTGCTCGGCGAGGTTCATCGAGTAGCCGATGATCTCCGCGGCGGCGCAGGCCGGGTCGGCGTCGTACTCGGGGTCGTCGTAGGCGAGCATCTGGTTGGACCAGTCGAACAGCCTGCGGCGGTCCTCCTGCGGGACGCCCATCAGCTCGGCGATCGCCTGCAGCGGCAGCTCCGCGGCGACCTCGGTGACGAAGTCGCCCTCGCCGCCCTTGCGCAGGGCGTCGGCGACGATCCGCTCCGCGCGCTCCCGCAGCGCGTCGTGCAGGCCCTTGACGACGCGGGGCGTGAAACCGCGGGAGACGATCTGGCGCAGCTTGGCGTGCTGCGGCGCGTCCATGTGCAGCAGCAGGTTCTCGCGCTGCAGGTCCAGCTCGTCGCGCCCGAAGGTCTCGTTGAACCGGATGACCGCGCCGTTGGCGTTGGCGGAGAACAGCTCGGCGTCGCGCGAGATCTCCTTGACGTGGGCGTGCCTGCTGATCACCCAGAAGCCGTCGTCGTCGAAGCCGGTGCGGCCGCGGGGCTGGGCGTTCCACCACGGGCGGGCCGTGCGGCGCAGCGCGGCGAACTCGGCGAGCGGCACCCGCTCGGCCATCAGGTCCGGGCAGCAGAAGTCGAACCCGGCGGGGACAGCGGTCTCCGGTGCGGTGGCGGTCATGCGCGGTTCCTCCCGATACACGGCGCGAGAACGTCCGGTTCGGCTCACCGTAGAACCCGTTTCAGCGGCCCGGCAAGAGCAAATGAGACTCAAGTCTAAACAAGTGTCTCGCTCGGCGATTGTCCCGTTGATGCGGAGTTGGCCTCCCATTTCAGCAGGCGAAATCCAGTGGCGCTTCTATTGCCATGGTCCCGTGCCGGAACTCAAGATCTCGCCGTGGTGACCTTCCTCACCGCCACGCGGCCTTGAATTGAGAACGTGTTCTAGTTCGATGCTCCGGACCGGGGCGTTCGGGTGCCGCGGCCGTCCATTAGCCTGGGGCGTGCACTCCCCCCGCGCCGGAGACGTCCATGCCCGCTGAATTCGACGAGCCCGTGTTCGACGAGGAGTTCGTCAGGAACGCCGCGTTCACCGAACCCTCCGCACGCGAGCGCGCTCAGCCGCCCCGCCGCACGCGGCGGTGGCGCGGCGCCGGGCGCCCCGCCGGACGCCTGCGCGGCCGCCTCGGCGTCCGGGCCTGGCGGGCCCGGCGGCGGTACCGCGGCGAGCCGAGCCACCGCCGGGCGGTCATCCAGGTGATCGGCGGCGTGCTCGTCCTGGTGGCCATCTCGATCGCGCTGTGGTGGTGGCAGTCGGGCTCGCGCCGGAGCGACGACGGGAACCCGGTCGGCCCGGCGGCGACCATCATCGTCTCCCCGCTGCCCTCGGCCCCGCCCGCCGTGTCGGAGATACCGCGCGCCGCGGCGCCCGCCGTGCCGAGCATGCCGGACGTGCCCGCCGGCTGACGTCCCGCCCGGTATCCGACGTCCCGCCCTGTGCCTGGCGTCCTGCCTCGTCTGACGTCATGCCCTGTACCCGACGCCGTGCCGCCGTGGCCGGAACCGGCTGGTCCGGCAAAGTACTCATTCGGGATGAGCGCGACTACTCACCGCGAATCAGGCTAGAACGCCTGGTCGGTCTTCCGTAGGGTCTCCCTGTCCGGACGCGGCCGGGGCCCGCGAACCTGGCTTTCCCACACAGGACGAGGACCGGGGGACCAGCCCATGAGAGCCCGCATCACCGCCGTCGCCGCGCACCTGCCGCCGCGCGTGGTCACCAGCGCCGAGGTCGAGGCCCGCGTCGCCGCCGAGAGCCCCGGCTACCGGCCGCACCCCACGATCGTCGAGCGGATGACCGGGATCCGGGCTCGCCATGTCATGGCCGACGGCGAGCAGGCGTCCGACCTGGCCGTCGCCGCCGCCCGCAAGGCGCTCGACCGGCGCGGCCTCGGCGCCGACGCCCTCGACCTGCTCATCTTCGGCTCCGCGTCGCAGGACCTGATCGAACCCGCCACCGCGCACATCGCCGCCGCCAAGCTCGGCGCGTCCTGCCCGGTGTTCGACGTCAAGAACGCCTGCAACAGCTTCCTCAACGCCCTCCAGACGGCGGACGCCCTGATCCGCACCGGCCAGCACGAGCGGGTGCTGGTCTGCACCGGCGAGAGCCCGTCCCGCGCGATCCGCTGGACGGTGCGCGACCGCGCCCAGTTCGCGGACGCGTTCGCGGGCTACACCCTCTCCGACGGCGGCGCCGCGATGCTCGTCGAGGCCGCGCCCGACGGCGGCATCTTCTACCGCGACTTCGCCGCCGTCTCCAGCGCCTGGGGGATCGGCACCCTCCCCGCCGGCGGGTCGATGCACCCGCGCGACCCCGAGTACGCCTACTTCAGCGGCGACGGGCGGCGGCTCAAGGAGGCGTTCCTCGCGGCCGGCCCGGAGATCTTCGCCAACGCCCTCACCAAGACCGGCCTGACCTGGGACGACTTCGCGGTCGTGGCCGTCCACCAGGTGACCCTGCCGTATCTGGAGGTGCTGCGGGCGACGCTCGGCGTCCCGCCCGACCGGCTCGTCGTCACGCTGCCCGAGCACGGCAACGTCGCGTCCGCGAGCCTGCCGCTCCAGCTCGACACCGCGATCGCGGAGGGACGCTGCCGTCCCGGCGACCGCGTCGCCCTCATCGGCCTCGCCGGCGGCGTCAGCCTCGGCGTCATGTTCGCGGAGCTGTGACCGGCATGCCTCCGACCACGCCCCCGACCACGCCGCCGGCCACACCCCCGACCACACCGGCCGCCGAGCCGGGCGTCATGAACCTGTGGGTCGTCGTCCCCGCGTTCGACGAGGAGCGCTCGATCGGCGCGACCCTGCACCGGCTCGCCGCGCAGACCGACCCCGGCTTCACGCTCGCCGTCGTCGACAACGGCAGCCGCGACGGGACCGCCGCCGCCGTCCGGGCGTTCGCCGAGGAGCATCCGGCGATGGACGTCCGGATCGTCCCGGAACCGGAGAAGGGGACGGGCGCCGCCGCCGACACCGGCTTCCGGCACGCCATCACCGCCGGCGCCACGCACATCGCCCGCACCGACGCCGACTGCCTGCCCGCTCCCGGCTGGATCGCCGCGGTGAAGCGGGCGTTCGCGGACGGGCTCGAGATGGTGTCCGGCCCGCTGCGCCCCCGCACCGACGAGTTCCCGCTGAAGCTCTGGGAGCGCCGGCTGCTTCCCGCCGTCATCGGGATCGCGGCCACGTTCGGCCGGTTCCGCCCCGGCAACCAGGACCCGCTGTACCTCGGCCCGTACGTGATGATGCCGGGCTGCAACGTCGCCATCACCGCCGACCTGTACAAGCGGGCCGGCGGGTTCCCGCGCACCCGCATCGAGGACGTCCACGAGGACCGCGCCCTCGTCAACCGCGTCCGCTACCTGACCGACGCCTACGGCCTCCGCAAGGACGTCGCCGTGTACGGGTCGGTGCGGCGGCTGCGCGCGTTCGGCCTGGTCAAGACCCTCGGCTGGTACGCCGATCACCGCTACATGCCCGAGGTCGTGGACATCCGATGAGGTTCCCGGACTGGGAGCGGCGGCTCTACCTGACCGCGCATCCCTTCGCGTATCCGCTGCTGAGAGGGCTCGCCCGGCGCGGGCCGATCGTCCGCGTGCCGGGGCTCGGCGTCGTCGTGAACGCGGCGCCGCTCGCCCGCGAGGTGCTGATGGACGGCGAGACGTTCCGCAAGGACGGCCCCGGCTCGCCGGGCGACCTGTGGACGCCCGTGCTCGGCCCGTCCGTCCTGCTGAACATGGAGGGCGACGCGCACCGCGCCCTCCGCGGCCGCCTCACCGACCTGTTCACCCCGTCCTACACCGACGCGCTGTGCGCGCGCGTGCTCGCGGACCCGCTGGCGCGGCTCGCCGACCGCCTCGCGCGCGGCGCGACCGTCGACCTCGTGGACGCCGCGCGCGTCATGGCGGGCGCCGTCATCAGCGAGGTCATCGGCCTGGACGCGGGCACGGAGGCGGACTGGCGGCACCTGTTCGAGCAGGGCGAGCGGATCGTGTCGATGGTGTCGCTGCGGACGCGGCGCCTCACCCCGGCGCAGGTCGAACGGGCCCGCGCCGTCCTCGACCCGCTCGGCGCCATCGCCGTCAAGTCCTACGCCGGCGGCGACGAGTCCACGGTCATGGGGCGCATGCGGACCCTCGGCCTCTCCGAGGACGAGGCGCGCGGCGCCGCCGGCGCCTTCTTCCTCACCGGCACCGAGACCGTCGCGACCCTGCTGCCCCGCCTGATCGCGCTGCTCGCCGACTCGGGGCAGCTGCCGAGGGTCGCCGCCGCGCGCGGGCTGCTCGACCGGGCGATCGACGAGGCGATGCGCGTGACCACGCCGACGCCGGTGATGCTGCGGAGCGTGCACCGCCCCGCGGTCGTCGGCGGCGTCGCGATCCGCCCGGGGGACCGGGTGCTCATCGCCACGCACAACTGCTGCCGCGACCATGGGCCCTTCGACCTCGAACGCCCGCACCCGCCGGAACTCCGGCGCCTCTGGTTCGGCGCCGGCCCGCATTTCTGCATCGGCTACCCCCTCGCCATGGCGCAGATCCGGCGGGTCGCCCGGACGCTCCTGGACGCCGCCCCCTTGCGCATCACGAGCCGCGCCGCCGCCCGCGGCGTCCTGATCCCGACCTACCGCCATCTCGCCGTCCGTTCGGAGGCCGTCGCATGACGCTCGTCCGGCAATTGCTCGACCAGGCGGCGCGCACACCGGGCGATGTCGCCCTGGTGTCCGGGAACGGCGCGCGGCTCACGTACGGCGAATTGCGGCGCCGGGTTCTCGCCGTCCGCCACGGACTCCTTTCCGCGGGCCTCGCGGAAGGCGACGGAGTGCTGTTCTCCGTCCGCCCGTCGCCGGAATCACTCGTCCTCGCGCTGGGCGTCGTCGCCGCCGGTGGGGTCGTGGTGTTCGCCGACCCCGGGGCCGGGCCGGAAATGTTCACGGCCCGGCTCCGGCTGGCGCGGCCGCGCTGGTCCGCCGCGGAATCGGTGCTCTATGCGGGCAGCCGGCTGAGAATGGTCCGGGCCTATGCGCGGAGGCGCGGGCTGCTGCTTCCGAACCTCGCCGAACTGCGGATCCCCGGCGAGGACCCGATGCGGCACGTCCATGTCGGGCGCCGCCTCCCGGGAGTGCCGCGAGGCTCCCTGCCGCTCGCCGACCTGCTGCGCGGCGACGCCCCGGAACCCGAACGGGACACCGACCCCGATGCCCCCGCCGCCGTCATCTTCACCTCCGGGACGACCGCGTCCCCGCGCGCCGTCGTCCATTCCCAGGCGTCCCTTGCCGCGGCCCTCGGCCTTTTCCGCGACCGCATGCCCCTCGGAACCGGCGACGTCGTCCACACCGACCAGCTGATGCTCGGACTGCCGACGCTGATATCCGGCGCCCGCTGGTCGATGCCGCCGCTTTTCTGCTCGCCCGCCGATTTCGTGCGCCTCATGCGCGAGCGCGGCGCCACCCACACGTTCTGCGTTCCCGTCCATCTCGCCGAGATCCTGGACGCGGCGCCGGAACTGCCGCCGTCGCTCCGGTACGTCCTGCTCGGCGCCGCACCCGCGCCCGCTGGAATCCTGGAACGCGCGACGAGCGCGACGTCCGCCGAAGTGCTCTCCGTCTACGCGATGACCGAGATCCTGCCGGTCGCGATCGCGTCGGCCGAAGAGAAACTTGCGCACACCGCGTCCGGCGCCGAAGGCGACCTTCTGGGCGCTCCTCTTCCCGGCGTGGGAGCACGGCTCGCCGATGACGGGGAACTGCTCCTTTCCGGTCCGAACCTCTGCCGCGGCTATCTCGGCGCCGAACCGTTCAAGGAACTCGCCACAGGCGACCTGGCCCGCCTCGACAACGGGCGGATCATCCTGACCGGCCGGAAGAAGGACATGCTCATCCGGGGCAAATTCAACCTCTACCCGGGCCTCTACGAGCCCGCGATCGCCGCGCTGCCCGGCGTCGACGAGGCCGCCATCGTCGGCGTCCCCGACCCCGGCACCGGGGACGAGGAGGTCGTCCTCGCTGTGACCGGCACCGCCGACCCCGCGCATCTCCGCCGCGAGCTCCCCGCCGTCATCGACCACGACGCGCTGCCCGACCGCGTCATCGTCCTCGACGCGCTGCCCCGCTCCGGCCGCACCCGCAAGCTCGACCGCGACCGCCTCCGCGACCTCGCGGCACGGCACCGGGGGACGCCCGGATGAGGATCGCGGTCACCGGCGCGTCCGGCTTCGTCGGCGGCGCGGTCTGCCGCGCCCTGACCTGCCGCGACATCACCGCCATCGGGTTCGGCCGGCGGCCGTCCGTCCCGCCCGGCCACCTCGCCGGCGCCCCCTACCGCTCCTGGGACCTCACCCGCGGGCCGATCCCGGACGCGCCCGCCGTCGACGCCGTCGTCCACTGCGCGGGCAGCGTCACCGACTGGGGACGGCCCGCCGACCTGTTCGCCGCCAACCTCACCGGCACGCGCAACGCGCTCGCGTCCTTCCCCGGCGCGCGGTTCGTGCACGTCAGCACCGCCAGCGTGTACGACCCCCACCGGCCCAGCGTCATGGCCACCGAGGACCAGGCGCCCGTCGGCCGCTACCTCAACGCCTACGGCGCCTCCAAGGCCGCCGCCGAACGGCTCGTGCTCGGACGCGAGGCGATCGTCCTGCGCCCGCACGCCGTCTACGGGCCGGGCGACACCACGCTGCTGCCGCGCGTCCTGTCCGCCGTCCGCGGCCCGTTCCTGCCCGCGGTCGGGACGGGCCGCCAGCGGATCAGCCTGACCTCGATCGCCAACCTCGTCCAGGCGTGCCTGCTCGCCGCGACCGGTCCCGTCTCCTCCGGCGTCTTCAACGTCGCCGACGCCGCCCCGATCGTCATCGACGACGCGTTCCGCGCCATCCTCGCCGAGCGCGGCGTCGCCGCCCGCCCCGTCTACATCCCGGCGCGCCTCGCCCGGCCCCTCGCCACCGTCGCCGAGGGCGCCTTCCTGCTGGCCCGCCGCCCCGAGCCGCCGCGCCTCACCCGCTACGCGATCAGCCACCTCGCCGTCGAGCGGACCCTCGACATCACCGCCGCCCGCGACGTCCTCGGCTACGCCCCGCACGCCACCGCCTTCGCCGGAGCCGCCGCCTGGTAACCGTCAACTGCCGGTTGACGATCCTGGATCGTCAACCTATGGTTGACGCATGAGCGAATCCGCGCAGACCGACGTCCAGATCCGGCTGGACGACCTCATCGCCGCCATCAAGAAGGTCCACCCCGACGCCCTCGAACAGCTCACCAGCGCCGTCGTCGCCGCCGAGCACCTCGGCGAGGTCGCCGACCACCTCATCGGCCACTTCGTCGACCAGGCCCGCCGCTCCGGCGCGTCCTGGACCGACATCGGCAGGAGCATGGGCGTCAGCAAGCAGGCCGCGCAGAAGCGCTTCGTCCCCAAGGGCCTGACGGGCGACCTCGACCCGTCCCAGGGGTTCTCCCGCTACACGCTCCGCGCCCGCAACGTCGTCGTCACCTCGCAGAACGAGGCCCGCGCCGCCGGCAGCCCGGAGATCGGCCTCGCCCACCTGGTCCTCGGGCTGCTCGCCGACCCCGAGTCGCTCGCGGCCAAGGCCATCACCGCGCAGGACGTGCTGCTCGACACCGTCCGGCAGACCGCCACCGCCGCGCTGCCCCCGGAGTCCGCCGAGCTGCCCGCCCTCATCCCCTTCGACCAGGACGCCACGAAGGTCCTCGAACTGACCTTCCGCGAGGCCCTCCGGCTCGGCCACAACTACATCGGCACCGAGCACATCCTGCTCGCGCTCCTCGAACACGAGCACGGCACCGGCGTCCTCTCCGAGGCCGGCGTCACCAAGCCCGCCGCCGAGGCCCACATCACCGCCGCCCTCGCCGCCATCGTCGCGGGCCGCACGCAGTAGCCGTCCACCTATCGAGCCCCCGAGTGCTGCCGCCATTCGGGGGCCGCAACCTGCGCGCGGGCCTGTCGTCGCTGGTCCGTCTTTGTCGGCTCGCTGGAGGCGCCTGGCCGAAGGGCAGTGGCTTCTACGGCGCGGTGTGGGGCGGCGGAGGTGACGAAATTGCGGCTGCGCGAGGTGCGTCCAGCCTGGACGTTCGCGGAGCGGGCCGGTTGGGGTTTTGCGGGTGGACTGCTTGCTCCTAGGGGCGGGACGTGGAGCGCGGGGGACGCGGAGTTTGGGGAACGAGGAGCGCGGGGGGCGTGGAGTGTGAGGACCGAGGAGCGCGGGGGGCGTGGTGTGCGGGGGGCGTGGAGTGCGGGGGACGCGGAGTGCGGGGGACGCGGAGGGCGGCGGGATAGGAGTGCGGTGGGACTAGGACCTGCCTTGAAGTGGCCACGGCCGCACGTGCGAACGCGTGACCTGGCCGGTGGAGCGAAGCCGGAGGCGAGCGGAGCCGGGCAGATCACGAAGCGATGCCGCGTTCGCCCAGGCCCGGTCACGTAGCGAGCCGCCAGGCGAGCGAACTGGGCCGGGGCGTTGAAGCACGGCCTAGTGCTTGCGGGCATGGCCTGGGGAGTCGGCGGGCGGGAGTGGTGTTACGGCGGTGGGCCGGAAGTGATGTTGCCGGGGTGGGTTGGGGTGGTGTTCGGCGGTGAGGGCTGAGGTGGTGTTCGGCCGTGGGCGCCGGGATGGATGTTCGGACGTGTGGCGGGGTGAGGGTTCCGGGAGGCGGGTCGGGAGCGGCGGTGGTGGACGGGGGTGGTTGAGCGAGGTTCCTGGTTGAGCCGGGCTGGTTGGGCAGAGGGAGCGGTGGGTCGGGATCTGGTTGAGCGGACAGGGCATGGAGAGCTGGGAGAAGTGCGTCCTGGGTCTTCAAGATGGGTGTTCGGGAGATCGGCGTGAGGGGTGTTCGGGTGGTGGGGTTGCGCTTGCGTACGGGGCCGCCCCTCCAAAGTCAAGGGCGCCTTCGGCGTCGCTTCGCGATGGACTTCGTCCACCCTTGACTTTGGAGCCTCTGCGGCCCCTGAGGCAGCGTTAGGGGCAGGCTCCGCCTGCCCCGCCCCTGGGTCGCGCCACCCCACCACCCCCTTCCGTAAGGGAGGTCGAGCGGCTTTAGCGATGGCATCGCTCTGTCCGACCTCTCTGGGAGCTTGTGAGGCATGGACGTCACCATGCAACTGGTCATCGACTGCGCCGAGCCGAAGAGATTGGTGGCCTTCTGGTGCGAGGCTCTCGGATACCTGCCCGAGCCGCCACCCGACGATCACAGCAGTTGGCGAGAGTATTGGACGGCATTAGGAGTCCCCGAGGAAGAGTTGCCCGCTGGGGCCGGTGAGGTGCCGGAGTCGATCGTGGATCCAGCGGGACAAGGCCCCCGTGTGTGGTTCCAACGCGTCCCCGAACCAAAGGTCGTCAAGAACCGGCTGCACCTTGACCTGAAGGTGAGCGGCGGTCGAGCCGTCCCATTGTCCGTTCGGGTTCAGCGGGTCAATGCCAAGGCGGCACGTCTGACCAGCGCAGGCGCCACGGTGCTGCGGACACTGGGTGGGCCTGACCTGGATCACTACGCCGTCGTCCTGCTGGACCCAGAAGGAAACGAGTTCTGCGTGGCTTGAGCCATGAGAGGTGCGCTGCCGCTGGCGGACCACAGGCGTCGTGATGTGGTTGCGAGGGCATGGCTATCCGCCCGATCCTCCCGATTTGATTGGTACGGGTGCACCGGTGCAGGAGAGCGGCGCTGCGGTTATGCGGCCCAGTCGAGGGCGGGGCTGTCGGGTGGGCCGATGTTGCCCGGTGGTCCGGCCCCGGTTGCGGATGCTCGGGCGTCGGCTGGTGGGAGTAGCCGGTAGATGTATCGCCCGTCCTGATCTTTGGTGATCTGGATCTGGTCGGGGCGGCTGTGCTTGAAGCGGTTGTGCCATCCGCAGGTGAGGGCGAGTTGGTCGATGTCGGTGGGCGATCGCCCGAGCGCCCATCCGTGGACGTGGTCGACCTCGCACAGCGTTCCGGGGACCTCGCAGCCTCGTACCGCGCACGAGGGGTAGAGCGTTTCCAGCACCTGCCGCTGGGCCGCACTGGCGAAGCGTTCCCGGTGGCCGAGGTAGAGCGGTGTGTTTCCGCGTCCGAGGAGGAGGGGTGAGACTCCGGCGGCCAGTGCGATGCGGCGCGCCTGGGCGGCGGGGATCGGTGACCCGTCGGTGAGGCGGGCGGGTGCGTTGCCGCCGGTGAGCGTCTCCAGGTCGCAGATGACGGTGATCTTGGACGCCTTGTGCCCGCCTGAGAGGACGCTCGACAGTGCTGCCGCCGTCCGTTCGGAGAGGTCTCGGCGGTCGTCGGGTCCGGCCGGCTTGGCCAGCGGAGCGAGCGTGCCGTCCCAGATCGCGGCGTCCTCGGGGTTCAGCCACCCTTTGACGTACCGGCCGCCGTCCAGGGATCGGGTGGTGGTGAGCCAGGAATTGTCGTAGCCGCGCTTGGTGTCCTCGTCGGGGGCGTCTTCGGTGTCGTCGCGTTCGGCGATGAGGTCGCGGATGCGGCGGCCGAACGCGGCTACCTTTCCGGCCGAGAAGCCCTGCTCGACAAAGCCCAGCAGCGTCGCCTCCGCCTCGGCGCAGTCGTGGTCGTCCAGGCGGGCGACCGAGTCGGCGACGGTGGCGGCGTATCCGTAGGACAGCTCCCCGGCTGCGAGCTGTGCGCAGACTTCCGGTAGGCGGTGGCGCTGCCGGGCGAGGGTGAGGCGCTCCTTGGCTCGGCTGTCGCGCATGCCCAACCGCGACCGCAGCCATGCCTGGGTGGAGGGATATCCCCACCGGGCCTGCTCTCCGGCGGCGTCGACTCGGCCGATGAATCCGGCGAGTGCGCTTTCCTGCATATCGGACGCGGCCACAAGTGTTTCGGTGAGTTCCAGGCACGCGGCCGCTGATTCCGGGGCTTCTCGCGATGCGAGTTCAGTGGCGATGGTTGAGAGTGCGTTCACCAGTTCCATGGTGGACGCGACCTCGAGCCCGACCGTCACTGATTGCATACGTAAATAGTACCCTGTGTGACCGACATTCGAGGCCGTTCAAGGCCGTTCCGGCCACATTCTTCCCGGTATTTTTTGGGCGGGAAAGGCTGCTGGACCTCGTGGCCTGTTGCCGATCTTCGCGCCTCACGCAAGGGAGATTCGTCCCTGACGGAGGGGGGTGGTGGGGTGGCGCGACCCGGGGGCGGGGCAGGCGGAGCCTGCCCCCATCACCTGCCTAGGGGCCGCAGAGGCTCCAAAGTCAAGGGTGGACGAAGTCCATCGCGAAGCGACGCCGAAGGCGCCCTTGACTTTGGAGGGGCGGCCCCGTACGCAAGCGCCACCCCACCACCCGAACACCCTTTCTCGGGTAAACGCGTCTACCCATGTCCCTTGCGCGGAAATCTCGAACGCTGCCCACAAGGAAGCCGTTTCAACGCCTCCAAGAAGGCCATCCGAACGTCCAGATCAAGTAGACATCGAAGGCCCGCAGCTCGATACCAGTAGATCATCCTGACTGGATCGAACATTTCGGTATGGCGCACGGGTGAGCCAAAGCATGCGAAGCCAGACCAGACGAAGCGACGCCCACACAGCCCCCGCACAGCGCCCACACAGCCCCCACACAGCCCCCGAACAGCGCCCGCACAGCGCCCACACGGCCCTACCGGATCTCGACCCGCTCGCGAGCCCGCGATGAGTTGGGGGTGTGGCGGCGGTCTGACTCTCCATGGAGTCCTTCATCAAGGTCAACGGCACGGCCCTGTGCGTGGAGACGTTCGGGGACCCGGCCGAGGCGCCCCTTCTGCTCATCGGAAACACGATGCTCACCTGGCCGGACGAGCTGTGTGAGCGCTTGGCGGCGGTTCGGCGGTTCGTCGTCCGCTACGACCTGCGCGGCACCGGACGATCCACACCCACCGCCCAGCCCGCCACCACCACACCATCCACCACCTCACCCACCGCCGCCCCATCCACCGGCCAGCCCGCCGCCAACCCGGGTGACGGCTCCCAGCCTGAAGCCACACAGGCCGAGACGGCTTCGGTGGGTTCGTCGGGGCTCGATTACACGTTGCGTGATCTGGTCGCGGACGCGGCCGGGGTGTTGGACGCGCACGGGCTCGCGGCGGCGCATGTCGTCGGCTTCGGGACCGGCGGCTGGATCGCCCAGCTCCTCGCCCTCGACCACCCGGACCGCGTCGCGGGCCTCACGCTGATCGCGACCCGGCCGACCGCGCCGGGGCCGAACGATCCGGATCTGCCCGAGCACGCGCCCGAGCTCATGGCGCATTTCATGAATCCGCCCGCGGTCGACTGGAGCGACCGCGGGCAGGTCGTCGAGTTCATGGTCGGGAACGCGCGCCATCTCGCGGGGGCGGGGTTCGACGAGGCGGAGGCGCGGACGGGGATCGAGCGGATCCACGACCGCGCCGACGTCACGTCCCGCGATCCGGGGGAGGCCCTTCGGGGAGACCTGATGGGGACGGCGTTCGCCGCGATGGACTGCACGCCGCGCTGGCGGGAGCGGCTCGGCTCCATCGCCGTGCCGGCGCTGGTGGTGCACGGGGAGGACGATCCGTTCTTCCCGCTCGGCAACGGCCGCGCCCTCGCCGCCGAGATCCCCGGAGCGGAGCTTCTCGTCCTGCCGGGCATGGGCAACGAGCTTCCCCGGCGGACGTGGGACGCGCTCGTCCCGGCGCTGGTCCGCCACACGTCCTGACCAGGCCGGCGGAGTGGCCCGAATCCGGCGGGAAATGGCCGGGATGCGGGTCGTGCGCGGCCGGGTGCCGCGGTGACGCTTGGGCCCGTGAACGTGATCGAGTTGCGGCAGTACAGGTTGCGCCCGGGGCGGCGGGACGAGCTGATCGAGCTGTTCGACCGGGAGCTGGTCGAGCCGCAGGAGGCGGCCGGCATGACCGTGCTCGGCCAGTTCCGGGACCTGGACGATCCGGACAGGTTCGTCTGGCTCCGGGCGTTCGAGGAGCTGGAGGGACGGGGCGAGGCGCTGCGCGCGTTCTACTTCGGCCCGGTGTGGAAGGCGCATCGGGACCAGGCGAACGCGACGATGCTGGACTCGTCGGACGCGCGGCTCCTGCGGCCGCTGCGTCCGGTTCCCGAGCCGGGCCCGCGGCCGCCGGTCGGTGCCCAGGAGCCGGGCGGGCCGGTCTTCGCGTTCCTGTGGTCGTTCGGTGACCGGCTCGCGGAGGTCGAGCGGTCGATGCTGGACGAGGTCGTCCCGCTGTACGGCCCGGACGCGCTGGCTCTGGCGACGCTGGAGGCGGAGAACGACTTCCCGGCGCTGCCCGTCCGGACGGGTGACGGCCACGTCGTCGTCATCGCCTCCCGCGAGGTGGAGCTTCCCGGCGGCGTGCCGGAGCCGCAGGTGCTGCGGCTGGCGCCGACCGGCCGGTCCGCGCTGCGCTGAAATGGTTGGCCCGGTCACCGTCCGGTCTGCTGGGGTGGGCGGGTGGACGGTCATCTGCAGGGCGCGGACCTGGCCCGCGCGTACTTCGACGATCTCGTGCGGCCGCTGCTGGACGCGCACTTCCCCGGCGTCCCGTACGCGGCGGCGCGGCTCGGGTCCGGTTCGGACGTGCTGGGGTTCGACGACGTCACGAGCCGCGACCACGACTGGGGCTGCCGCCTGACGCTGCTGCTGGACGACGCGGCGGCGGGCGCGGTCCCGGACGTGACGGCGATGCTGGAGCGGGAACTGCCGGACCGGTACGGCGGCCGCCCCGTGCGGTTCCCGGTCACCTGGGACCAGGCGGCGACGCACAAGGTGGAGGTCTCGACCGTCGCCGCGTTCTGCCGGTTCCGGCTGGGCGTCGACCCGACCGGCGGGCTGTCGGTGCTCGACTGGCTGTGCCTGGTGGGGCAGTGCGTCCTGGAGGTGACGGCGGGGCCGGTGTTTGCGGACGGGACGGCGTCGCTCGCCGGGATCCGCGAGGCGCTCCGCCGCTGTCCGCCGGACGTCGAGCGGTACGTCCTGGCGGCGTGGTGGCGGCGCGCGTCCCAGTGGATGCCGATCATCGGGCGGGCGGCCGAGCGCGGGGACGAGTCGGGGTCGCGGATCCTCGCCGCGCGGGTCGCGGAGGATCTGATCCGGCTGGCTTTCGCGCTGTCGGGCGAGTGGGCTCCGTACGGGAAATGGCGCGGTACGGCGTTCAAGGAACTGCCCGTCGCGCGACGTCTGGCGGAGCCGCTCGATATCGCGGTGGCCGCGCCGGAATGGCGGGAAAGGGAGGCGGCATTGGCGGAGGCCGCCGAGATCCTGCTGGACGTCCAGCGCGAGCGCGGCCTCCCGGCCCCAGGCAAGGCCGTCGTCCAGTTCTGGGACCGCCCGTACCGGACGGTGGATGACGCGGTCGCCGCCGAGCTGGTCGCCGGTATCACCGATCCCGAGGTCGCCGCGCTGCCGCCGTACGTCGGGTCCGTCGAGCAGTGGGTCGACAGCGTGGACGTCCTCGCCCACGCCGATCGCCGCGCCGCCCTCCAGATCGCGTACCGCACGTGGATCGGCGGCGGTTAGGAGAGCCGGAGCGCGAGGAAGAAGTCGACGCGGTCCTCCAGCCGGGCGAGGTCGCGGCCGGTCAGGTCCTGGATGCGCTGGATCCGGTACCGGACGGAATTGACGTGCAGATGCAGTTGTTCGGCGCACCGCGTCCATGACCCGGAGTTCTGCAGGAACGTCTCCAGGGTGCGGATCAGATCGGCCTTGTGCACCTCGTCGTATCTGCGCAGCGGGTCGAGCAGCCGCACCTTGAACATCTGCCGGACGTCCTCCGGAACGGTCGCCAGCAGCAGGACGTGCGTGGCGAGTTCGTCGTGCCGGACGACGCACACCGGGTCGGTGCGGCCGGAGGCGAGCCGCCGCGCGTAGCGGGCCTCGTCCACGGCTCCCCGCAGCTCGCGGGCCCCGACGACGTCGCTGACGCCGACCGCGATCCCGGCGCCCGCCAGGCCCGGCGCGAGCGCGGCCAGCGCGCTCCGGACCGACGCGGCGACGTCCGGCACCGGCCCTCCGGCCGCGGACCAAGGGGCGTCGGGCACCGGGACGAGCGCGATGGCCTCCTCGTCCAGCAGTCCCACGACGGGACGCGGGACGGGCATGACCTCGCCGAGGACGGACCGCAGCTCGCCGGGCCGCAGCGTCCCGCGCCCGGCGGCGGCGACCGCGACGTAGGAGGCGTGCGGGTCGAGCCCGGCCAGCTCCAGCCGCGGGAGGATCTCGTCGGCCGCCGCGGCGGACACCACCAGCCGGACGAGCTCCTGCGCGAGCCGCCCCTCGGCGCTGAGCCGGTCGTCCAGCCGGGCCCGTTCGAGCGCGGCGATCGCGGCGAGCTCGGTGGTGAGGGCGCGGCGCTCGGCGGGCCAGTCGGCGTGGTCGCCCGCGCAGGCGACGAACCAGTCCGCGACGCGGGAGGTGGTGTCCTCCGCCACCGGGAAGAGCGTCACGCCGGCGGCGGCCAGGTGGTGCGGGAGCCGCGGTGCGGTGAGGAAGGCGCGGGCCAGCGCGGCGCCGTCGGGGGCGCCGGGCGGTCCGGCGACGACGCGTCCGGTTGCGGTCAGCACCCAGCAGCGCATCCCGAGGTCGCGGCCGACGAGGTCGAGGACGGCGCCGAGGCCGGCGCCCTCGCTCATCCCGGCGACGAGCCGGCGGTGCCGGTCCAGGACGGCGGTGAGGTCGGCGGCGCGCGCGCCGGACAGGTGCCGCACGACCTCCTCGGTGACCGTCGCGAACGCCACGTCCTCCGGGACCTTGAACAGCGGGATGCGGTGCCGGCGGCACGCGTCGACGAGATCGTCGGGGATGGTGCCCGTGGCGAGGTCCCAGGCCGCCAGCGCGGACACCCCGGCCTCGGCGAGCGCGCGCACGAACACCTCGGAGTCGGCTGGTCCGGACCGCCAGACCAGGCCGGTCAGCACCAGCTCCTTGCCGCCGAGGTACCGCCCGGGTTCCAGCAGGTCGGTGGTGACCACCCAGGTGATCACCCGGTCCAGCAGGTCGCCGCCGGTGACGACCTCCAGCCGCAGCTCCGGCATGTCGAGCAGCGCGCGCAGCTTCATAGGACCAGTTAACCCACCGTTCGGCGGGCCGGGTGTCAACGGTCCGCGGCCGCGATTGGAGCAACGCACGAAAACACCGGCATGAGCGGGGTCACAGTTCGGATGTCCTGTCCCTTCACCCCGTCTCCGGTTGCCGTATCTACTGGCGGCAATGACTCGGACGGAACGACGCACACGCGAACGACGGTGAAGGGAGGCGCCGGTGGGGGAACGGCTCGACGTCACGGAGGGCGGGCTGCTGGCGTGCTGCGCGTCCCGCCGCTGGGCGGCCGAGGTCGCGGCCGGACGGCCGTACGCGGACCTCGCGGAGCTCCGGGCCGCCTCGGCGGCGGCGCTCGCGGGCCTGGACTGGGCCGATGTCGAGGAGGCGCTCGCCGCGCATCCCCGGATCGGTGACCGGGCGCGCGGCGAGGGGCGGGAGGCGGCGTGGTCGCGGGGCGAGCAGTCCGGGATGGACGCGGCGGCGGCGGAGCTGCGGGCGGCGCTGGTGGAGGGCAACCGGGCCTACGAGGAGCGGTTCGGGCACGTCTTCCTCATCTGCGCCACCGGCCTGAGCGCCGCCGAGATGCTCGCCGCGCTGCGCGAGCGCCTGGGCAATGACGACGAGGCCGAGCGGGCGGCCGTCCGGGGGGAGCTGGCGAAGATCGTCGATCTGCGGCTGGCCAGGCTCGCCGGCGGACCGGAGGAGGAGCGATGAGCCTGTCGACGCACGTGCTGGACGCGGCGAAGGGCCTGCCGGCGGCGGGGGTCGCGGTCAGGCTCGACCGGCGGGAGCCGGACGGGACGTGGACGCCGGTCGCCGCGGCCCGCACCGACGCCGACGGCCGGATCAAGGAGTGGGGCGCCGAGCCGGGCGCGGGCGTGCACCGGCTGACGTTCGACACGTCCGGGTTGTCCGACTTCTACCCGGAGGTCACCGTCGCGTTCACGATCGACGATGCCGGCCGGCACTACCACGTCCCGCTGCTGCTGAGCCCGTTCGCCTACTCGACCTACCGAGGGAGCTAGCCCGATGGCCATCGTTCTCGGCCCGAACCGCTACGGGAAGGCGGAGGTCCGCGTCGTCCGCGTCACCCGGGACGGCGGGACGCACAGCATCCGGGACCTGAACGTCGGGGTGTTCCTGTCCGGCGACATGGACGACGTGCACCTGACCGGCGACAACTCCGCCGTCCTGACGACGGACACGCAGAAGAACACCGTGTTCGCGTTCGCGAAGAAGTACGGGATCGGGGAACCGGAGGAGTTCGGGCTACTGCTGGCGCGGCATTTCGTGGACTCGCAGCCGACCGTGCACCACGCCCGCGTGCGGATCGAAGAGTACGCGTGGGACCGGATCACCGGCCCGCACTCGTTCGTCCGGGGCGGGACGGAGGTCCGGACGGCGCTGGTGCACAGCGACGGCTCGGACGGCGCCGAGTCGGTGGTGTCCGGCCTGACGGACCTGACCGTCCTGAACTCGACCGGCAGCGAGTTCCACGGGTTCGTCCAGGACGAGTTCACGACCCTCGAACCGACCGATGACCGCATCCTCGCGACGGCGGTGACGGCGCAGTGGCGGCATCGCGGCACCGGCTCGGACTGGGGCGGGTCGTACGCGGCCGCCCGCGCCGCCCTGCTGGACGCGTTCGCGACGACGCACAGCCTGTCGCTGCAGCAGACGCTCTACACGATGGGCCGCCGGGTGCTGGAGGAGCGGCCGGAGCTGTGCGAGGTGCGGATGTCGATGCCGAACAAGCACCACTTCCTGGTCGACCTGGAGCCCTTCGGGATGGACAACGACAACGAGGTCTACTTCGCGGCGGACCGCCCGTACGGGCTGATCGAGGGCACCGTGCTCACCGACGACGCCCCGGACGCCCCGTCCGCGTGGCAGTGAGGAGACGGCATGGAGTTCCTGCGCCCGGCGACCTGGGCGGACGCCCTGGCCGCGAAGCGCGAGACGCCGGGGGCGCTGCCGATCCAGGGCGGCACCGACGTCATGGTGGAGATCAACTTCGACGTGCGCCGGCCGGCGGCGCTGCTGGACCTGAACCGGGTCCGGGAGCTGGCCGAGTGGGACGAGGCGGACGGCCGCCTCCGGATCGGCGCCGGCGTCCCGTACGCGCGGGTGATCCGCGAGCTGGGGGACCGGTTGCCGGGCCTGGCCCAGGCGTCCCGGACGGTCGGCTCCCCGCAGATCCGCAACCGCGGCTCGATCGGCGGCAACCTCGGCGCCGCGTCGCCTGCGGGCGACAGCCATCCGCCGCTGCTGGCGGGGGACGCGGTGATCGAGGTGGAGTCGGCGGAGCGCGGCGTCCGGATGATCCCGGCGACCGGGTTCTACCTGGGCGTGAAGCGGAACGCGCTGGAGCCGGACGAGCTGATCCGCGCGGTCTGGACCGCGCCCGCGCCCGGCCCGCAGTACTTTTCCAAGATCGGCACGCGGAACGCGATGGTGATCGCGGTGTGCTCGTTCGCGGTCGCGCTGCATCCAGGCGAGCGCCGCGTCGGCACCGGCGTCGGCTCCGCCGCCCCCACGCCGCGCCGCGCCACCGCCGCCGAGGAGTTCATCTCCGGCGAGCTCGACTGGGACGGCCGCGGCCCGCTGCCCGACGCGGCGGCGCGGCGGTTCGGCGAGCTGGTCCGCGAGGCCGCCGCGCCGATCGACGACGTGCGCGGCACCGCCGGCTACCGCAGGCACGCCCTGGCGGTGATGGCGCGCCGCACGCTGACCTGGGCCTGGAACGAGCACCGCGCGAAGCGAAGGGAGGCGTCCTGATGCGCGTCAACGTCACCGTCAACGGCTCGCAGGAGACCGTCGACGATGTGTGGGAGGGCGAGAGCCTGCTCTACATGCTGCGGGAGCGGATGGGGCTCCCCGGTTCGAAGAACGCCTGCGAGCAGGGCGAATGCGGCTCCTGCACGGTCTACCTGGACGGCGTCCCGGCGTGCGCGTGCCTCGTCGCGGCGGGCCAGGTCGAGGGGCGCGAGGTCCGCACCGTCGAGGGCCTGGCGGAGGGGCGGCCGGGTGACGAGCGCCTCGACCCCGTCCAGCAGGCGTTCCTGGAGGCGGGCGCCGTCCAGTGCGGGTTCTGCACGCCCGGCCTGATCGTCCAGTCCCATGACCTGATCGCACGCAACCCCGCGCCGTCCGACGCCGAGATCCGCGAGGCGCTGGCCGGCAACCTGTGCCGCTGCACCGGCTACGAGAAGATCCTCGACGCGGTGCGGCTGGCGGCCCGGCGAAAGGCTGCACTCACGTGACGACCATCATCGAGAACGCGCACGTCGTGACCGTGTCCGGGGACGAGCACCCCGGCGGGCACCTCGTGATCGAGGGCGACCGGATCACCGCCGTCGGCGCCGGCCCCGCCCCGGACGTCGCGGGCGCGGACCGGATCGACGGGACCGGCTGCCTCGCCACCCCCGGCCTCGTCAACGCGCACCACCACCTGTACCAGTGGGCAAGCCAGGGCCTCGCCACCGACAGCACGCTGTTCGAATGGCTCACCACGCTCTACAAGCCGTGGTCGAAGATGGACGCCGAGGTCGTCGCGGGGGCCGCGAGCGCCGGGCTCGGCTGGCTCGCCAAGTCCGGCTGCACGACCGCGTCCGACCACCACTACCTGTTCCCGCGCGGGCGCGGCGACCTGTTCGCCGCCGAGATCGAGGCGGCCGCGGAGCTCGGCGTCCGGTTCCAGCCGTGCCGCGGCTCGATGGACCGGGGCGCGTCGCAGGGCGGCCTCCCGCCGGACGAGGTCGTCGAGGACCTCGACACGATCCTCACCGAGACCGCGGCGGCCATCGACCGCCACCACGACGCCTCGTTCGGCTCGATGCTGCGGATCTCGGTCGCGCCGTGCTCGCCGTTCTCCGTCACCCGCGACCTGCTCGTCCGGTCCGCCGAACTGGCGCGCGAGAAGGGCGTCCGGCTGCACACCCACCTCGCCGAGACCCTCGACGAGGAGGAGCACACCACCGAGCACTTCGGCATGACCCCGACCGAGTACCTCGACTCGATCGGCTGGCTCGGCCCGGACGTGTGGCTCGCGCACTGCGTCCACCTGCACGACACCGACATCAAGCGGCTCGCCGAGACCGGCACCGGCACCGCGCACTGCCCGAGCTCCAACGCCCGGCTCGGCGCCGGCATCGCCCGCGTCGCGCACCTGCTGGAGGCGGGCGCGCCGGTCGGGCTGGGCGTGGACGGGTCGGCGTCGGCGGAGCTCGTCCCGCTCGCCGGGGAGATCCGGCAGGCGGTCTACATGCAGCGCGCCCGCTACGGCCCGGACGCGCTGACCGCCCGGCAGGCGCTGGAGATGGCGACCCTCGGCGGCGCCCGCTGCCTCGGCCGCGAGGACGAGATCGGCACCCTCGAACCCGGCAAGCTCGCCGACGTCGCGCTGTGGCGGGTCGACGGGTTCCACGCCGCCGTCGACGATCCGGTGGTCGCGTTCGCGTTCGGCGGCACCCCGCCGCTGGAGCGGCTGCTCGTCGGCGGCCGGACCGTCGTCGCCGGCGACACGCTCGTCTCCGTCCCGCAGGACGTGGTCGGGCGGCGCGGCGCCGACGCGCACCGGCGCCTCATGCGGCTCGCGGAGGAGGTCCTCTAGATGGCGTCTCCGGTCAGGACACCCGGCCACGTCGCCGCCCCAGGGGACGGCGGCGTCGGCGACAGCCCGCTGCGCCCCGACGGCGCCCTCAAGGTCGCCGGCGAGTTCGCGTACGCGTCCGACCTGTGGATGGACGGGATGCTGTGGGGCGCGACGCTGCGCAGCCCGCACCCGCGCGCCCGCATCCGCGCGATCGACATCGGCCCCGCGCTGGCGGTGCCGGGCGTGCACGCCGTCCTCACCCACGAGGACGTCCCCGGCAAGAAGGTGTACGGGGAGGACCACACGGAGGACCAGCCCGTCCTCGCGATCGGTGAGGTCCGGCACCAGGGCGAGCCGGTGGCGGTCGTCGCCGCCGACCATCCCGAGACCGCGCGGCGCGCCATGGAGCGCATCGCTGTCGACTACGAGGTGCTGGAGCCGATCACCGACCCGCGCGCGGTGATCGCCGACCCGGAGGGGCTGAAGGTGCAGCCGCTCGGCGGCATCACCCGGTACCAGCCGGTCCGGGTCGGGGACGTCGACGCCGCGCGCGCTCAGGCCGAGGTCGTGGTGGCGGAGGAGTTCGAGGTCGGCATCCAGGACCAGGCGTTCCTCGGACCGGAGGCGGGCCTGGCGGTCCCGGCCGAGGACGGCGGCGTCGACCTGTACGTGTCCACGCAGTGGATCCACAACGACCTGGCGCAGATCGCGCCGTGCCTCGGCCTGGACGAGTCGCAGGTGCACATGACCCTCGCCGGGGTCGGCGGCGCGTTCGGCGGCCGCGAGGACCTCTCGGTGCAGATCCACGCGGCGATGCTCGCGCTGCACACCGGCAGGCCGGTGAAGATGTCGTACAACCGGTACGAGTCGTTCTTCGGGCACGTCCACCGGCATCCCGCGTTCATGCGGTACGAGTACGGCGCCACGGCGGACGGGAAGCTCGTCTACGCCGACGTCGAGATCATCCTGGACGGCGGCGCGTACACCTCGTCCACGCGGAACGTCACGGGGAACGCCGCGTCGCTCGGCGTCGGCCCGTACGAGATCCCGAACATCAGGATCGACGCGTACGGGGTCTACACCAACAACCCGCCGTGCGGCGCGATGCGCGGGTTCGGCGCGGTGCAGGCGTGCTTCGCCTACGAGTCGATGATGGACCGGCTCGGCGCGGCCTGCGGGCTGGGCCCGCTGGAGATCCGCCGCCGCAACGCCGTCTCGCAGGGGTCGCGGCTCGCGACGGGGCAGGTCATCGAGTCGCCGGCGCCGCTCGCGGAGATGCTGACGCGGCTGGAGGCCATGCCGATGCCGCCCGCGTGCGACCCGTCCGACCTCCGGAACCTGCCGGGCGGCGCGTCCCAGACCACGCACGGCGAGGGCGTGGTGCGCGGCGTCGGCTACGGCGTCGGCATCAAGAACATCTGCTTCTCCGAGGGCTTCGACGACCTGTCCACCGCCCGCGTCCGGCTGGAGGTCATCGGCGGCGAGCCGACCGCGCTCGTGCACACCGCCGCCGCCGAGGTCGGCCAGGGGCTCGTCACCGTCCAGGCGCAGATCGCGCGGACGGAGCTCGGCGTCCAGAAGGTCACCATCGCCCCGGCGGACGACCGGGCCGGCGACGCCGGCTCGTCCAGCGCGTCCCGCCAGTCGTACATGTCCGGCGGCGCCGTCAAGACCGCGTGCGAGGCCGTCCGCGCCGAGCTGCTCGCGCGCGCCGCCCGCCGCTACGGGCACGGCGACCTCTCCATCGCCGGCGGGAAGATCGTCTCGCGGGCGGCCGGGGTGCTCGGCGGCATCGAGGACGTCCTCGGCGGCGACGCCATCGAGGAGACCCGCGAGTACCACCACCGGCCCACCACCGCCATGGACCCGGTCACCGGGCAGGGCACCACCCACACCCAGCTCGCGCTGTGCGTGCACCGCGCCGTCGTCGACGTGGACGTGGACCTCGGCTTGGTCAAGGTGGTCGAGATGGCCGCCGTCCAGGACGTCGGCAGGATCCTCAACCGGCTGTCGCTGGAGGGCCAGATCCACGGCGGCTCCGCGCAGGGCCTCGGCCTCGCCGTGATGGAGGAGATCGTCGTGTCCGGCGGCGTCGTCCGGAACCCGTCCTTCACCGACTACCTCATTCCGACCATCCTCGACATGCCGCCGATGCGGCTCGACATCCTCGAATACCCCGACCCGGACGCCCCCTACGGGCTCCGCGGCGCCGGGGAGCCGCCCACGCTGTCCTCCACGCCCGCGATCGTCGCGGCCGTCCGCGACGCCACGGGCCGGGAGCTCACCCGCGTGCCGATCCGCCCAGAGCACGTGTCCCTGCCGACCTCCTACGGGGAGCCCGCGCCCTCCGGCGTCCAGGAGACCTCCGGCTAGCGACCGGTCGGCAGGGGCGGCCCGCGCTCCGTTCTCGGGGGGACGGCGCGGGCGGCCCGCCCCACAACCGCACCAGATCGGCGAACGGGCGGCCCGGCGGGCCGGTCCGGTGGTCGATCACGCCCCCGTGCTCGCCCGGGGGCGGCCCCGGACCCCGGAAAGAGGGGATGCACCGTGACCGAGACCCGAGAGAGGCTTCCGGAGAAGCCGCCCGCCCCCGCCCGTTCCGCGCTCGACCGCCTCTTCGACCTGCGCGGGCGGGGCACGACCGTCGCCCGCGAGGCGCGCGGCGGGCTCACCACCTTCGTCGCGATGGCCTACCTGGTCATCCTCATCCCGCTGATCATCGGTGACGCGAAGGACGTCACCGGCGCCACCCTGGACCCGGCGCAGCTCACCACCATGGTCGCGCTGTCGGCCGGGCTGTCCACGCTGCTGATGGGCCTGGTCGGCAACGCGCCGCTGGCGATGGCGGCCGGGCTCGGCGTCACCCCGATCGTGGTGTTCCAGGCCGCGCCGCACATGACCTGGCCGCAGGCGATGGGCCTCGTCGTGCTGGAGGGCGCGGTGATCGTGCTGTTCGCGCTCACCGGGATCCGGCAGCTGATCATGGACGCGATCCCGCTGGCGATCAAGCAGGCGATCGGCGTCGGGATCGGCGCGTTCATCGCGCTGATCGGGCTGGTGGACGCCGGGTTCGTCGGCCACCACGACACCGCGTCCACGCCCGTCCAGCTCGGCGTGTTCGGGCAGCTCGTCGGCTGGCCGGTGCTGGTGTTCTGCGCCGGCCTGGTGCTGACGCTCGTGCTGTTCGTCCGCGGGGTGCCGGGCGCGATCCTCATCGGCATCGTCGCCGCGACCGTGTTCGCCGTCGTCGTCGACAAGGTCGCGAAGGTGGACCCGAAGTCCTGGGGCGCGGTCGAGCCGAAGCTGCCCCACTCGGTCGTCGCGACGCCCGACTTCGGGCTGCTGTTCAAGGTCGACCTGTTCGGCGGGTTCGGCCGGGCCGGCGCCGTCACCGCGACCGTCGTGCTCTTCACGCTGGTGCTGTCCGGGTTCTTCGACGCGATGGGGACGATCCTCGGCGTCTGCGAGGAGGCCGGGATGACCGACGAGAACGGCAGGCTGCCCGGCCTCGGCCGCATCCTCACCGTGGACGGGTTCGGCGCGATCGTCGGCGGCGGCGTGAACGGGTCGGCGAACACGGCGGTCGTGGAGTCGGCGGCGGGCGTCGCCGAGGGCGCCCGCACCGGACTCGCGAGCGTCGTCACCGGCCTGCTGCTCACCGCGCTGATCTTCCTGACGCCGCTCGCCGGGGTCGTCCCGGTCGGCGCCGCCGCGCCCGCGCTGGTCGTGGTCGGCGCGCTGATGATGGCGCACGCCCGCAAGATCGACTGGGCCGACCTGGAGATCGCGGTCCCGGCGTTCCTGACGATCGTGCTGATGCCGTTCACCTACTCGATCACGGTGGGCGTCGCCGCCGGCGTGCTCGTCCACACCCTGGTGAAGGTGGCGCGCGGGAGGTTCTCGGAGATCCACTGGCTGCTGTATCCGCTGTCGCTGGTCTTCGTCGCCTACTTCGCGCTCCACCCGATCGAGGAAGCCCTCGGGATCGGTTGAGCCCGCGAGAGGAGAGACGGGGAACATGGCAGCCGGAAGAGCCGCCAGAGTTCGAAGGAGGCCGCGTGATGAGCCGTGAGTGGGCCGTCAACTGCTCGATCCTGTTCACCGACCTGCCGCTGCCGGAGCGGCCCGCCGCCGCGAAGGACGCCGGGTTCGACGCCGTCGAGTTCTGGTGGCCGTGGCCGGGCGTGCCCGTGCCGACCGCGTCCGAGGAGGACGCGTTCTGCCAGGCCGTCGAGGACGCGGGCGTCCGGCTCATCGCCCTGAACCTGTATGCGGGCGACATGCCGGCGGGGGAGCGGGGCGTGCTGTCGGACCCGGCGCGCGCCGCCGAGTTCCGCGCGAGCGTGGACGTCACCGCCCGCATCGCCGAGCGGACGGGCGTCCGGATGTTCAACGCGCTCTACGGGCAGCGCCTCGACGGCGTCGCCGCGTCCGAGCAGGACAGGGTCGCCACGCAGAACCTCGCCCATGCCGCCCGCGAGGTCGGCGCGTTCGGCGGGACGCTGCTCATCGAGCCGCTCGCGCGCGGCCTGAACGGCGCCTACCCGCTGGAGACCGCCGCCGACGCGATCGCCGTCGTCGAGCGCGCCCGCGCGGCCGGGGCCGCGAACGTCAGGTTCCTGCTCGACACGTTCCACCTGGTCAGCAACGGCGAGGACGTGGCGGAGGCCGCCCGCCGGTACGCCGCCGACATCGGCCACGTGCAGATCGCCGACGCCCCCGGCCGCGGCCGCCCCGGCACCGGCGGGATCGACTTCGGCGCGCTGTTCGCCCTCCTCGACGAGATCGGCTACACGGGCCGGATCGCACTGGAGTACGTGGATCCGCGGCCCGACTTCGCATGGATGGAGAAACACCGCACATGAGCACGATCGGATTCATCGGCCTCGGTGTCATGGGCTGCCCGATGGCGGTCCACCTGGTCCGCGCGGGCCACGACGTGACCGGCTACGACGTCGTCCCGAAGGGTGTGGACGCGCTGGTCGCCGCGGGCGGGTCGGCGGCGTCCGGGGTGCCCGGCGCGGTCGCCGGCGCCGAGGTCGTCGCCACGATGCTGCCGCAGGACGAGCACGTCGAGGCCGTGTACTTCGGCCCGGACGGCGTCCTGGAGAACGCCGCGCCCGGCGCGCTGTGCGTCGACTTCTCCACGGTCCGCCCGGAGACGTCCGCCAGGGTCGCCGCGGCGGGCCGCGAGCGCGGGCTGCGGGTGCTGGACGCGCCGGTCAGCGGCGGCGAGCGGGGCGCGGAGGACGCCGTCCTGTCGATCATGGTTGGCGGGGACGAGGCGGACGTCGCCGCCGCCGCGCCGGTGTTCGAGGCGGTCGGCGCGACGGTCGAGCGGGTCGGCGGCAGCGGCGCCGGGCAGTACGTCAAGGCCGCCAACCAACTCGTCGTCGGCGGCACGTACGCGCTGGTCGCGGAGGCGATCGTGCTGATGGAGGCGGCCGGCGTGGACGCCCGCGCCGGCCTCGAGGTGATCGCCGGCGGACTCGCCGCCAGCCGGGTCCTCGACCTCAAGCGCGCGTCGATGCTGGCCCGCGAGTTCGCCCCCGGCTTCCGCATCGACCTGCACCACAAGGACATGGGCATCGCGACCGCCGCCGCCCGCTCCGCCGGCGTGGCGCTGCCGATGACGGGCATGGTCGCCCAGCTCGTCGCGGCCGCCCGCGCGAAGGGGTACGGCTCACTGGACCACTCCGCGCTGCTGAAGGTCGTCGAGGACCTGTCCGGCCGCCCGGCCCGCCCCGCTTCCGGCCCCGCCGCCGCCTGACCCCGAAGGGAGACACGGACATGCCGAAGATGCCCGTCATGCGGGCGGTGGTCGAGGTCCTGAAGTCCGAGGGCGTGGACGTCGTCTACGGCTGCCCCGGCGCCGCGATCCTGCCGCTCTACAAGGCGATGGAGGAGGACGGCGGGATCGCGCACCTGATCGTCCGGCACGAGGAGGGCGCGGCGCACATGGCCGACGGCTGGTCCCGCACGACCGGCGGCGTCGGCGTCGCGATCGGCACCTCCGGGCCCGCCGGCACCAACATGATCACCGGCCTGTACACCGCGCACGCCGACTCCGTCCCGATCCTGTGCGTCACCGGGCAGGCCGCGTCGGACCGGCTGCACCAGGAGGCGTTCCAGGCCGTCGACATCGTGTCGATCGCCGAGCCCGTCACCAAGTGGGCGGTGCAGGTGAAGGAGGCCGCGCAGGCGCCGTGGATCTTCCGGGAGGCGTTCCGCACCGCGCGCAGCGGCCGCCCCGGGCCCGTCCTGATCGACCTGCCGGTCGACGTGCAGAAGGAGATGATCGAGTGGGACGCCGCGATCGACGCGCCGCTGCCGGTCGCGGCGGTCGAACCGCACCTCCCGCGCGTCGAGAAGGCCCTCGACCTGCTGCTGGCCGCCGAGCGCCCGCTGATCCTCGCGGGCGGCGGCGTGATCCTCGCCGACGCGCACGCCGAGCTGGTCGAGCTGGCCGAACTGCTGCAGGTGCCCGTTCAGGCCACGCTGATGGGCAAGGGCGCCATGGACGAGGACCACCCGCTGTACGCGGGGATGACCGGCGTGCAGACCTCGCAGCGGTACGGCAACGCCTCGTTCCTCGAATCGGACCTCGTGCTGGCGCTGGGCGCCCGGTTCGGCGACCGGCACACCGGGCGGCTCGACGTCTACCGCGCGGGGCGGACGTTCATCCACGTCGACATCGAGCCCACCCAGATCGGGAAGGTGTTCGGCCCGGACCTCGGGATCGTGTCCGACACCCGGCTGTTCCTCCGCGCACTGCTCGGCCTGGCGCGCGAGCGCGGCGCGGGCCGCCCGGCCGGGGAGTGGGCGGCGCGCGTCCGCGAGCTGAAGGCGACGCTGACCCGGCGCGACGACTTCGACGACGTCCCGATCAAGGCGCCCCGCGTCTACAAGGAGATCAACGAGTTCTACGGCCCCGACACCTACTTCGTCACCGCGATCGGGCTGTACCAGATCTGGGGCGGGCAGCACCAGAAGGCGCCGAAGCCCCGGCACTACCAGGTGTGCGGGCAGGCCGGCCCGCTCGGCTGGGAGATCCCCGCCGCGATCGGCGTCAAGACGGCCCTCGCCCGCACCGAACCGGACGCGGAGGTCGTCGGGATCGTCGGCGACTACTCGTTCCAGTTCCTCGTGGAGGAGCTGGCGGTGGCCGCGCAGTACGAGGTCCCGTTCGTGATCGTCATGCTGAACAACGAGTACCTCGGCCTGATCCGCATGGCGGAGGACCACGGCGGCTATGACATGAACTACCAGGTCGACCTGCGCTACGACGAGCACGGCACCGACAACGTCAAGATCATGGAGGCGTACGGCTGCGCGGGCCGCCGGGTGCGGGAGCCCGATGAGATCCGGCCCGCGCTGGAGTGGGCGCGCGAGGAGGCCGCCCGCACGTCGCGGCCGGTGCTGGTCGAGATCATGATCGAGCGGGAGGCCGACACCGCCAACGGCGTGCGGATCGACGACGTCCGCGAGTACGAGCCCGTCCCATGACCGTCCCGTAACCGTCCGAGCCCGTCCGGCGCCGCGTCCGCCGCCGGCGGACCCGCCTCGAGAGGAGCCGCGTGACCTACGACCTGGTGATCCGCACCGGCCGGGCCGTCCTGCCGGACGGCGAGCGCCCCGCCGCCGTCGCCGTCGCGGGCGGCCGCATCGCCGCGATCGCCGCCCGCGACGCGCCGCTGCCCGCCGCGTCCGAGACCGACCTCGGCGAGGCGGCGCTGCTTCCGGGGCTCGTCGACACCCACGTCCACGTCAACGAACCGGGCCGCACCGAATGGGAGGGGTTCGCGACCGCGACCCGCGCCGCCGCCGCGGGCGGCGTCACCACGCTCATCGACATGCCGCTGAACTCGCTGCCCCCGACCGTCTCCGTCGCCGCGCTCGCGGCCAAGCGCGCCGCAGCGGCCGGGAAGCTGCACGTCGACGTCGGGTTCTGGGGCGGCGCGATCCCGGGGAACGTCCCGTCGCTGCGCGCGCTGCACGACGACGGGGTCTTCGGGTTCAAGTGCTTCGCGTCCGACTCCGGCGTCCCCGAGTTCCCGCCGCTGTCCCCGGACGAGATGCGGGACGCGTTCCGCGAGATCGCCTCGTTCGGCGGGCTCGTCATCGTGCACGCCGAGGACCCGTCCGCCCTCACCGCACCGGCGGACGGCGGGTACCCGGCGTTCCTCGCGTCCCGCCCGCCCGCCGCCGAGCGCCGCGCCGTCGAGCGGGTGATCCGGCTCGCCCGGGAGACCGGCGTCCGCGCCCACATCCTGCACCTGTCCGCCGCCGACTGCCTCGACCCCCTCGCCGAGGCCCAGGCGGACGGCCTGCCCGTCACCGCCGAGACCTGCCCGCACTACCTCGTCCTGTCCGACGGCGAGGCGGAGGCGCCCGCCTACAAGTGCTGCCCGCCGATCCGCGACCCGGCCAACCGCGACGCGCTGTGGCGTGGCCTCGCGTCCGGCGTCATCTCCTGCGTGGTCAGCGACCATTCGCCGTCCACGCCGGAGCTGAAACAAGGCGACTTCGCCACCGCGTGGGGCGGGATCTCCTCGCTACAGCTCGGCCTCCCCGCCGTGTGGACGGCCGCCCGCGCGCGCGGGCACGACCTCGCGACCGTCGTCCGCTGGATGGCCGAAGCGCCCGCCGACCTCGCCGCCGTCCCCGGCAAGGGGCGCATCGCCGTCGGCAACGACGCCGACCTCGTCGCGTTCGACCCCGACGCCGCCTTCACCGTCGACCCCGCCCGGCTGCACCACCGCCATCCCGTCACCCCGTACGAGGGCCGCACCCTCACCGGGACCGTCCGCACGACCTGGCTGCGCGGCGCCGTCGCCGGCGGCGCGCCGGCCGGCCGCGTGCTCGCCCGCAAGGAGGCGCCTTGAGCGACTTCACGTCCCTTCCCGACCTGGCCGTCCGCACCCTGGGCGGCTCGGTCACCGCCGCCAGCGACGAGTCCTTCGAGGAGAAGGAGAACCTGGTCAACCCGTGGCCGCCGGCGTTCCGGCCCGGCACGTTCGGCCCGAAGGGCCAGGAGTACGACGGGTGGGAGACCCGCCGCCGCCGCGAGCCCGGCCACGACTGGGCGCTGATCCGGCTCGGCCTGCCCGGCGTGATCCGCGGCGTCGTCATCGACACCGCCTGGTTCAAGGGCAACTACCCGCCGCACGCGTCCGTCGAGGCGTGCGCGGTGGACGGGCACCCCGCCGACCCGTCCGCCGGGACCCGCTGGGTGGAGATCGTCCCGAAGAGCCCGCTGGAAGGCGACACCGCGCACGCCTTCCCGGTGGACGCCGAGCGCCTCTCCACCCACGTCCGGCTGAACATGTTCCCGGACGGCGGGATCGCGCGGATCCGCGTGCACGGCGACGTCGTCCCCGACCCCGCGTTCCTGACCGGGATGACCGTCGACCTGGCCGCGCTGGAGAACGGCGCCCGCGTCCTCGACTGCTCCGACATGTTCTACTCGTCGCCGGACAACATGCTCTTCCCCGGCCTGCCCCGCAACCAGGCCGAGGGCTGGGAGACCGCGCGCCGCCGCGCGCCCGGCAACGAGTGGGCCCTCGTCCGGCTGGCCGCCCCCGGCACGATCCGGGTGGCCGAGATCGACACGACGCACCTGAAGTTCAACGCGCCGGCCGAGGTCTCCCTCACCGCACCCGACGGCACGGTGCTGCTCCCGCGGACCCGCCTGCGGCCCGACGCCCGGCACCGCTTCCGCCTGGAGACGCCCGAGGTCTCGCACGTCCGCGTGGACATCCACCCCGACGGCGGCCTGGCCCGCCTCCGCCTCTGGGGCCACCTCAGCGCCGAGGGCGAGCGGCGGCTGGCCGAGAGGCATCGCCGCCTCCTGCGGTAGCCGCCGGACGGCCCGGCACGCCCGGTCACGCCTGTCACGCTGTCACGCCTGGGGGCGCATCCCGTCGCGCACGACGGCGACGACGCGGTCGAGGCCGTCCGGGTCGGTGCCGCGCGCGAGGCAGCCCGCCATCAGGGCCTTGACGTCCGGGTAGGTGAGGCCGGCGCGGACGGCGCCGGCCTCCTGCGCGCGTTCGAGCAGGTCGCGCAGCCGGCCCTGGACGTCGTACCCGGCGTCGGCGGCGGCCTTGTCGAGGTCGTATCCGGCGCCGGTCAGCGCCTCCGACAGGCCGCAGTGCGCCGCGCCCTCGCGCACGAGCGCGTCGAAGAGCGCGAAGAACACCGCGCCCGGGTCGCGCGCCGCGGGCAGCGCGTCGATCCGGTCGAGGATCTCGCGCATCCGGTCGAGGAGGACGGCCGCGAACAGGTCCTCCTTCGTGGGGAAGTGCCGGCTGACGGTCCCGGTGCCGACGCCCGCGCGCTGGGCGATCTCGTGCAGCGGCACCGACAGCCCCTCGGCGGCGAAGACCTCCGCCGCGACCCGCAGCACCCGGGCCCGGTTGCGCCGGGCGTCGGCGCGCAGCGGCCGGCCGAGCGGCTCTGCCACGGTCTCCCACCTCGCTTCCCCTCTGGACAACCGGGACGGCCGTCCCGTATCTTCCCGGAACTAAGCGGGATGGCTATCCCGCTTATGGGCGGTTCCGGCAGGCCGAACGTATCGGAGGCGAGCCCGATGAGGGACGATCGCACGGCGCCGAGACGGCGCGAAGGCGGGCGCGGCAGGGGCCGCCCGCCCTGGACCGCGGACGAGATCCCCCGCCAGGACGGGCGGACCGCCGTCGTCACCGGCGCCAGCACCGGCATCGGCTTCGAGACGGCCGCCGAGCTCGCGCGCCGCGGCGCCACCGTGGTGCTGGCCTGCCGGAACCCGGACCGGGCGGCGCGGGCGGCGGCCCGGATCCGCGCCGCCGCGCCGGACGCGCGGCTCGGCGTCCTGGACGTGGACCTGGAGTCCCAGGCGTCGGTGCGGGCGGCGGCCGCCCGGTTCCACGACGACCACGGCCGGCTCGACCTGCTCGTCAACAACGCGGGCGGCGTCCGGCCCCGGTACGCCCTGACCGAGGACGGCTTCGAGGCGACGCTCGCCACCAACCACCTCGGCCCGTTCGCGCTGACCGGCCTGCTCCTGGACCTGATGCTGGACGTCCCCGGCTCGCGGGTGGTGACGGTCAGCAGCATCGGGCACCGCCGCGGCGCGATCGACTTCGACGACCTGCACGGCGAGCGCCGCTACCGCTTCCAGACCGCCTACTTCCAGTCCAAGCTGGCGAACCTGCTCTTCACCTACGAACTGCAGCGCCGGCTCGCGGCGGCCGGGGCGGCGACGATCGCCGTGGCCGCGCATCCCGGCAACGCCCGCACCGAGTTCGGGCGCGACATGAATCCCGTGGTGCGGGCCGCGATGAGCCCGTGGGGGCGCCCGCTCACCTCGTGGTTGCTGCAGAGCGCGTACAGGGGGGCGCTGTCACCGCTGCGGGCCGCGACCGATCCCGGCGCGGGCGGCGGCGACTACTACGGCCCGCCCGGACGCGCCCAGTTCACCGGGAACCCGGTCCGGGTCGAGTCCAGCCCGCGGTCGCACGACCGGGACGCGCAGGCGCGGCTGTGGCGGGAGTCGGAGCGCCTGACCGGGGTGGCGTACCCGCTGCCGGCGGGAGCGCCGAGCCGGTCGGGGGAGTGACGGCCGCTTCCCGCGCCCGCCGGGCCTCCGGGGCTCCGGCGGGCGCGGGCGGGGCGTCAGCCGTCGGCGGGCTCCTCTTCGAGGAGGTCGTCGAACTCGCCGTCCTTGACGCCGGCGATGAAGGCGTCCCACTCGGCCTCGGTGAAGTACAGGATGGGGCCGTCGGCGTTCTTCGCGTCGCGCATCACGACGGCGCGGTCACCGAAGTCCTTGTGCTTGACGGGAACGTCCTTGCCATCGATGAACTCGATGATGACCCCGTCGCTGAGGATGGGTTCCTGCTCGGTCACTGGCACACCTTCTTCGTCCGCTCCGGTCGCGTCCAAGCGTAGTGCGCGGTGACCGGCCGCACACGGGGAAAGGGCAGGCGTCCGGACGGGAGGCGGCCCGGCGTGAGGGCTCCCCGGCGGCCCGGCGGGGCGGGCCGCGGTCTCAGTCGGTGAGGAGGCGGTCGGCGGAGATCTCCAGGCGGGCCTGGATCACCTCGGCGGTCGCCTGGCCGCGCAGCATCTCGATCATCTCCATCGTCCAGACGGACGACAGCGCGCGGGCGACGACGCGGCGCCGGTCGTCGGCCGGGATGTCGCCCGCCGGGCCGACCGCGGCGCGCAGCATCAGGTTGGTCATCCGCTCGCTGAAGTCGGTCTTGACGTCCGAAAGCAGCAGCGAGCGGATCAGCGCCTCGGCCAGCTCGGGCTCGCGCATCAGCCCCCGGGTGGCGCGCATCAGCACCTCGACGGTGCGCTCGGCGGCGGAGCCGCCGCGCGGCGGGCGGCGCTCGATGCTGCCCTCCAGGAGGTCGATCTCCTCGCTGACGACCGCGACGACCAGGTCCATCTTGGACGGGAAGTAGCGGTAGAGGGTGCCGAGCGCGACGCCGGCGCGCTCGGCGACGGTGCGCATCTGCATCGCCTCGATGCCGCCGCGCGAGGCCAGCGCGGCGGCGGCCTGGACGATACGCTTGCGCCGCTGGTGCTGGCTGCGCGAGCGCACGCCCTGCCCCGCGGCCTGGCCCGCCCGCCGGTCCGCCGCGGCGCCGCCCGAAGGCTCGTCCCCGGTCACTGTCGGCTCTGCGGTCACGGTCATCCTCCTCGCGCGGGCGCCCGTTGCGCCGCCGCTCGGCCTCCAGCGTACAGCCCGCGCGAGAACCTGTTATCTGATCGCCTGCGGCGGGTCGCCGATCGAGTGCCCCTCGGATGGTCACCGAACCCTTACTTGCTAGGCGAATCCCCGTTTCCGCGATGGTGATCACGGCGCTGGACACATACTAGAATCTGTTCTACTTTTTCGCCGTGGGCGTCCGTCCGGCCGGCCGCGCCAGGAAGGGAGCGGATGAGTGGACTTCAACCTCGACGAGACCCAGCAGGAGCTGAAGGGGCTCGCGGCGGACCTGCTCGCGCGGGAGGCCGCGCAGGAGCGGCTGGAGGCGTTCGAGAAGAGCGGCGCCCCCTATGACGCCGCCACCTGGAAGGCGTTCGCGCAGGCCGGGCTGCTCGGCGCCGTGCTGCCCGAGGACGCCGGCGGCGCGGGTCTCGGGCCGGTGGAGCTCGCGGTGATCCTGCGCGAGGCGGGCGCGCGGACCGCGCCGATCCCGGCGTACGCGTCGCTGGCGCTGGCGGCCGTCCCCATCGCGAAGCACGGCACCGCGGAGCAGCGCGCGCTGCTCGCGCCGCTGTCCGCCGGCGAGACCGTGCTGACCGGCGCCTACCGCGAGGTCGGACCGGCCGGCGAGGTCGCCGCGACCGCCCGCGCGGACGGCGACGGCCACGTCCTGGACGGCGTGAAGACGTTCGTCCCCTACGCCCGGGAGGCGGCGCGGATCCTCGTCCCGGCGCGGGTCGAGGGCGCCGGCATCGGCGTCTTCCTCGTCGAGCCGTCCGCCGCGACGATCACGCCGCAGCACTCCGCGACGACCGAGCCGCTGTCGCGGGTCGCGCTCGACGGCGTCCGCGTCGGCGCGGACGCCCTCCTCGGCGGGATCGCCGACGGCGCCGCCTGGGACACCCTCCGGCTCTCCGCCGTCGCGGGCGCGGTCGCGCTGTCGTCCGGCGTCATCGAGGGCGCGCTGGAGCTCACCAAGGAGTACACCAAGACCCGCGAGCAGTTCGAGCGGGCGCTCGCGCAGTTCCAGGCCGTCACCATGCAGGTCAGCGACGTCTACATCGCCAAGCGGGCGCTGGACGTCGCCGTCTGGGCCGGGGTGTGGCGGCTCGCCGAGGGCGCCGCCGACGCCGAGGAGCTGCTCGCCATCGCGGCCTACAACGCGTGCGATCCCGTCGTGAAGGCGCTCTACACGTGCCAGCACCTGCACGGCGGCATCGGCCTCGACATCACCTATCCGCTGCACCGCTACTTCGCCTGGGGCAAGCAGGTCGGGCATCTGCTCGGCGGCGCGGAAGACCGTCTCGACTCGCTCGGCGCGCTCATCGCTCAGGAGGCCTGAATGTTCATCGACCTGACCGGCGAACAGAAGAAGCTCCGCGCCGAGCTGCGCGAGTACTTCGAGAACTGCCTGACCGCGGAGCAGCGCGCCGCGATCGGCGCGGACCCGTTCGGCCCCGCCTACCTGGAGCACTGCAAGCGCCTCGGGCGCGACGGGATGCTCGGCGTCGCGCTGCCGAAGGAGTACGGCGGCCGCGGCTTCGGCCCCGTCGAGCAGACGATCTTCGCCAACGAGATCGCCCGCGCCGAGGTCACCTACCCGCTCATCACGCTGAACTCCGTCGCGCCGACGATCCTCCAGTACGGCACCGACGCGCACAAGGAGTTCTTCATCCCGCGCATCCTCGCCGGCGAGTGCCACTTCGCGATCGGCTACAGCGAGCCGGGCGCCGGCACCGACCTCGCCGCGCTGCGCACCACCGCCGTCAGGGACGGCGACCACTACCTGGTGAACGGCCAGAAGATCTTCACGTCGGGCGCGCAGACCGCCGACTACGTCTGGCTCGCGGCCCGCACCGACCCGTCCGCGAAGAAGCACAAGGGCATCTCGATGCTCATCGTGGACTGCAAGGACCCCGGCTTCTCCTGGACGCCGATCATCACGATGGACGGCGCCCACCACACCAACTCCACCTACTTCCAGGACATCCGCGTCCCGGCGGACATGCTGATCGGCGGGGAGAACAACGGCTGGGACCTGATCGTCAACCAGCTCAACCACGAGCGGGTCACGCTCGGCCCGGCGGGCAACATCGGGCACACCCGCAACCGGTTCGAGCGCTGGGCCCGCGCCACCCCCGGACGCGACGGGCGGCCGCTCATCGAGCAGCCCGCCGTCCGCCGCGCGCTCGCCCACGTGCACGCCTACCTGCGCGTCAACGAGCTCCTCAACTGGCAGGTCGCGGCGAACCAGGACCTCGGCTGGCTCGGCGCGGCCGACGCGTCCGCGACGAAGATCTACGCCTCGGAGCGGGTGCAGGAGGTCGGCCGGATCGTCGGGGACGTCCTCGCCCGGTACGGCGACCCGGGCGACCCTGCCACCGCCGAGTTCATGCGGGTGACCGACCGGATGGCCAAGGGCGCCCTCGTGCTCACCTTCGGCGGCGGCGTCAACGAGATCCAGCGCGAGCTGATCGCGATGATCGGGCTTGGGCTGCCCCGCGCGCCGCGCTGACCCGGTCGCCCACGAAGCGAGGAGACCCGTGCACGACGAACTCATGGCGCTCGCCGGCCGGCTGGCCGCCGCCGGCGAGCGCCCCCCGCTGCCCTGCCCCGACCCGGTGAACGCCGCGATGATCCGCAACTGGACCCAGGCCCTCGGCGACACCGGGACCTGGGACGACGTCGCGCCGCCCGCGATGATCCAGGTGTGGTCGATGCCCGGCCTGGTCCGCCGGCCGGACCAGCGGGGCGCCGCGGACGAGGTGCTGGCGACGCTGGACGCCGCGGGCTACACCGGCATCGTCGCGACCAACTGCGACCAGACCTACGACCGCTACGTGAAGGTCGGCGAGCGGCTGCGGACGCGGATGCGGTTCGGCGGCGTCACCGGCCCGAAGCGGACCGCGATGGGCGAGGGCTACTTCGTCACCTGGTACCAGTCCTGGTACGACGAGAACGACGAGCGCGTCGCCGAGATGCTGTTCCGGGTGCTGAAGTTCAGGCCGGGCCCGCGGCCGCCCGCCGCCGGCGCGGGCGGGAGATACCCGCTGCGACCCTCGATCGGCAAGGACACCGCGTTCTTCTGGGACGGGGTGAACGCCGGCGAGCTGCGCATCCAGCGCTGCGCCGACTGTGGAACGCTCCGCCACCCGCCCGGCCCGATGTGCCCGCAGTGCCATTCCCCTAACCGCGACTACATCGTGGCGAGCGGGCGCGGCGAGGTGCACAGCTACGTCGTGCACCACCACCCGCCCGTCCCCGGCCGGACGCCGCCGTACGCCGTGGCGGTCGTGCAGCTGGAGGAGGGCGTCCGGATCGTCGGGAACGTCAACGGCTGCCCACCGGACGAGGTGCGGATCGGCATGCCCGTCCGGCTGGTGTTCGAGCGGATGGACGACGAGCTCGTCCTCCCGCAGTGGACCCCGGTGGACGCGCCGCCGTCCCCGCCGTCCCCTCCGTCGACGGCGGCGGCCGCCGGGCCGGTGGAGGCGGAGCCCGCGTCCGGCGGCCTGGAGATCGAGCTGACCCCGACGTTCATCATCTCCACGGCCATCGCGACGCGCGACTTCATGCCCGTCCACCACGACCCCGCGCAGGCGCGCGCCCAGGGCTCGCAGGACATCTTCGTCAACATCCTGACCAGCATCGGGCTCGTCCAGCGGTACGCGCTGGAGACCGTCCGGGACGCGACGCTGGAGAGCATCGAGGTGCGCCTCGGCGCCCCCGCCTACGCCGGCGACACCCTCACCCTCACCGGCGACCGCGCCGACGACCGCACCCTCCGCGTCCGCGGCGCGGTGAGCATCGGCGACCACCTCACCGCCACCGTCCGCTTCCGTGCCGTTCGAGGGGGGACGACCCCCCGCACCCCCCGAGCCGGCTCCGCCGGGACTGAGGAGGCCCCATGAGCCTGTCAGGGAAGGCGGCGATCGCCGGGATCGGCGCGACCGAGTTCTCCAAGGAGTCGGGCCGCTCGGAGCTGCGGCTCGCCGCCGAGGCGTGCCTCGCCGCGATCGAGGACGCCGGGCTGACCCCCGCCGACGTCGACGGCCTGGTCACCTACACCGCCGACGCCAACTCCGAGATCGCCGTCCAGCGCGAGCTGGGCATCCCCGCGCTGCGGTTCTTCTCCCGCGTCGACTACGGCGGCGGCGCGGCCTGCGGCACCGTCGCGCACGCCGCGATGGCCGTCGCGACCGGCCAGGCGAAGGCGGTGCTGTGCTACCGCGCGTTCAACGAGCGCTCCGGCCACCGCTTCGGCCAGGCCGCCCCGTCGGGCCGCGTCGACGCGACCGGCCTGGAGTTCTCCTGGCACCTGCCGTTCGGGTTCGCGACCCCAGCCGCGTGGGTCGCGATGCAGGCCCGCCGCTACATGCACGACTACGGCGCGACCAGCGAGGACTTCGGCCGCGTCGCGGTCGCGATGCGCCGCCACGCGGCCACCAACCCGGCCGCGTGGTTCCACGGGCGCCCGATCACGCTGGAGGACCACCAGGCGTCCCGCTGGATCGTCGACCCCCTGCACCTGCTGGACTGCTGCCAGGAGTCCGACGGCGGCGTCGCGGTGCTCGTCACGTCCCTGGACCGGGCCCGCGACCTCCGGCACCCGCCCGCCGTCATCGCCGCGGCGGCCCAGGGGACGGGCCCGGACCAGATGATGATGTTCGGCTACTACACCGGCGACCTGTCGGCGCTGCCCGCGATGGGCACCGTCGGCGACGCGCTCTGGGCCCAGTCGGGACTGACCCCCGATGACGTCCAGACCGCTATCCTCTATGATCATTTCACCCCGTTCGTCCTGGTTCAGCTGGAGGAGCTCGGCTTCTGCGGCCGCGGCCAGGCGAAGGACTACATCAAGGACGGTGGCATTGAGCTCGGCGGCAGGCTTCCGGTCAACCCCAACGGGGGTCAGCTGGGTGAGGCGTACATCCACGGCATGAACGGCATCGCCGAGGCCGTCCGCCAGGTGCGCGGAGCCGCGGTGAACCAGGTCCCGGACGTCCGCAACGTCCTGGTCACCGCCGGGACCGGCGTGCCCACCAGCGGCCTGGTCCTCAGCGCCCTGAACTAGCGTCCGACCTGCGCGTTTGCCGCAGAACCGGAGGGACACACTCACCCCGACGCCGCCGGGCTCCCACAGCGCGCGGGCAGCCGCGCCGGTCCGCGGCATGCGGGGGATGAGTGCCATGAGAGTGATGCTGCACGCGCGTCTGGACACCCGGCTCGGCAATGAGGCCATCAAGAACGGCACCATGCCGAGGGCCATGCAGGCGCTGATGGAGCGGCTCAAGCCCGAGGCGGCCTACTTCTCCCCCAGCGAAGGCAAGCGGTCGTGCACGCTCGTGTTCGACATGCAGGACAGCTCGCAGATCCCGGCCGCCGTCGAGCCGCTCTTCACGGAGCTGGGCGCGGACGTCGAGATCGTCCCGGTGATGAACATGGACGACCTCCAGAAGGGCCTCGCCGCGCTCTGACCGCCCGCGGCCCGGCGCCGCGGCGCACCGCCGCGAACCGGGGACCCCGGCGAACGTGTAATCCGATTACTGGGATAATCGGATTATGCGACTGACGAGGGAGGAGACCAAGGAGCGCAACCGGCGGGCCCTGCTCGACGCCGCGCTCCGGACCGTCTCCCGGGACGGCTACCAGGCCAGGCTCGAGGACATCGCCGAGCGGGCCGGCCTCACCACCGGCGCCATCTACTCGCTGTTCGGCAGCAAGGACGGCCTGCTCACCGAGCTGGTCACCGGCTACCTGCGCCCGCACTACGCGGAGATCGAGCGCGCCGTGCCCGCCGGCCTGCCCCTGCCGGCGGCCGTCGACGCCTTCGCCCGGCACTACCGGCGCACCTGCGACGGGCCGGGCGCGCGGTCCGGCCTGTCCCTCCAGATCGGCCTGCTCGACATGGCCCTGCGCGCCCCCGACCCGGGTTCGCAGCTCGCGCCGCTCTTCCGCATGCACGAGGATCAGCTCGTCGCGCTCTTCACGGGCCGGGCGCACGACGGCGGCACCGTCACGGCGGAGCAGGCGAAGCGGCTCGCCGTCGCGCTCGGCGCCCTGCTCATCGGCCTCGGCCAGGGCGTCGTCCTCGGCCTCGCCCCCGACGCCGACGAGCAGTACTTCGCCGACGCCGCCGCGGCACTGGTATCCGGCGGGTCCCTCCTCGCGGCGGCGGAGTGAGCGGGCGCTAGAGGCGGGTCGCGACGTCCACCAGGCCGGCGAGGGCCAGGGACCGGCTGTGCGGCGGCCACGCGATCAGCGTCGTCACCTGGGGTGCGTCCAGCACCGGGACGGCGGCGAGGCGCTCGCCCAGCTGGGCCCGGCACGACTCCGGCAGCACCGCCGACGCCCGGCCGAGCGCGATGAGCTGCAGCAGCTGCGCGTGGTCGCGGACCCGCAGGCCCGGGCCGTCCGGGTAGGTGCCGTCCGGGCGCGGCCAGCGCGGCAGCGGCAGGCCGGGCAGCGCGGCGACGTCCGCGATCCGCAGGTGGGGCCGGGTCGTGAGGGGGTGCCCGGCCGGCAGGATCGCGACCTGCCCCTCGGTGAGCAGTTCCTCGGTGTCGAGCCCGGTCGTCGAGTCGAACGGCGTGTGCAGCAGCGCCACGTCGGCGCGCCCGTCGCGCAGCATCTGCTCCTGCTCGCCGGGCCTGCACAGGACGACGTCCACCTCGGCGGCGCCGGGTTCGGCGGCGTACGCGTCGAGCAGCTTCGCCAGCAGCTCGCCGGACGCCCCGGCCTTGGTGACGAGGACCAGCGGGGGCGGCCCGGCCGCGGCGGCGGCGCGGCGGGTGCGGCGGTCGGCGGCCTCGATCGCGTCGAGGGCCGCCCGGCCCTCGCGCAGCAGCACCGCCCCGGCCCCGGTCAGCGCGATGGTGCGGTTGGTGCGGTCCAGCAGCGTCGCCCCGAGCCGCCGTTCGAGCCGCTGGATCGCCCGCGACAGCGGCGGCTGCGCGATCCCGAGCCGCTCGGCGGCCCGCCCGAAGTGAAGCTCCTCCGCGACGGCGACGAAGTACCGCAGCTCCCGCGTCTCCATGCCGCCACGGTACCCGCCGGGACGGCCCCGGCCGCGCCCTGACCTCGGTGCGATACCGCGGGGGTATCGCACCCCACCCAGACGGTGTTGGAAGCCGCGCCCGTCCAGCGGTCAGGATCGTGGCATGAGCGAAACGAAGACCGCGCTGGTCACCGGCGCGAACAAGGGGATCGGGTACGAGATCGCGGCCGGCCTGGGCGCGCTCGGCTGGAGCGTCGGCGTCGGCTCCCGGGACGCGGAGCGCGGGGAGGCCGCCGTCGCGAAGCTGCGCGCCGCGGGCGTCGACGCGTTCGGCGTGCCGATCGACGTGACCGACGACGCGAGCGTCACCGCCGCCGCCGAACTGCTCGGGGAGCGCGACGGCGGCCTCGACGTGCTCGTCAACAACGCCGCGATCACCGGCGGGATGCCGCAGGAGCCCACGAAGGTGGACCCCGCGACCGTGCGGACGGTCGTGGAGACCAACGTGCTCGGCGTCATCCGTGTCACCAACGCGATGCTGCCGCTGCTGCGCCGCTCGCCGTCCCCCCGGATCGTGAACATGTCCAGCACCGTCGGGTCCCTCGCCCGGCAGACCGCCCCCGGCGCCCAGACGGGCCCGATCTCCGCCGCCTACGCGACGTCGAAGACGTTCCTCAACGCCGTCACCATCCAGTACGCCAAGGAGCTGGCCGACACGAACATCCTCATCAACGCCGGCTGCCCGGGCTTCTGCGCGACCGACCTCAACGGGTTCCGCGGCGTCCGCACCCCGGAGCAGGGCGCGGCCATCGCGATCCACCTCGCGACGCTCCCCGACGGCGGCCCCACCGGCACCTTCCGCGACGACGACGGCCCCGTCCCCTGGTAGCCCGACGCCGGGGGCGCGCTGCTGTGAGCAGATCCGCCGTGGGCAGCGCGGGCTGTGACCGGTGCCCGCGTTGCCGCAGGGTGAAGGCATGAGCGAGGAACACACAGCCCCTTTGTTCAACGAACGCGTGCGGCGCGAGCTGTACGCGCAGCGCGTCCTCGTGCTGGACGGCGGGCTCGACGACGACAACGGCACGCTGCTGGCGACGCAACTGATCACCCTGGCGGGGGAGGACCCTTCGGCCGACATCGCGCTGTGGATCCATTCCCCCGGCGGCTCGGTGCCGTCGATGCTCGCGATCCGCGACGTCATGCGGCTCATCCCGTGCGACGTCGCCACGGTGGTGCTCGGCATCGCCTACAGCGCCGGGCAGTTCCTGCTGTCGGCCGGGACGCCCGGAAAGCGCCGCGCGCTGCCGCACGCCCGGGTGCTGATGCACCAGGGGTCCGCCGGCATCGGCGGCGCCGCCGTCGACATCGAGCTGCAGGCCAACGACCTGCGCCACACCCGCGACACCGTGCTCGGGCTCATCGCCGAGGACACCGGCCAGCCCATCGAGCGGGTCTTCGAGGACTCGCTGCACGACCGCTGGTACACGGCGCAGGAGGCGCTGGAGTACGGGTTCATCGACGCGATCGTCGGCGACTACGACGAGCTCGTGCCGCCCCGGCGCCGTCCCGTCGGGCTCGGCGCCCCGTCCGGGAAGGCGGGCCGATGAGCACCTACACGATCCCGAACGTCATCGCGCGGGACTCGCGCGGTGAACGGATCATGGACGTCTACTCGCACCTGCTCACCGAGCGGATCATCTACCTCGGCACCGCCATCGACGCCGGGGTCGCGAACGCGCTCGTGGCGCAGCTCCTTCACCTGGAGGCGGACGACCCGGAAGCCGACATCCAGCTCTACATCAACTGCGAAGGAGGCGACCCGAGCGCGATGCTCGCGGTGTACGACACGCTCCGCTACATCCGCGCGCAGGTCGCGACGACGTGCGTGGGGCAGGCCGTCGCGGTCGGCGCGGTGCTCCTCGCGGCGGGCGCTCCCGGCAAGCGCGCCGCGCTGCCGCACACCCGCGTCGTCCTGCACCAGCCGATGGGGCAGGGGCGCGGCGCGATCCCGGACCTCATCCTCCAGGCGGACGAGGTCGTCCGCGTCCGCGCGGACATCGAGCAGATCCTCTCCCGGCACACCGGGCAGAAGACCGCGACGCTGCGCGCCGACACCGACCGGGACCGCGTGTTCACCGCTCAGGCGGCGCGGGAGTACGGCCTCATCGACCACGTGATCGAGGAGCGCCAGCCGAACCCCCTGTAGGGCCGTGCGGCCCCGGGGCCACACGGTCCCGGGGCCGTGCCGTCCGAGGCTGCGCCGTCCGGGTCAGGCGGCCAGGGCGTAGGCGGCCTGGCAGGTCGGCCCGGTCGGCGCGCTCGCGGGCGGCGCGGTCAGCAGGCTCGTCGCGACCGCCAGCGTGAGGTCGGCGAGCGTCACGTCCAGGGCGCCGGCGACCGCGGCGATCATCTCGCTCGACGGCTCCTTGACGCCGCGCTCCATCTCGGAGAGGTACTGCGGGGACACTCCGGCGCGGCGCGCGGTCTCCGTGAGGATCTCGCCGCGCTCGAGGCGCAGGCTCCGCAGGCACCGGCCGAGCGCGTCGCGCCACAGCGGCTCGGCCGGCCCGCGCGTCGCGGCCGGCCCGTCCGGCGTCTCGTCGGCGGGCATCAGCGGTCGGGTGATCTCGGCCATGCGCCCAAAATAACCCGGCCGCGCCGCCGCGAACCACACGTTCCGCCCACCGCAGAACGCGCCGCCCGCCCCGCCTTCAGGCTTCCACGGTCACGTCGAGCACCGTGTCGTCGCGGTCGAGGCGGACGGCGGGCCAGTAGCCGTCCAGGAAGTGCCTGCCGCAGGAGTCGGTGAAGTGCAGCACGATCTCGCCTCCGTCCTCGACGGCGATCGTGTTCAGGGAGAGGTCGTCGCGGGCGTCGGCGAGGTCGTCCGCGGTCGGCGTGCCCTTGGTGAAGGCGCGGGCGATCGCCTCGATGGCACGCCGTTCCAGGACGGCCAGGTTCTCGGCCATTCCGTACAGGCGGGGCAGCAGGCTCCGCGCCTCCTGCGGATCGGTCGTGTCGAGCATCAGCACGATTTCGCGTCCGTCCGGATCGCGCATGCTCCCGCAGAACGAGTGGTGGAGGACGCTGCCGTCGGAAAGGGGCTGCGCGTCGCTCGTGAAAACGCCGAGCCGCTCGTCGGTGATCGCCTGATCGGGGGAGCCGGAAGTGGCCGCGTCGGTCATCGGATCATCCAACCCCATGGGCAGCCGGTGCCGGGCGCGCGGCCTGCGGCTTCGGCGGCGGGCGCCTTCGGGCACGGCCTGCACGGGTGCCTGGGCGCGTCGCTCGCCCGGATGGAGCTCCAGGTCGCGCTGTCCGCGCTCGTCACGCGCCTTCCCGGGCTGCGCCTCGCGGTGCCGGCCGGCGAGGTGCCGTGGCACGCCGACCGGTTCGTGCGGCGGCCGAAGGAGCTGCTCGTCGCCTGGTGAGGGTCAGTGGCGGCCCGGGGTGGTGGGGTGCTTGGTCTCGGCGCCGTGGGCGAAGCCGCCGGCGTCGTCCGCGGTGCGGACCGGGGACGGCTGGGCCGACAGCCGGGGCAGGACGCGGCGCAGGTCGTCCAGCAGCAGGTCGGCGAGGTCGTGGCTGAAGCCGTTGCGGACGACGACGCGCAGCACGGCGAGGTCCTCGCGGTTCTTCGGGAACGTGTAGGCGGGGACGAGCCAGCCGTGCTCGCGCAGCGCCGCGGAGACGTCGAAGACGTTGAAGCCCGCGCCGTCGCGGGCGCGGAACGCGAACACCGGGATGGCGGAGCCGTCGGTGATCAGCTCGAACGGGCCGATCTTGGCGATCTCGGCGGCGAGCCTCGTCGCGACGTCGCGGCAGGTCTGCTGGACGCGGCGGTAGCCCTCGAACCCGAGCCGCAGGAAGTTGTAGTACTGCGCGACGACCTGGGCGCCGGGGCGGGAGAAGTTCAGCGCGAAGGTCGGCATGTCGCCGCCCAGGTAGTTGACGTGGAAGACGAGGTCGTCCGGCAGGGCGCCGCCGTCGCGCCACAGCGCCCAGCCGACGCCCGGCATGACCAGGCCGTACTTGTGCCCGGACGTGTTGATCGATGCGACGCGGGGGAGCCGGAAGTCCCACGGCAGGTCCGGGTCGAGGAACGGGGCGATCATCCCTCCGGACGCGCCGTCCACGTGGACGGGGACGTCGAGGCCGGTGCGCTCCTGGAGGTCGTCGAGCGCGGCGCAGATGTCGGCGACGGGCTCGTAGCTGCCGTCGAAGGTGGAGCCGAGGACGGCGACGACGCCGATGGTGTTCTCGTCGCACAGCGCGACGGCCTCCGGGGCGCCGAGGTGGTAGCGGTCGCCCTCCATCGGCACGTAGCGGGGCTCGACCTCGAAGTAGTCGGCGAACTTCTCCCAGCAGATCTGGACGTTGACGCCCATCACGATGTTGGGCCGGCCCGGCAGGCCCTTGCGCTGCCAGCGGCGCTTCAGGGCGAGGCCGCCGAGCATCGCCGCCTCGCTGGACCCGGTCGTGGAGCAGCCGACGGCGTGCCGCGGGTCGGGAGCGTTCCAGAGCCGGGCGAGCATGTGCACGCAGCGCATCTCGAGCTCCGCGGTCCGCGGGTACTCGTCCTTGTCGATCATGTTCTTCTCGGCGCACTCGGCCATCAGCCGCAGGGCCTCCGGCTCGGCCCATGTGGAGACGAACGTGGCGAGGTTCAGCCGGGCGTTGCCGTCCAGCATCAGCTCGTCGTGGACGATCTGGTAGGCGGTGCCGGGCTCCATCTCGCCGCGCGGCAGCGCGTACCGGGGCACCTCCACGGGCTCCCGGCTGAAGATCGGGTTGACCTGCAGGTCCCGCGCGCCGCGGCCGTCGTGCCGGGGATGCTTCAGCGCCATGGTCGCGTCCTCTCCGGGCCGTCGCCGGGCCGTCCTCAGGCCGTCGCCGGCCGTCCTCGGAGAGGCGGTACCCCGCCCGCCCCGGGACCACACCGGGGCGGGACGCGGGCGGAGCGGGCGCGGGCTGGGAGCGGAGGCCCCGCGCCTAGGAGTTGAGGCCCTGCTCGAGGATGGCGAACGCCTGGTCGACGGTCTCCGACAGCGAGCCGAAGGCGCCCTCGTGCCGGCGGGCGACGTCGGAGGCGGCCTGGAACCCGCAGGTGGCGGAGGCCGCGATCACGTGCGGGCGCAGGTCGGTGGCGGGATCGGTGCCCATCCGCTCGGCGATGATCTCGGTGAGCAGCTGCTGCTTCTTCTGCGCGTGCTCCAGACTGCCCGCCATCAGGGTCGGGCTGTCGCTCATCATGCCGAGCAGGCACTGGAAGCGGTCGGGGTCGAAGCCCAGCTCGCCGCGCTCGCAGGCGCGGGCGATCTCCACCACGGTGCGGCGGAGCGCGGTCATGATCGGCTCGTCCGGGGGGCGCTCGGCCAGCGCCGCCATCACGGCGCGGGTCTGCTCCTCCTGGAAGGTGAGCGCGACGTCCTCTTTCGAGGCGAAGTAGCGGAAGAACGTGCGGGACGAGACGTCCACGGCGTCGGCGATCTCCTCGACGGTGGTCGCGTCGAACCCCTTCTCGGCGAAGAGGGTGAACGCGGCGTCGACGAGCGCCTCACGGGTGCGCTGCTTCTTGCGTTCGCGCCGGCCCGGGGGCTGGGAACCGGGGCCCGCGGGCGTGCTGCCCTGGCGGGTCTCGGGGGCGGTCGCGGTCATGTGCGAAGTGTAACGACGCGCGGACCCGACGCCAAGTGACGGTGAACGAAGATTGTCGTGATCTGAATCATGTCCTTTAATGACGCGAGTCATTTGACGACAAGTGTCAGCTCATGACAGTTTAGGATCCTCAACGTCGCTACGGAGGCTCCGCCCATGTCCCAGTTCCGAGGCGCCGAGGTGCTCGACCCCGGCGCGTCCCGCCCGTCCCGGCCGCGCGACCAGGCGCGCGGGCGACCCGCCCGCCGCGGCCACGGGCATCCCTGGCTCACCCTCGTCGCCGTCGCCCTCGGCGTGATGATGGTCGGCCTGGACGCCACCGTCGTCTCCATCGCCAACCCGGCGATCGCCAAGGACCTCGGCGCGTCCCTGTCCGGCCTCCAGTGGGTGACCAACGCCTACCTGCTGGCCCTCGCCGTCACGCTGATCCCGGCCGGCAAGATCGCCGACCGGTTCGGCCGCAAGCGGACGTTCCTCGCCGGCGTCATCGGGTTCGCGGTCGCCTCGCTCGCCATCGGGCTGTCCGGCGGGCTCGGCATGGTGATCTTCTGGCGGGTCGTGCAGGGCTTCGCGGGGGCGCTCCTGCAGCCCGCCAGCCTCGCCATCCTGCGCAACACCTTCCCCGCCGAGCGGCTCAACGCCGCCATCGGCATCTGGGGCTCCACCGTCGGCATCTCCATCGCGGGCGGCCCGATCGTCGCCGGCCTGCTGGTCGAGAACGTCAACTGGGAGTCGGTGTTCTTCCTCAACGCGCCGCTCGGCCTGGTCGCGCTGCTCGTCGGCCTCTGGGTAATCCGCGAGTCCAGGGACGAGGAGGCCGCCGGCTCGTTCGACCTGCCCGGCGTCGCGCTGCTCACCGGTGCGCTGTTCGCGCTGGTCTGGGGCCTCATCAAGGCAGGCGAGCACGGGTTCGGGCACGCCACTCCGCTGGTGTCGTTCGCCGCGTCCGCCGTGCTGTTCGCCGCGTTCGTGTGGAACGAGCTGCGCGTCGAGCGCCCGCTGCTGCCGCTGTCGCTGTTCCGCTCGGTGTCGCTCTCGGCGGCGACCGGACTGATCGTCCTCGGCTTCTTCGGGATGTTCGGGACGATCTTCTTCATCACCCTCTACCTGCAGCAGGTGCACGGGATGAGCCCGGTCGAGGCGGGCGTGCGGATGCTGCCGATGACCGGGATCTTCATCGTCGCCTCGCCGATCGCGGGCGCGCTCACCAGCCGGTTCGGGCCGCGGCTGCCCCTCGCCCTCGGCATGGCGTTCACCGCGACCGCGCTGTTCGGCCTGTCCCGCGTCGGCGCGGACGCCCCGTACGTGCAGCTGTGGCCGTGGTTCGTGCTGGTCGGCCTGGCGTTCGGGATGGTCATCGTCGCCGGCACCGAGGCCATCGTCGGCAACGCCCCGGCGCACCTCGCCGGCGTCGCCGGCGGCCTCCAGCAGACCGCGTCGCAGCTCGGCGGCGTCCTCGGCACCTCCGTGCTCGGCGTGCTGCTGTCCACGAAGGTCGGGGACGTGCTCGTCGGGCGGCTCACCGAGTCCGGCGTTCCCGGCGCCGCCGCGCAGAAGCTGTCGGGTACCGGCGGGCTGGTCGCCCAGGGCGTCGCGCCCGTCCCGCCCGGCACGCCGGAGCCCGCGGCGAAGGCCATCACCACCGGCAGCCACCTGGCGTTCATGGACGGCTTCCAGACCTCGCTGACGGTCGCCGGCGCGGTCGCCGTCGTCGCGGTGCTCGCGGCGCTGCTCGTCCGCCGCGGCACCAGCCCCGTGGACGGCGCCGCCGCCGTCTGACGCCCGCCCATGACCCGCGGTGCGCCGTCCCACCCGCCGCCCAGGGACGGCGCACCGCGCCGCCGCACCGACCCCCGCCGCCGACCCCCGCCGACGCCGCCGTGAGGTCTCGACGGCGAACCCCACCGCCGGACCCGGCATCGAACCCGGAGTCCGGCGCGTCCGTACCCGTGGGCAGGCGCGTCCGTACCCGTGGGCAGGGAGGCACCTTGGAGAAGCCGTCGTTTTCCTGTGAGTATCGGGGGTATCGGGGCCCCGACACATCTGGAGCACCTAGGCTTGCCGGGATGATGGGCGGTTTCATCAAGCGGTACCCGATGCCGCTGACGTTCGTGGGCCTGTTCGCGGCGATCTGGCTGGTGCAGGTCGTCCTGCTGCCGCCGGCGGCCCAGCGCGCCGTCGTGGCGTGGGCCAGCACCAACCTGGCGAACCTCGCGGTCGACCCGGTCGGCACGATGGTCGCCTCGGCGTTCGTCGCCGAGGGGTCGCAGGCCGCGCTGCTGGTCGTCGCGGTGCTCGGGCTGTTCCCCGTCGTGCGGCGGTTCGGCAACGCGCGCGCGATCGTGCTGGTCGCGGTCTCGCACGTCACCGGCACGCTGATCAGCCAGGGCATCGCGTTCGTGCGGCTGGAGGCCGGCCTGCTGTCGGACTCCATCCGGACGATCTCCGACGTCGGCCCGTCCTACGTGCTGTGCGCGGCGCTCGTCGCCGCGATCCTGTACGGGCACGGCCGGATCCGCCGGCTGCTCGCCTTCGCCGCCTGGGTCTCGCTCCTGCCCTTCCTGTTCGAGGGCCTGTTCTCGCTGGAGGTCGCCGCCGTCGGGCACCTCGTCGCCATGATCAGCGGCGCGCTGGTCGGCGGCGTGCTGCTGCTCCGCGAACGGGGCCGGGCGACCGGCGCGACGCCCGTGGCCGACGCCATCGAGGCGGCCGAGGCCAGGGCCGCGCACGCCGTGCAGGAGGTCCAGGACTCCCTCAAGCCAGGCCCCGCTCCCTCCGAAGCCTGACGCGCCCGTCCGAAGCCCGATGCCGGGGCCTCAGCGGCCCCGAGCGGTCCGGGTCAGCCTTGGCCGGGCTCGGGCGTGGGGTTGGACGTGGGGCTGGGGCCCGGCGTGCCGCTCGCGGGCGGGTCGGACGGGGTGTCCGGCGGCGTCGTCGGGTCGGTCGAGCCGCCGTCCGGCGGGGTCGCGGGGTCGGAGCCGCCGGTGTCCGGCGGAGTGGTCGGCGTGCCCGAGTCGGGCGGCGTCGTAGGCGACGTGCCGCCGGGCTTGCTCGGGGTGCCGCTCCCGGGATTGTCGCTGTCCGAGGGCGAGGAGCCCACGGGCGTCTTGGCGGGAGCGCCCGTGGTCGACGGCGCGCCCGGGGTGCCGGGCGCGGCGCCCTGGCCGGGCGTGCCGGCGGGCTGCGGCTGCCCGTCGAACGCGCTGGTCACCGGGTTCCCGGACGGGCCGGCGCCGCCGGTCGAGCGCTCGGATCCGGTGAGGCCGGGCGGCGGGCTGTCGGTGACCTTGGTCGTCTTCGCCGACGCGGGATCGGTGCGCCCGCTGCCGGCCGTCGGGACGAGCGAGGCGGCGCCGCCGCCCTTGGCGGTGGGCCAGGAGACCAGCAGGCCGATGACGGCGGCCGCGGACGCGGCGACGCCCGCGGCCGCGCCGAGGCCCTTGGACCACACGCCGCGCTTCTGCCGCGGCCTGCGGTCGGCGTCGCCGATGACGACGAGCGGGCTCGGGGCGGCGACGCTCGGCAGCGGCCGGTCGGCCTCCGCCTCGCACGCGGCGAGGACCTGGTCGCGCAGCCAGCCGGGCGCCTGCGCCGGCGCGCGCTTGGCGAGCAGCTGCGGCAGCCTCCCCTTCTCGAACGCGGAGATCAGCTCGAGCCGCGGCCCGGCCGTGCCCCGCATCAGCGTGTCGAGGACGGCGCGCTCCAGCCGGGACCGGGCCGCGTTCAGCAGCTGGCCGGCGGTGTCGGGCGCGAGGCCGAGGACGCGGGCGATGTCGCGGATCTCCAGCCACTCGCCGGCCCACAGCAGCAGGACCTCGCGGTGGTCGGCGCGCAGGGAGCCCGCGGCGCGCAGCAGCGGGTCGGGGTCGGCGAACGGCAGCCCGCCGGGCGCCGTGCCGAAGGCGCCGCGCTCGGCGCACGCGGTGCGGGACAGGGAGTAGAGCCAGAGCACGCTGTCGCCCCGCGGCGGCTGGTGCACCGCCGCGGCGAAGGTGTCGCCGACCGCCGCCGCCGCGAGCTGGTCGCCGACGAGCGACCAGCAGTACGCGTACAGGCGGGCGGCGTGCGCGTCGTAGAGCGAGCCCAGGTCGCCGCGCATGTGACCTCCCGGTCGTCTCCGCTGCTGGTACCGGGCTACACAAATGTGTGCAAACCGGTCGGTAGCGGGACTCTAGCGCCTCGGGTCAACCGGTGAGAAGCCGGGGAGTGAACATCATGTCGAATAGCCACGGAAAGTAATCGTTTTAACGACAGACGGTCATGTTCACCCAGATTTAAGGAAGTTCCCGAAAATTCGCTGATTCCTGATCCGGTTCAGCAGGGAAGGATTCGAACTCGTTATCGAACTTTTTCCGGAGGTCGCGTGCCACGGCTCACCGAGGACGGCGTCTACCAGCACATATACGGCGTCTGCTTCAAGACCGGCCCGCCCGGGACGGTCGGCGCGGAGACGGAGTGGTTCGTCGTCGACGCCGCCGACCGGGCGGCCCACGTGCCCGCGCGGCGGGTGCGGATGCTCGTCGACGAGGCCGGTCCGCCGCCCGGCGGAAGCGCGGTCACCTACGAGCCCGGCGGGCAGCTGGAACTGAGCTCCGCGCCGTTCCGCGGCGTTTCCGAACTGCATTCCGCGCTCGCCGGGGACATCGCGCACGTGCGGGACGCGCTCGCGCCGGCGGGGCTGGACCTCGTCGGCCACGGCGTCGACCCCGTCCGGCTGCCCCGCTTCCAGGCCGAGCACCCCCGCTACGGGTGCATGCGCGACTACTTCAGCGCGGGCGGGTTCGCCGACGCGGGGCTCGCGATGATGTGCTCGACCGCGTCCGTCCAGGTCTGCCTGGACATCGGCGCCGACCGCGCGGACGCCGCCCGCCGCTGGCGGCTCACGCACGCGCTCGGCCCCCTGCTGATCGCCGCGTTCGCCAACTCGCCGCTGAAGGCGGGCCGCCGCACCGGGCTGCGCTCGTCCCGGCAGGCCATCTGGACCGAGCTGGACCCCTGCCGCACCCTGCCGGTGCTGCGCGACGGCGCGGACGGCGACCCCGCCGAGGCGTGGACGCGGTACGCGCTGGACGCGCGGGTCATGCTGGTCAAGACGGCGTCCGGGGAGTGGGTGTCCGACCCCGGCATGTCGTTCAAGGAATGGCTGGACAAGGGCGAGCCGGGGCAGCAGGACCTCGACTACCACCTGTCCACGCTGTTCCCGCCGGTCCGGCCGCGCGGCTGGCTGGAACTGCGGATGATCGACGCGCTGCCCGCCCGGTACTGGCCGGTGCCCGTCGCCGTCGCGGCCGCCCTGCTGGACGACCCGGCCGCGTCCCGCGCCGCCGAGGAGGCCGCCGAGCCGGTGGCGGGGCTGTGGGCGGAGGCGGCCCGCCTGGGGCTCGCCGACGCGTCGCTGGCCGCCGCCGCGCGCACCTGCTTCACGGCGGCGCTCGACGCGCTGCCGAGGATGGGCGCCGCCGGGCTCGTCCCGCTGGTGGAGGAGTACGCGCACCGCTACGTCGAGCGCGGCCGCACCCCCGCCGACGACGACCCCGCCTTCGCCCCCGCCTCCGCGGCCTCCGGCGACGGCGCCCACGACCACCACGACGCTCCCACCACGACGTCCGAGGAGGACCCGACATGGCCCCGCTGAGCTCCCCGGGCTCCACCGCCGAGCACGACGAGGACGCGCTGAAGGAACTGATCGCCGAGGAGCTCGGCGGGGTGCGCGCCCGCAGCTTCGGCCTGACCACCGACGTCCTCGCCGAGGACGACCTCACCTCGCAGGTGTCGCCGCTGATGTCGCCGCTGGTCTGGGACCTGGCGCACGTCGGCAACTACGAGGAGCTGTGGCTGCTGCGGGCCGCCGCGGGCGCCGAGCCCATGCGCCCGGAGATCGACGGCCTCTACGACGCGTTCGAGCACCCGCGCGCCGAGCGGCCCTCGCTGCCGCTGCTGCCGCCGGACGAGGCGCGCGCCTACATCGGCACGGTGCGCGCCAAGGTGCTGGACGCGCTGGGGTCCGTGCGGTTCGACACGGCGAACCCGCTGACGTCCGGCGGGTTCGTGTACGGGATGGTCGTCCAGCACGAGCACATGCACGACGAGACCATGCTGGCGACGCACCAGCTCCGCAAGGGCGCCCCCGCCCTGCTCGACCCGCTCGCGGAGCCCCTGCAGACGCCCGCCGCCGCGGCCGGGGGAGACGAGGTCCTCATCCCGGCCGGCCCGTTCGAGATGGGCACCTCGGACGACCCGTGGGCGTACGACAACGAGCGGCCGGGCCACATGGTCGACCTGCCCGCGTACTACATCGACGTGGAGCCGGTCACCAACGCCGCCTACCTCGCCTTCATCGAGGCGGGCGGCTACGACGACCCGCGCTGGTGGACCCCGGCCGGCTGGGAGTGGCGCAACGGCAGCGGCAAGCGCGCCCCCGCGTTCTGGACGAGGGAAGGAGGGCAGTGGCTGCGGCGCCGGTTCGGGCGCACCGAGCCCGTCCCGCCGCGCGAACCCGTCCAGCACGTGTGCTGGTACGAGGCGGACGCCTACGCGCGGTGGGCCGGCAAGCGCCTCCCAACGGAGGCCGAGTGGGAGAAGGCCGCGCGCTGGGACCCGGCCGTACAGCGGTCACGGAAGTACCCCTGGGGCGAGGTCTACGAGGAGGGCCGCGCCAACCTCGGGCAGCGGCTGCTGCGCCCGTCCGAGGCCGGCTCCTACGCGTCCGGTGCGTCGGCGTACGGGGTCCGGCAGCTCCTCGGCGACGTGTGGGAGTGGACGTCGTCGGATTTCCACGGCTACCCGGGGTTCCGCTCGTTCCCCTACAAGGAGTACTCCGAGGTGTTCTTCGGCCCCGACTACAAGGTCCTGCGCGGCGGCTCGTGGGCGACGCACCCGCTCGCCGTGCGCGGCTCGTTCCGCAACTGGGACTACCCGATCCGGCGGCAGATCTTCTCCGGCTTCCGCTGCGCGCGCTCTGCGGTCGCCGGGGAGCGTGGGGGGTCGTTCCACCATGAGGCGCAGGCCGGGGAGGGGCGCTGAATGTGCCGCCACCTCGGTTACCTCGGCCCCGAGCGGACGCTGCACTCGCTCATCTACGAGGGGGAGCACTCCCTTGAGCACCAGGCGTACGCGCCGCGCATGACGCAGGGGAACCTGCTGAACGCCGACGGGTACGGCGCCGGCTGGTACCAGGACGGCGCCGCCGTCCGGTTCCGGCGGTCCCAGCCGCTCTGGACCGACCAGTCGTTCCGCGAGATCGCGGGCGCCGTCCGCGCGTCCTGCGCCGTCGCGGCGATCCGCTCGGCGACCGTCGGGTTCCCCGTGGACGAGTCGTGCGCCCAGCCGTTCCGCGAGGGGCCCTGGCTGTTCAGCCACAACGGCAAGGTCGAGGGGTTCGCCGGCGTCGAGGCCAAGCTCCGCGAGCTCGCGGGCGACCTCGCCGGCGTCCCGGACGCCCGCGCCCCGCTCGACTCGGCGCCGCTGTTCGCGCTCGCCGTCCGGAACTGGCGCGGCGGCGCGTCCCTCGGCGAGGGCCTCGCCGCCGTCGTCGGGACCGTCACCGGCCTCACCGGCGGCCGCTACAACCTGCTCGCCTCCGACGGGACGGCCCTGGCCGCCACCACCTGGGGCGACTCGCTGTTCGTCCGCGAGGACGCGGACGCGATCCGGATCGCCTCCGAACCGCTGGACGACCGGCCCGGCTGGCGGCCCGTCCCGGACCGCTCGCTCGTCACCGCCGGACCCGGCTCCGGCGTCCGCATCGACCCGCTGTAGACAGACCCGCTGCTAGGAGGACCACGTGGACCGGTTCCTGACCGCCGACGACCTCGCCAAGACGCTCCGACAGGACGTCCGGGAGGGGCTCACCGGCACGCCGAAGACCCTGCCGCCCAAGTGGTTCTACGACGAGCGCGGCAGCGCGCTCTTCGAGGAGATCACCAAGCTGGAGGAGTACTACCCGACCCGCCGCGAGCGCGAGATCCTCACCGCCCGCGCCCCCGAGATCGCCGCGATCACCGGCGCCCGCACCCTGCTGGAGCTGGGCGCCGGGTCGGGGGAGAAGACCCGGCTGCTGCTCGGCGCCCTCGACCGGACGCTGCGCGCCTACGTCCCGGTGGACGTCAGCGGCGACTTCCTGGAGGAGGCCGCCGCCGGGATCGCCGCCGACCATCCGGGCCTCACCGTCCGGACCGTCGTCGCCGACTACGAGCAGCACCTGCACCTGCTGCCCGCCGGGGAGCGCCGGCTGATCGCCTTCCTCGGCGGGACGATCGGCAACATGCCGCCCGCCGACCGCGTCGGGTTCCTCGGCGGGCTGCGCGCCACCATGGACGACGGCGACTTCCTGCTGCTCGGCGCCGACCTCGTCAAGGACCCCGGACGCCTCGTCCGCGCCTACGACGACGCCGCCGGCGTCACCGCCGAGTTCAACAAGAACGTGCTCTCCGTCATCGACCGCGAGCTGGACGCCGACTTCGACCCGGACGCGTTCGAGCACGTCGCCGTCTGGGACGGCGCCGAGGAGTGGATCGAGATGCGGCTGCGCTCCACCCGCGACCAGGACGTCCGCGTCGGCGGCCTCGACCTGGACGTCCGCTTCGCGGCGGGCGAGGAGATGCGCACCGAGATCTCGGCGAAGTTCCGCCGCGAGCGCCTTGCGTCCGAACTGGAGTCCGCCGGGATGGAGCTCGCCGAGTTCTGGACCGACGAGGCGGGCGACTTCTCCCTCAGCCTCGCCCGCCCCGCGCGTCACTGACCCCTCGCGCGCGCCGCGGCGCGCCGTCGTCATGGAGTGCCCGTGACGACGGCACGCCGCGACCCGGCGGTGCGGGTCAGGCGGGGCGGCGGAGCGGGTGGGCGAGGCCCAGGCGCTTGATGTCGGCGGTGAGGCGGGTCGCCACGTAGCGGTGGCCCGCCTCGTCCGGGTGGGTGCCGTCCCGCTTGATGTACTGGGGCGCGTTGCCCCGGTGGGTCAGCCGGTTCCCGGTGATCCACCGCTCCGCCAGCGGGTCGACGAACGGGACCGCCATCTGCGTCGCGAGGGTCCGGAGCGCGTTGCGGACGGCCAGCTCGTTGGGCGGCGGCGTGTCGTTGCCCCACAGCGGCCCCATCAGCACGACGTGCGTGCCGGGCCAGCGCTGCCTGGCCCGTTCGAGCAGCGTCCGCGCGGCCGCCGCGACGCGCGGCGGCTGGACCCGCCAGTCGTTGTGCCCGCCCGAGACGATCAGCAGGTCGGGCGCGGGCCGCCAGCCGAGCTGGCTCTCGAACAGCTGCAGGAACGACTGCCCGGCGACCGTCTTCACGAAGCCGGTGCCGGCGCGGCCCGCCACGATGACCTGCCAGCCCATCAGCCGCCCGGTCGCCGACGCGTACGTCGTCTCCGGCAGTACGCCGCGGTCCCCGACCGTGTAGCTGTCGCCGAGGAAGAACACCACCGACGACCGCGGGGCCGCCTTCTTCTGGGCCGGGCCGTCCGCCCGGGCCGTCCGGGGGCCGGGCCCTCCGGTGCCGCCGCACCCGGCCAGCAGGGGCAGGCCGAGCAGGCCCAGGCACAGCAGGAGGGTCGCCGCGCCGCGTCGGGCGCGGCGAGATGTCATGGAGGACCACCAAAAGTCGGGTGCGAATGCACCGGTATCTTACTGACCCCCTCCCGCCCCACGCGCCCGTCGCGCGAAACCCGGGGCCCGTCCCGGACGGCCCTGGAGCCCCCTGGAGCCCGGCGCGGGCCATCCCCGGCTACACCCGCCGTTCACCGGGTTCTCACGCCGCGTCCCGCGCCGCGCAACCCGTCCCCGAGAGGGTTCCGCGGTGACCCCCCGACGCCCGCGGCTCCGCGAACTCGACCTGCTCCGCTTCCTGGCGGCCATCGCCGTCGTGCTGTACCACTTCACCGGGTTCGGCGGCGCGGGGCCGTGGCCGGAGCACGCCCGCGAGGTGTTCCCCGCGCTGGGCGCGGTCACCCGGTACGGCTACCTCGGCGTCGACCTGTTCTTCGTCATCAGCGGCTTCGTGATCCTGATGAGCGCGTGGGGGCGCTCTCCGGGCGAGTTCGGCGTCTCCCGGCTGGTGCGGCTGATGCCCGCGTACTGGGCGAGCGTGCTGCTCGGCGCGGTCGTGTACGCCGTCTTCCGGGAGGGGCACGGCGTCCCCGGGCTCGTCGTGCCGAACCTGACGATGCTCCAGGGCGGGCTCGGCGTCGAGAACGTCGACGCCGTCTACTGGACGCTCTGGGTCGAGATGCACTTCTACGTGCTGGCGGCCGTGCTCGCCGGGATCGGCATCACCTACCGGTCGTGCCTGGTCTTCATGGCGGCGTGGATGTTCGGCGGCGTCTTCGCCGACGAGGCCGGCAACAAGTTCCTCCAGATCATGCTGGTGCCGACCTGGAGCCCGTACTTCATCGCCGGCATGGCGCTGTACATGATCCACCGGTTCGGGCCGACGCTGCTGCTGTGGGGATACGTCGCCGTGTCCTACCTGCTGGCACTGCACTGGGGCGGCTGGCGGGCGGACGGCGCGTTCAAGGGCTCCGCCCACCTGCCCGTCGCGGCCGCCGTCACCGGCATCTTCCTGGTGATGATCCTCGTCGCGACGGGCCGGCTGAGTTGGGTGCGGTGGCGCGGCCTGACCGTCCTCGGGGCGCTGACATACCCGCTCTACCTCGTCCATTCGCAGCTCGCGCTGCCGCTGCTGGACGCGCTGTACCCGGGGCTGAACCGCTGGGCCGCGCTCGCCGCCGTCATCGCGGCGTCCCTGGCGCTCACCTACGCGGTGCATCGCCTGGTGGAGAAGCCCGGCGCGAAGTGGATGCGGGCACGGCTGCTGGCGTCGCTTGAGCCGATGCGGTCCGCGAAGCCCCGTCCTGCCGGGGACGCCCCCGCCGGCGGTGTGTCCGCAGGAGACGCCGTCGGCGACGTGCCCGCCCCGCGCGCCCCCGAAGCGGCGCCGGAACTCGCCGCCCGCTGACCGCCCCGCCCCCGGCGGCCTATGTTTGTCGGTCATGGCCATAGGGGTGGACGCCGCAGCGGTGGTTTCGACGGCGGTGAGCCTTGCCCTCGTACCGCGCCTTGTGCGGAGCGGTAATGGCGGCGGGGGAGGCGGACGCGTCTGGGCCCGTCCGGAAGTGTTCCTCGCTCTGGTCGTGGCCCTCGTCTACGTCAACCAGGTGCTCTTCACCGTGTACATCCTGCGCGTCCACGGCGGGGACACGTCGTTCATAGCGCGGTACGTGCCGGAGGGCTGGTTCGCACTGGCGGACGGGCCGTCCATGCGCTCGTTCGCCGCGCACTTCCCTGCACCAGAGCTCCTGGCGCCATGCCTGCTGCGCGTACCGGGATTCCTTGAGCTGCCGTTCGGGCTGCTCTCCTACGTGACGGTGCTGCGATGGTTGGATCGCGGGCTCTACAGGCGCGTCGCCACGTCATGGATGGTGTGGGCCGCGTCCCTCTCCTACACGTTCGCCTTCTGCGTCGTGGAGTGGGTCCTGCACACGCCTTACACCGTGGACGACATCATCATCCGCGCGTGCACGGGCCTGGTGACGCCCTTGCTCATCCGGTGGCTCGCCCGGCAGGACACCGACGCGCCCACGGTCTCGTCGTTCCCCCAGATGCTCCTGTTCGCCGTCTCGGTATGGGCACTGGGCCAACTGGTCCTGACCGTCTACGACACGGCGCTCCTCTACAACCTCGGGCATCTCGGTGGACGCCTACCAGGCGCGATCGTCACGGCGGTGATCCTCGTGGCCGCCCGTTGGTGGGCCGCCCGCACACCCCAAGGCGGTGAACCGGGGCTCGCGTCGGCCTCCATCGGCACCGGGCTGCGCTGGGCGCTCGCCCTCTTCTTCATCCCGGCACTGGCCGTCCGCTACGGCGTGAACTTCGGGACGCCGCTCATCGCGGGCATCGCGGGCCTCCTCATCTGCGCCGCGGGCGCCGTGCACGCCCTCCGGGAAGGACTCGCCGGCGCCGGACCGCGCCGGACGATCCTCTGGGCCGCCCAGATCGCCGCCGCGCTGCTCACCGGGGGAGCGGCCGGCGCCGCGGCCGTCCTGCTGGTGACCGACACCTATTACGAGGCCGGTGTGCTCCGCGCCGCCGCGCTCTGCTTCGCCGTGGCCGTCGCGGTCTGCGCGCTCACGGACCGGTTGATTCACCGGCGGTTCGCGGCCCCTCCGAAAACCGCCGCGCCGGAGGTGTGACGTTTTCGGACCGGGGTGCGCTGAGGGAAGTGTGGGTGGCCGCCCGATGTGAGCGGGCATCGGACGGCCACCCTCCTCCGGCGGATCCGTCTCCCCCGGTCGGATCCGCCGGAGGCAGTACTTATGCAAGCCAGGCCCAGGGCGCTCGCCTGGCGGCTCGCCCCTTGACCGTGCTTGGGCGAGCGCGAACTCGCTTCGCGAGCTTCCCGGTGGGGCTCGCCTTCGGCTTCGCCCCACCGGTCAGATAGCGCGCTCGCGTGATACCTCGGGTGGCTGCTCGGTGTCAGGCGGGGGCGTCCTGGGGGCGTAGTTCGTCGGCGTAGCCGACCGGCAGGCGGCGCATCAGGCCGGACTCGTCGATGGAGTACTGACCCATCCGCCACAGCGGCGGCGAGTATGCGTGGATGGAGACGCTGGCGTCGGCCACCCCGGTGAGCCGGTGGATGTGGTCCGGGCCGAAGCAGAACGAGGCGCCCTCGGCGACGACCGTGCTGGCGTGCGCGCCGCCGATCCGCGGGTTGCTCTCCTCGATGGCGCCGCTGACGACGCGCACCGCGCCCGAGGATACGTCGTGGTCGTGCCAGCCCGTGTCATCGTCCGGCGTCCAGCACAGCAGCCACACGTCCACGTGCTCGTCCCGGTAGAGCGAGGCGTAGTGCCGGCGGCCGCCGCCCGGGAACTCGACGTGCCGCCGCCACAGCTCCGGCCGCTCGGCGAGGTCGTCCACCAGGGCGCGCAGCTCGCGCTTGCCGAGGGCGCGGGCGGGCAGGTCCGCGAAGCCGGGGGTGCGGGGCAGGACATCGTGGGACACGGTGCGCTCCTTTCCATGCGGGACGGACGACGCGGTGCGAACAGGGGAGACGGATTCTGAACCGCATCAGTTAACCGTTTCAGTGAAACGGTTCAGCAACCGTCCCGTCAAGTGGGGTCCCCCGTTCTGTCAGCGGGGGCGTCTAGGGTTGGAGGGATGTCGGAGAGGCGCAAACGCGCGACCATCCGTGAAGTGGCCCAGGCGACGGGGCTGTCGCCCGCCGCCGTCTCGTACGCGCTGCGCGGCATCCAGACCTCGGAGGAGACGCAGGAGCGGGTCCGGGCGGCGGCCGAGGAGCTCGGGTACGAGGCGCACCCCATCGCCCGCGCGCTGGCCAGCGGCCGCACCGACCAGGTGGGGCTGCTGTGCGGGTCGCTGGAGGACTACTGGCAGCAGTCCCTCGCCACCGGCATCGGCCGGGCGCTGCTCGCCCGCGACCGCTACGCGCTGATCGTCGACGCCGGCGGCGACCCCGAGCGTGAGCTGGCGCTCGCCCGCCGGCTGCGCGACCAGCGGGTGGACGGGCTGATCGTGCAGCCGCTCGACCCGGCCGCGCCGTTCTGGGCGGAGCTGTCGGAGACGGTCCCGGTGGTGTCGATCGGCGACGCCCTGCACGGCGGGCGGTCGCAGGGCGAGGTCGTGTTCGACAACCGGCGCGGCGTCACGCTCGCCCTGGAGCACCTGCGCGACCTCGGCCACGAGCGCGTCACCGTGTTCACCCCGACCCGCGCGAGCACCCCCGACCGTCCCGCGGACGTGCACGTCAACGCCGAGGCCGAGCGGCTCGGGCTGCGCGTCGACGTGGTGGTGGCACCGCAGTCGCTCGCCGAGGCCACAGAGGTCGCGCTGCGCGTGCTCGGCGGCTCCGACCGGCCGACGGCGGTGTTCTGCTTCGCCGACTCCATCGCCTACGGGGTGTACGCCGCGACCCGCGAGCTGGGCCTCGCCGTCCCCGGCGACATCGCGGTGTGCGGCTACGACGACCATCCGATGTCGGCGCTGCTCACGCCGCCGCTGACGTCCGTCGACTGGGACATCGACGGCATCGTGCACGCGGCCGTCCGGCTGATCGTCGACGTCATCGACGGCAAGCCCCGCAAGCGCCGCGTGGTGCGCGAGCCGTCGCTCCGCGTCCGCACCTCCACCGGCGGCCCCCACCCCTGAGCCCCGCCCCGACGCCCGAACCATCGCGCGAGCGCGTTATCTGACCGGTGGGGCGACGCCGGAGGCGAGCCCCACCGGGAAGCTCGCGAAGCGAGTTCGCGCTCGCCCAAGCACGGCCAAGGGGCGAGCCGCCAGGCGAGCCCCTTGGGCCGGGATTGTGGGAACACAGCCGGGGTTGTGGAAATCAAGGGTGCAGGCGGGCGAGGCGGGGGAGGAGGTCGGCGGCCACGGCGATGTCGGTGTCGAGCGGGCGGTCCTCCACGCGCGGGTCGAGGACGGCCTCGGCCAGGTCGAACGCCGACCGCAGCGGCCCGCCGGACGGGGCGCGCCCCTGCATCCGCAGCGCCCGGACGGCCGCGACCAGCTCGCAGCCGAGGCCGAGCCGGTAGGCGGCGACGGCGTCGGTGGTCGCGCGGGCCGACTGGGTGGAGAAGCCCGCGTGCTCCTCGACGCCGCGCGACAGCACGGCGCTGCCGAGCGCGGCGGGGGTGGCGAGCCGGCGCACGTCGGCGAGGCAGGAGTGCGCGACGTACTCCAGGATCATGATCCCCGAGGACGCCTCGGTGGCGCCCTGGAACGGGTAGAGGCCGGTGAACGACGGCTCGGCGAGCGTGCCGAGCCGCGCGGCGGCCAGGGCCATCGTCTGGAACAGCGCGGCGCGGGCCGTGTCGAGCGCGAGCCCCACGTAGGCGGTGTGGAAGTTGCCGTTGTGCCAGACCGTCCGGCCGGCGACGTCCACCAGCGGGTTCTCCGCCGCGGCGTTGATCTCCCGGGTGACGACCTGCTCGGCGTACCCGGCGGCCTCCAGCGCCGGGCCGTGGACCTGCGGGAACGCCCGGTAGCCGTACGGGTCCTGGATGCGCATGGGGGCGGGCCGGTCGAAGGCGAGCAGGGTGCGCATCGCGTCGGCCGCGTCCCGCTGGCCGGGGTGGGGGCACGCGTCCTGCACGGGCGGCGCGTACGGCTCCTCCGACGCCCGGACGGCGAAGTGCGACAGCGCGGCCACGACCGTCGACGCGCGCAGCATCCGCCGCAGGTCGGCCACCGCGAGGGCCGCCTCCCCGAGCGTCGCGGCGTTGGAGCTGATGAAGGCCAGCGCGTCGGCGGACTGGAGCCGGTAGCCGGGGCCGCGCTCCGGCGCCCCCTCCGGCCCGGCCAGCCAGGACCGCTCGCCGAGCAGGCAGAGCGCGGTCGACGCCAGCGCCGTCAGGTCGCCCGTGCCGATCGCCCCGTACACCGGGACGGGCGGGAGGAGCCCCAGGTTGAGGACGTCCGCCAGCGCTTGGAGCGCTCCAGGTTCGACGCCCGAGCCGCCCGCCGCGATCTGGTTCAGCCGGACGGTCAGCATCGCGCGGACGATCTCCGGCGCGACCAGCGGGCCCGCCCCGGCCGCGTGGCTGCGCAGCAGCCGCAGCCCGTGCGCGTCGGCGTCCTCCCACTCGACGTCCACGACGCGGTTGGCGCCGACGCCGGTCGTCCGCCCGTAGACGGGCTGGGAGGCGGCGACCTCGCGGGCCACCCGCCAGGCCGCGCGGGCCCGCTCCACCCCGTCCGGCGCTATGGCGACCATCACATCCTCGCGGGCCGCGACCACCACCTCAGAGCAGGTGAGCGAGGTCCCGTCGATAACGATTCGGCTGTTCTCCACGGGGCTACGCTACTTTCCCCTAATTTCAGGTAGTTATCCTCAAGAACCGACGTTCCGGACAAGGCGGGACTCTGACGAGACGGTACACATTGGTTACGGTTGGGGAGAAGGCCGAAGTCGATCATCGGCGTTGCGACGCCCAACGAGGACGTGAATCGTTTGATCACCTTTGAGGGCGTGACCAAGCGCTACCCGGACGGCACCGTCGCCCTGGACGACGTGAGCCTGGAATGCCCGACCGGGCGCATCACCGTGTTCGTCGGCACCTCCGGCGGCGGCAAGACCACCGCGCTGCGGACCATCAACCGCATGGTCGAGCCCACCGCCGGGCGCGTGCTCATCGACGGCGGCGACGTCCGCGAGCGCAAGCCCGCCGAGCTGCGGCGCGGCATCGGCTACGTCATCCAGCACGCCGGGCTGTTCCCGCACCGCACCATCGAGGACAACATCGCCACCGTCCCGTACCTGCTGCGCTGGAACAAGAAGAAGGCCCGCGCCGCCGCGCACGAGCTGATGGAGCGGGTCGGCCTCGACCCCTCGATGGCCCGGCGCTACCCGTTCCAGCTGTCCGGCGGGCAGCAGCAGCGCGTCGGCGTCGCCCGCGCCCTCGCCGCCGACCCGCCGATCATGCTGATGGACGAGCCGTTCAGCGCCGTCGACCCCGTCGTCCGCGCCGAGCTGCAGGACGAGTTCCTGCGGCTGCAGGACGAGCTGCACAAGACGATCGTCTTCGTCACCCACGACATCGACGAGGCGATCAAGCTCGGCGACCGCGTGGCGGTGTTCCAGACCGGCGGGAGGCTGGTCCAGGTCGACGCGCCCGAGGACCTCCTCGCCCACCCCGCCGACGACTTCGTCGCCGGGTTCATCGGCCAGAACCGGGGCATCCGCACCCTGTCCTTCGCCGCCACCGGCGGCCTGCCGCTGAGCGAGGAGGCGATCCGCCCGGCGACCGCGGACGCCGCCGACGCCGCCGCCCTGGACTGGGCGCTCGTGGTCGACGGGGACCGGCGCCCGCTCGGCTGGGTGCGCCCCGGCCAGGTCACCGGCCCGCTGGGGGAGGCCCCGCTCGCGCCGCTCGGCGCCACGTTCCGCCCCGGCGAGGACTCCGTGCGGGCCGCGCTCGACGCGGCCGTGCTGTCCCCGGCCGGGCTGGCGGTCGCCGTCGACGGCTCCGGAGCCGTGCTCGGCACCGCGGGCGGCGCCGACCTGCTCGCCGTCCCCACCCACGGCTTCCACGGGGACGACCCCGCCGACCCGGTCCCCGCCGATGACAAGGCCCCCGCCGAGGACCCCGCGCCCGCGAAGGGCGGTGCCGGCGACTGATGGACATCGACTGGGGCTGGATCGGCGACCACACCGGCACGCTCGGCGACCACGCCCTCATCCACGTGCGGCTCGCGCTGCTGCCGGTGCTGTTCGGGCTGCTCATCTCGCTGCCCGCCGGGGTCGCGTGCCGCCGCTGGCGCTGGCTGTACCCGCCGCTGCTGACGGTCTCGAACCTGCTGTACGCGATCCCGTCGCTCGCGCTGTTCATGGTGTTCATCCAGTACACGGGGCTCTCGCAGTCGACGGTGATGATCCCGCTGACGCTCTACAGCCTGTCGGTGCTCATCCCGAACGTCGTGGACGGCCTCGGCTCGGTCTCCGAGCCCGTCCGGCAGGCCGCCACCGCGATGGGCTTCGGGCCGCTGCGCCGGCTGCTGCGCGTCGAGCTGCCGATCGCCGTGCCGATCGTCATCGCCGGCGTCCGGGTCGCCGCGGTGTCGTCCATCAGCCTCGTCGCCATCGGCCAGCTCGTCGGCCAGGGCGGGCTCGGCTACGACATCATCCGCGGCTACCAGCTGCAGTTCCAGACCCAGATCGTCGCCGCGTCCGTGCTGATCGTCGTGCTGGCCCTGGTCACCGACGCGATCCTGGTCACCGTCCAGCGGCTGCTCACCCCCTGGGCCAGAGCGCGAGGGACGTCATGAACAAGCTGTGGAACCAGATCGACCTGTCCTGGAACTGGCTGACCGCGTCCGCGCAGTGGCACGGCGACGACGGCATCCCCCACCGCCTGCTCCAGCACCTGTACTACAGCGGCGTCTCGCTGCTGTGCGCCGCGGTGATCGGGCTCGCGTTCGGCCTGCTCGTCGGGCACACCGGACGCGGCGGGTTCGCCGCCGTCAGCGTCGCGAACATCGCCCGCGCGATCCCGACGTTCGGCCTCGTGCTGTTCATCGTCGTCGTCGACTACAGCATCACCCCGGTGCTGATCGCGCTCGTGGCGCTCGCCGTCCCGCCGATCCTGGTCAACACGTTCGAGGGCATCCGCGGCGTCGACCCCGACGCCAAGGACGCCGCGCGGGGCATGGGCATGACGGGCTGGGGCGTGCTGTGGCGCGCGGAGGTGCCCATGGCGCTGCCGCTGATCCTGCTCGGGCTGCGCACGTCGGCGATCCAGGTGGTCGCCACCGCCACGATCGCCGCCTACCCGGGGTTCGGCGGCCTCGGCCGCTACATCATCGACGGCCTCGCCCGCAACGACTACCAGCTGGTGGTGGGAGGGACGGTGCTGGTGGTGCTGCTCGCGCTGATCGTCCAGCTGGTCTTCGCGGCGCTGCGCCGCCTCGTCGTCTCGCCGGGCCTGCTCGGCTCCGCCCGTTCCTCCTGACCCTTTTTTCAACAGAAGGAAAACCCATGAAGCACATCATCCGTGGCGCGGCCGTCGGCCTCGTGGCCGCTTTGACGCTGTCGGCCTGCGGCGGCGGGGGCGGCGGCGACGACAAGAACCCGCTGTCCGGCGGCGGCGCCGCCAAGGGCACCATCACCGTCGGCGGCGCCAACTTCCCCGAGTCCAACCTGATCGGCGAGCTGTACGCGCAGGCGCTGGAGGCCAAGGGCCTCAAGGTGACCCGCAAGTTCAACATCGGCGCCCGCGAGATCTACTACGACCAGGTCGTCAAGGGCGGCATCGGCGTGATGCCCGAGTACAACGGCGCGCTGCTGACCACCTCGGTCGACAAGACCAGCACCGCGTCCACGACCGACGAGGTCAACGCCGCCCTCAAGGCGAAGCTGCCCTCCTCGGTGGAGGTCCTGACCTCGGCGCAGGCGGAGGACAAGGACTCGGTCACGGTCAACCCGCAGACCGCGTCCAAGTACCACCTGAAGAGCATCGCCGACCTCAAGCCGGTCGCGAACCAGCTCACGATCGGCGGCCCGTCGGAGTTCAAGACCCGCCAGCAGGGCCTCGTCGGCCTGAAGAAGGTGTACGGCCTGGACTTCAAGAAGTTCCAGCCGTTCGACGCGGGCGCCCAGGCCACCCTGGTCAAGCTGCTCGCCGACGACAAGATCCAGGCCGCGGACCTGTTCACCACCGACCCGACCATCGTGCAGAAGAAGCTCGTCGTGCTGGAGGACCCGCAGCACGTCTTCAGCGCGCAGAACGTGACGCCGCTGGTCAACAAGTCCGCGGTGAACGCGCAGGCCACGGCGGCGCTCAACGCCGTCTCCGTCAAGCTCACCACCCAGGACCTGCTGGACATGATGAAGCGGATCGCGATCGACAAGGACGACCAGGAGAAGGTCGCCAAGGACTGGCTGACCAAGAACGGCCTCGCCTGACCCGCCCCCGCGAAGCCCGCCGCGCACCGCGCGGCGGGCTTCCGCCTTCCTCAGGAGCGGAGGAACCGGTGCACGACTGGCGGATCGACCCGCGCGAGTACGCGCGCCACGAGGCCCGGCGCGGTCGCCGGTTCGCGTTCGACCGGCTCGCGCCGTCCCGCACGGCGCTCGTGGTGATCGACATGGTGCCCTTCTTCGTGTCCGGCAACCGGTACGCGCGCAGCATCGTGCCGAACATCGGCGCACTGGCCGGCGCCCTGCGCCCGGCGGGCGGCACGGTCGCGTGGGTCCTGCCCGGGGCCCCCGAGCGGACTCCGGTCGCCGAGGAGTTCTACGGCCCCGCCACGGCCGAGCTCTACCGCACCAGCGGCGGGACCGGCCCGCTGCCCGGCCGCCTCTGGCCGGACCTCGACGCCCGCCCGTCCGACCTGTTCGTCGAGAAGACGGCGCCCAGCGCCTTCTTCCCCGGCCGGTGCCCCCTGCCGGACCTCCTGGAAGGCCGGGGCGCCGACACCGTCCTGATCACCGGCACCGTCACCAACGTGTGCTGCGAGTCCTCCGCGCGCGACGCGTCCGCCCTCGGCCTCCGCGTGATCATGGTCGCGGACGCGAACGCGGCGCGCCGCGACGCGGAGCACAACGCCACGCTGAACACCGTCTACCGCTCCTTCGGCGACGTCCGCCCCACCTCCGACGTCCTCGCCCTGATCAACGCGCCGCCCGCGCCGTAGCGGTCCGCGCGGGTCAGCGGCGACGGCCCACGGTGAGGACGGCGGACCAGTGCCGGGTGACCCGCCCGTCGGGCCGGGCCGCGAGCCGGCGGCGTATCTCGCCGTAGAGGTGCCGTCGTTTGGCGGGCTCCATGGCGATGTGACCGGAGAAGGTGTCGAGCAGCGCGATGTACTCGTCCGCCCTATAGCGGCGGGCCCAGACGTGAAGCCGCGTCCCGACGGCCGTGAAGTGCCCGGACGCCTCGAACTCGGCGGCGGCGGGGTCCCGGCGGGCCTCGGGCGGTGGCGGCGGCCAGGAAGCGCCGTCGCCTTCGCCGAGCTCGTCGTAGACCCGCTGGATCTCGGTGAAGAAGGGGTCGAATCCCGTGGGGAAGGCGTGCTCGGCGTTCCAGACGGCCAGGCGGCCGCCCGGGGCGAGGAGGGAAGCGGCCTTGGCGTACTTGACGTCCGGATCCACCCATTTCCAGGCGGTGGCCGCGTAGACGAGATCGACGTGGACGCCGCTCGGCGGCTCCCACCGCTCGAACGGCGCCGTGATCACCGAGACGTCGGCGAAGCCCGCGAGCCGCCGGCGCGCCTCGGCCGCCAGAGCGGCGCCGAGTTCCACCGCGGTGATCCGGAACCCCATGCGTGCCAGCGGCAGCGTGGCCTTTCCCGGGCCGCAGCCGACTTCGAGCAGGTGCGCGGGCGGCTCGATCCCCGTGAGCGCGACCAGGTCGGAGTACAGCCCGGCCGGGTAGTCGGGGCGCGCGGCCTGATAGTGGGCGGCGGCTTTGTCGAAGGTCGTCCGCAGCGAGCGGTCGTCGGCCATCGCTCCATTTTGTCACCGGGTGCGCAAAGGACGGGGGCCACGGTGTCGTTCTCATGAGCAGCGCCGGCGGGGCGCGCGTCCCTACTCTCGGGCCATGACGGCCGGGAACCGGACCCGGCGGTACGCGGCGGCGACCGGGGGACGCCCGCAGGAAGGACGGCCATGCGCCCGCATCCCCTCATCGCCCGTCGGACCCCGACCCTCTTCCGCGCCCGGAACCTGGCCGCCGCGGCGGCGCTGACCTGCACCGCGCTCGCGGTGCCCGCGGTCGCGGCTCCGCCGGCCGCGCGGGCGGACGCCCTGCCTCCCGACCGCATCACGATCACCATCGGCGGCGCGCCCGCCTACCGGCTCGACGGCGGCCTGCTCTCCGGCGGGATCGCCGTCCTCGACGCCACACCCGACTACAACACGACCAAGGTCCAGGGGCAGGGGACGCTGCGCGGGGCGAAGGGCGGGAAGGCCACCGTCCGGTTCGCGCTGTCGCGTTCGCTCGCCGGCCTGTCCGGGACGTTCGATCTCCAGGACCCGGCCGCCGGGGTGCAGGTCTCCGCGAACATCGCCGGCGGGGTGCAGGCCCCGTCGGACGGGACCGTGACCTGGCAGGGGCGGGGAACGGTGCGGACCGGCGGCCGCTCGTCCACCCGGACGGTCGGCTTCACCGTCCAAGACCGCCATCCCGACCCGGGCGACCACGCGATCCACCTCCTCCACGCGGGGCAGCGGCGGGTGGCGATCCTCCGGCTGCCCGACGGCTACGACGGCCGGCCCCTCCCGGCCCTGTTCCACTTCCCGGGCCTGTTCGAGACGCCGCTGTTCGCCGAGTTCTTCGGCCGGATGGCCGACTACGCCCGGACCCGGGGCTTCATCATGATCACGCCCGAGCACCACGGCACGGGCTGGCAGGGCGTCGCCGGCGGCCAGCCGGGGCGGGACGTCGACGACCCCGGCTTCGTGTCCGCGCTCCAGGACGTCCTCGTCCGGCGCTTCCACGCCGATCCGCGCCGCCTCTACGCCTCCGGCATGAGCAACGGCGGATTCTTCACCAGCAAGCTGGCCTGCGAGAACAAGCGGTTCGCCGCCTTCGCCCCGGTCTCCGGCCAGCTCCAGGACCAGGCCGCCTGCCACCCGGGGCGCGCCGTCCCCGTTCTGATGATCCACGGTGACGCCGACCCGATCGTCCCGTATGCGACCGCGACGGCCGCGGCCCCCTTCTGGGCTCGCAACAACGGCTGCGGGACCACCACGACCGACACCGACCTGCCCGACACGCACCCGTCCGACGGCACCACCGTCACCGAGCACGCCTACAACGGCTGCCCGGCCGCCGCGCCGGTGATCCTCTACCAGGTCAAGGGCGGCGGCCATAACTGGCCCGGCGGTACGCCCTACCTCGGGCCGCTGCTCGGCGGCACCACCCAGGACATCGACGCCAATGCCGTCATCTGGAACTTCGTGTCCCGCTTCCGGCTCGGCTGACCGCCGGAGAGGAACGCCGTCACCTTGATCTTGGAGCGGTGGTCCCGGCCGGCGTTACCGACCACAGCCAGGGACTGGAGGTGTCGATATCGCCGAGATAGCGCTTCAGCGGCGCTGAAAGCGCAGGCATGTCGGTCTGGAAATACACTTTCATGCCCATGTCGCGGGCATACCGCCAGACCGGCGCCGAATTCACGCCGGCGCGTGGTCGGCGAATTGCCGGAACTGCGCTCCGATCCGCCGCTCCGACCGCGTCGGTGCTCAGCCCGTAGCCGGTGTTCAGCCCGTAGCCGGTGCTCTTCGCGATGCCGCAGCCGGAATGCCTGGTCACGGACGTCGGGCGCCGTACCGAGAAGCGAGCGGACGAGGCGCACGGCCAGGGCGGCGCCGCCGTCGGCTCCGCCTCCGATGCGGGTCTCGGGAGCCTGCGTCCCGCCAGGGCACCGGCTCGGCGGCGAGCGCCAGGCGCCTGCGTTCCGTGCCGGTTCCGGCCTTCAGCCCCAGCGCGCCGTCCACCGCCGCCAGCCGGCTCGCGGCGGTCGTCGGACGACCACCGCGGAACGCGGCGATCCCAGGTGCCTCCGGTCGGACTCGAACCGACACCTCAACTCTTTTAAGGAGTTCGCCTCTACCGTTGGGCTACGGAGGCGGGCGCCGGCCGCACCGGCCGTCGTGCGCCCGCGCCGCGTTCCGGTGACCGGCCGCGGCCGCGTCTCGTGACCATTCCAATGCCCACCGTGGCCACGGCGCGGCTTTCCGTGGATTCCGCGATCGAGCATGGAATCATCTTGCCCTAGAAGTTCGCCCGACTTCAGCGGATATCCCGCCGAGGCCGGAAAAGGCCGACCGATGGGGCGGCCGGTCGCCGAATGGCGATAATGCCCGGCTCCCCGCCCCCGGCCGGCGCCCCGCGGTCCTGGCGGGGAGTGCCGGTCAGGCGGCCACCTTGTCGAGGAAGGCGTGCAGGTTGGCCCGCGTTCGGGCGACCTTCTCCTCCAGGGTCAGCGACTCGTCGAGGTCCCCGCCGACCGCGGCCTGCTTCTTCCCGCGCACGTAGAGCGAGCAGGCGAGGTCCGTGCAGAGGTAGCGGCCGACGGTGTTGCCCTGGCGCCCCGCCTCGCCGGTCCGCCGCGCGGTCATCAGGGCGACGCCGCCGCCGGTCCGCGTGGTGAGGCAGACCGAGCACAGGCTGCGCGCGGTGAAGCCGCGGGACGTGCCGGACGTGCCGCGCAGCGCGATCCCGACGAGGCGGCCGTCGCGGTCGGCGACCAGGTAGGCGCGCTCGGGCGCCCCGGGATCTCGCCAGCCGAGGAAGTCCAGGTCGTCCCAGGGGAGGTCCGCGAAGTCCTTGGGCAGGCCGAGCCGCTTGGCCTCGCCCTTGGAGCAGTTGACGAAGGACGTGCGGATGTCGCGTTCGGTCAGGGGTCTCATGCCCGCGACGGTAGTCTGCCTAGACCTATTAGGCAAATTCTTAATCTTCCTAGGTGCGAGGGCATGCGCCCGGGGCGGTTATGATCGATAGATAGTGAGCGTGGCTAAGGATTCTTCGGGGAGGAACGCGAACTGCTGCCGGACAACGGACGGACGGGCGTCAGGGGCCTGCAGCGGCGGCTGGAGAGGTGGGCGCTGGCGAGCGATCTCGGGCTGGCGCGCCTCCAGGCCGCGCGGCGGATGCTGGTCGGCCTCCCGGCCGGGATGGCGGCGGGGTACGGCGTCGCGGGCGCCCTCGGCGAACCGGCGTTCCTCGGGCTGATGCTCGGCGCGCTGCCGGCGATGCTGACCTCGCTGCTGATCGCCGACAACGGCACGGGACGGGCGACGGCCCGCGCGGCGGCCGTGTACGCGCCGTTCGTCGCCGCCCTCTACCTGAGCATGACGCTGCACCCGCACCGGTTCCTGGGCCTGGCGGCGCTGGTCCCGGTCCTGTTCGCGCAGTTCTACGCGGCGCGCTTCGCGCCGTGGGGCAACGACGCGGGCGCCGTCCTGTTCGCCGGGTACCTGAGCGGGCTGCTGCTGCCGATGCCGCTGACCGAGTTCGGGCCGATGGCCGCGATCGCCGCCGCGGGCCTGGCGGCGTCGATCGCCGCCCGGCTCGCGCTGTGCCGCCCCGCCCCCGCCAAGGCGCTGGCGCGGATCCAGCGGGCCTTCCTCGCGTGCGCCGCCGACGTGACCGGCGCCGCCGCCGACCTCCTGGACGCCGGGGCGGACCGCGAGCGCGCGCTGCGCCGGCTCCGCCGCCGGCAGTCCCGGCTGAACGAGTCCGCACTGGTCGCCGACGGCCTGCTCGCCCAGCCCGGCACCACCGGGGAGGCCGAGCGCCTGCACCGGCTCCTGTTCGAGACCGAGCTGGCGGTGCAGGCCGTCGGCCGCGCGGTCAGGGAACTGGACGCCCTGGACCCGCCCGCCGGCCTGCGCGCCCGCGTCACCTCGGCGCTCCGCTCCTACTCCGCCGGCGGCACCGGGACTGAGTTCGACGAGCGCGCGGCCCGCGACCTGGTCGGATGGCTGGACCGGCGGCGCGCCGGCGGCCCGCCCGCCGACGTCGGGACCTCCTCGCTCGTCCACCATCTGGCCGTGCTGCTGACCGACCTGTCCCGGACGTCCCGGAAATGGGTGGACGCCGGGCGGGCCGCGCCGGACCGGGGCGACGGGGCGCCGTTCCAGTCGCCGGTCGTGCTGAGCGCCGGGCAGGCCGTCCTCGGGTCCGGGCCGGTCGCGGAGCGGCTCCTCGCCTCGGACGGCCCCGGCGGCGCGTGGCGGCGGCTCCGGGTCTCCCCGCACCTGCGGACCGCCCTGCAGGTGGCGGTGGCGATCTCGATCGCGGTGCCGATCGGCGACCTGATCAGCGGCCGGCGCTTCTACTGGGCCGCGATCGGCGTCATGATCATCTTCACCGGCACGAACACCACCTACGAGCGCGTCCGCAAGACCTGGCAGCGCGCGCTCGGCACCGTCGCGGGCGGCGCGCTCGGCGTCGCGTCGTTCGAGCTGCTCGGCGCCGCGCACCCGTGGATCAGCCTGCTGCTGGTCGTCGCCGGGCTGACCGCCGGCGCGTACTTGATCGCCTCGCACTACACCTGGTGGGTCATCGGGCTGGTCGTCGCGCTCGTCCAGCTCTACGCGTTCACGACGGACTTCCACACCTCGCTGATCCTGCTGCGCCTCGCGGAGAACATGGTCGGCGCCCTCACGGCCGTGCTGGTCGGGCTGGTCCTGCTGCCCGTCGGCACCCGCAGGATGATCGACGAAGCGGTCCGCGGGCACCTGTCGGCCGTGCGCGACCTGATCGCCGACGCCGGCGCGCAGCCGCGCGAGCCCGGGGACGTCCGGCTGAGCAGCGCGTCCCGCGCCGTCGACCAGGCCCTGTTCCGGCTGAACGCGATCCTGCGGCCGATCGTCCGCCGCCCGACCGGCGGATCCGGCCACGTGGACGCCGAGACGCTGATGGCGCTGACCACCGTCACCGGCTACGTCCGGGAGATCGCCGCCGCCTCGCCCGCCGTCCCGGCGGAGGCCGAGCGGATCCTGCACGCGGTCACCGCCCGGATGGCGCTCTCCCTGGACGCGCTGATCGGCGCGTTCGCGGGCGAGACCGGCGGGGTATGGCGCCGCTCGGGCGAGGCCGTCGACCGCCTCGACCAGGCCCTCGTCCACGACCTGGACGCCGTCGCGCTGCGGCACCGCCTCCAGTTCCTCGCCCTCGCCGACGACGCGCTCGCCACGCTCGCCGAGCGCCGGGGCATGCGGGTCATGGGCATGGAGTACGCGAAGGTGGCGCCCGAACGCCGCCTCCAGCTCGCCTCCCTCCGCTCCCGCCGCCGCCTCGCCGGCACCTGCTGAGCCCCTGCCGGTCCGCGCCCTTCGACGACTGGGTCAGGAGGGCGGGCGGCCGGTGAGGCGGCCGGTCAGGGCGGCGGCGGCCGCCCGGACGGGGGCGGCGAGGTCGGGCCAGGTCTCGGGCGGGTGGCGGTCGCGGCGGAACGTGAGCGCCACGGCGGCGGTGGGGTGCCCCGTGTGGTCGAACGCGCAGGCCGCGATGCTGGCGAAGCCCTCGGTGATGTAGCCGTCCTCGGACGACCAGCCGCGCCGCGCGTCCTCGGCGAGGACGCGGCGCAGCTCGCGCAGGGACGCCGGGCCGCGCCCGGTGCGGTTCACGAAGCGGCCGGGGAACAGGGCCCTGACCTGCGCGGGCGGCAGGTGCGCGAGCAGCGACAGGCCGCTCGCGGTGAGCTGGGCGGGCATCCGCACGCCGACGTCGGTGACGAGCGTCGCGTGCCGGGGCGGCTGCTCCTTCAGCAGGTAGAGGGTCTCCGCGCCGTGCAGGACGCCGAGCTGGGCGATCTCCCCGACGCCGTCGACGAGGCGGCGCAGCAGCGGCCGGGCGAGGCGTTCGAGCGGCTCGTGGCGCAGATAGGCGGAGCCGATCTCGAAGGCGGCGACGCCGAGGCCCCAGCGGCGCTCCTCGGGGATGGCGGTGACGAAGCCGTCCTCGGCCATCGCGGTGAGCAGGTGGTAGGTGCTGGAGCGGGGCAGGTCCAGGGCGCGGGCGATCGCGGAGGCGGGCAGCGGGCCCGGCGCGGCGGCCAGCAGGCGCAGCACCGCCAGCGCGCGGCGGGCGGCCGGGACCTGGCTCATCCCCGAATTGTCTCGTATCCGAGACAGATCTGCCCGTCCGGGGCCGCCCCGGCCCGCACCGGGCGGGTGGAATCGTGGGTATGGGTTTCGTCATGGGAGACACGAGTGTTCGGGTCGGTCCGGATCCGCTGTCGTTCGAGCAGGTCGTGGCGGTGGCGCGGGACGGCGCGGCGGTCTCGCTGACGGACGAGGCGCTGACGCTGATCGGGGAGTCGCGGGCGCACATCGAGGAGCTGTCGGCGCGCCCGCTGCCGGTCTACGGGGTCTCGACGGGGTTCGGGGCGCTCGCGACCCGGCACATCCCGCCGGAGATGCGGGCGCAGCTGCAGCTCAACATCGTCCGTTCGCACGCCGCCGGGTCGGGCGCCGAGGTCGAGCGGGAGGTCGTCCGGGCGCTGATGCTGCTGCGCCTGCGCACCCTCGCGACCGGCCGGACGGGCGTGCAGCCCGTGACCGCGCGGACGCTGGCCGAGCTGCTGAACGCCGGGATCACGCCGCAGGTGTTCGAGCACGGGAGCCTCGGCTGCTCGGGCGACCTCGCGCCGCTCGCACACGTCGCGCTGGCGCTGATCGGCGAGGGGCAGGTCCGGGACGCGGACGGCGAGCTGAAGCCCGCCGCCGAGGCGCTGGCGGAGAAGGGCATCACGCCGGTCAAGCTCGGCGCCAAGGAGGGCCTCGCCCTGCTGAACGGGACGGACGGCATGCTCGGCATGCTCGTCCTCGCCATCCGCGACCTGCACGGGCTGCTGACCGCCGCCGACGTCGCCGCCGCGATGTCGGTCGAGGCGCTGCTCGGCACCGACCGGGTGTTCGCCGCCGACCTGCAGGCGCTGCGGCCGCATCCGGGGCAGGGCGCCTCCGCCGCGAACCTGCGGGCCCTGCTGGACGCCTCCGAGATCATGGAGTCGCACCGCGGCCCCGACTGCACCCGCGTGCAGGACGCCTACTCGCTGCGCTGCTCGCCGCAGGTCAACGGCGCCGCCCGCGACACCCTCGCGCACGCCGAGCTGGTCGCCGGGCGGGAGCTGGCGTCCGCCGTCGACAACCCCGTGGTGCTGCCGGACGGCCGGGTCGAGTCGAACGGCAACTTCCACGGCGCGCCGATCGCCTACGTGCTGGACTTCCTCGCCATCCCCACCGCGGACGTCGCGTCGATGTCCGAGCGGCGCACCGACCGGATGCTCGACAAGGGCCGCTCGTCCGGGCTGCCCGCGTTCCTCGCCGACGACCCCGGCGTCGACTCCGGCCACATGATCGCCCAGTACACGCAGGCCGCGATCGTCTCGGAGCTGAAGCGGCTCGCCGCCCCCGCGTCCGCCGACTCGATCCCGAGCTCGGCGATGCAGGAGGACCACGTGTCCATGGGCTGGAACTCCGCCCGCAAGCTGCGCCGCGCCGTCGACGGCCTGGCGCAGGTGATCGCGATCGAGATCCTCACCGCCGCGCGGGCGCTGGACCTGCGCAGCCCGCTGCGTCCGGGACCCGCGACCGCCGCCGTCGTCGCGAAGCTGCGGGAGGCCGTCCCGCCGCCCGGCCCGGACCGCTACCTCGCGCCCGAGATCGCCGCCGCGGCCGCCATGGTCCGGGACGGCTCGCTCGTCGCCGCCGCCGAATCCGTCACCGGCCCCCTCTCCTAAGGAGCCCGCACATGTCCGGTCCCCGTCCCGTCCGCGCGCCGCGCGGCACGAAGCTCACCGCCGCGAAGGGCTGGCCGCAGGAGGCCGCCCTCCGGATGATCCAGAACAACCTCGACCCGGAGGTGGCCGAGCACCCGGACGAGCTCGTCGTCTACGGCGGGTCGGGGCGGGCGGCCCGCAGCTGGGACGCCTTCGACGGCATCGTGCGGTCGCTCGCCGACCTGGAGGGCGACGAGACGCTGCTCGTCCAGTCGGGCAAGCCGGTCGGGATCTTCCGGACGCACGAGTGGGCGCCGCGCGTGCTGATCGCCAACTCCAACCTCGTGCCGCAGTGGGCGACCTGGGAGGAGTTCCGCCGGCTGGAGTCGCTCGGGCTGACGATGTTCGGGCAGATGACCGCCGGGTCGTGGATCTACATCGGCACCCAGGGCATCCTCCAGGGCACCTACGAGACGTTCGCGGCCGTCGCCGAGAAGCGGTTCGACGGGACGCTCGCCGGGACGATCACGCTGACCGCCGGGCTCGGCGGGATGGGCGGCGCGCAGCCGCTCGCCGTCACGATGAACGGCGGCGTCGCGATCTGCGTCGAGTGCGACCCGTCCCGCATCGAGCGGCGCGTCGAGCACCGGTACTGCGACGTGAAGGCCGACTCGCTCGACGACGCGCTGCGCCTCGCCGAGGAGGCGAGGGCGGCCCGCCGGCCGCTGTCGATCGCGGTGCTCGGCAACGCCGCCGACATCGTCCCCGAGCTGCTGCGGCGCGGCGCGCCGATCGACATCGTCACCGACCAGACCAGCGCGCACGACCCGCTGATGTACCTGCCGAGCGGTGTCGCCTTCGACGACATGGCCGCCGAGCGCGGCAAGGACCCCGACGGGTTCATCGCCAAGGCCCGCGCGTCGATGGCGGCGCACGTCGAGGCGATGGTCGGGTTCCAGGACGCGGGCGCCGAGGTGTTCGACTACGGCAACTCGATCCGCGGCGAGGCGCAGCTCGCCGGCTACGCGCGCGCGTTCGAGTTCCCCGGGTTCGTCCCCGCCTACATCCGGCCGCTGTTCTGCGAGGGCAAGGGACCGTTCCGGTGGGCGGCGCTGTCCGGCGACCCGAAGGACATCGCCCGCACCGACAAGGCGATCCTCGACCTGTTCCCCGACAACGAGCCGCTGACCCGGTGGATCCGGATGGCGGGGGAGAAGGTTCACTTCCAGGGCCTGCCGTCGCGGATCTGCTGGCTCGGCTACGGCGAGCGCGACAGGGCCGGCGAGGTCTTCAACGACCTCGTCGCGCGCGGCGAGATCAGCGCGCCGATCGTGCTCGGCCGCGACCACCTCGACTGCGGCTCGGTCGCCAGCCCCTACCGGGAGACCGAGGGCATGAAGGACGGCTCGGACGCCATCGCCGACTGGCCGCTGCTGAACGCGCTGCTCAACACCTCGTCCGGCGCGACGTGGGTGTCCATCCACCACGGCGGCGGCGTCGGCATCGGCCGGTCCATCCACGCCGGGCAGGTCTGCGTCGCCGACGGGACGGCCCTCGCGGGCGAGAAGCTCCAGCGCGTCCTGACCAACGACCCCGGCACCGGCGTCATGCGGCACGTCGACGCCGGCTACGACCGCGCCGCCGAGGTCGCCGCCGAGCGCGGCGTCCGCATCCCGATGCAGCAGGGCTGATGAGCTTCGAGGAGATGTGGGCCGAGCTGCTGCCCATCGGGCGCGACGCGGCCACCGGCGGGTATCACCGGTTCGCGTGGACGCCGCCGGAGCTGGAGTGCCGCGCCTGGTTCGCCGGCGAGGCGCGCCGCCGCGGGATGCCGCTGGAGCACGACCGCAACGGAAACATGATCGCCTGGTGGTACCCCGAGGACGGCACGCGCGACGGGGCCGTGCTCACCGGCAGCCATCTCGACTCGGTGCCCGGCGGCGGCGCGTTCGACGGGCCGCTCGGGATCGTGTCCGCGTTCGCCGCCGTCGACCTGCTGCGCGAGCGCGGCGCGGCCCCGCGCAGGCCCATCGGGATCGCGGCGTTCGCCGAGGAGGAGGGCGCCCGGTTCGGCGTCGCCTGCCTCGGGTCGCGGCTGCTGGCCGGCGCGATCGACCCCGCGCGGGCGCGGTCCCTCACCGACGCCGGCGGCCGCACGTTCGCCGAGGTGCTGCACGGCGCCGGGCTCGACCCGGAGGCGATCGGACCCGACGACCTCCTCGGACGCGTCGCCTGCTACGTCGAGCTGCACGTCGAGCAGGGCCGGGCGCTCACCGGGCCGGTCGGGGTCGCCAGCTCGATCGTCCCGCACGGGCGGTGGCGGTTCGGGTTCGCGGGCGAGGGCAACCACGCCGGGACGACCGCGCTCGCCGACCGCCGCGACCCGATGATCCCGTTCGCCGGGATGGTCCTCGCCGCCCGGGACGCCGCCGAGCGCAACGGGACCGTGGCGACGGTCGGGAAGGCCCGGATCGTCCCGGGCGGGGTGAACGCGATCGCGTCGTCCGTCACCGCCTGGCTCGACGCGCGCGGGCCCGCCGACGCCGCCGTGCGGAAGACCGTGGAGGAGGTCGGCGCGGCGGCGCGCGAGGCCGCCCGCCCCCACGGGGTGACGGTGGAGCTCGCGGAGGAGTCCTACACCGAGATCGTCGACTTCAACCTGGCCCTGCGCGACCGGGTGGTCAGGACGCTGGGCGGCGCGCCCGTCCTGCCGACCGGCGCCGGGCACGACGCGGGCGTCCTGTCGGCCCGACTGCCCACCGCGATGCTGTTCGTCCGCAACCCCACCGGCGTGTCGCACGCGCCCGCCGAGCACGCCGAGACCGCCGACTGCCTCGCCGGAGTCGAGGCCCTCGCCGCGGTACTGGACGACCTGGCCCGCGGGTAGGGAACCCGATATGCAATGGCATGCCCAGTTCGCCTGGCTCGGAGACGGGGTGGCGGCGGACGTCCTGATCGAGGCCGACGGCGAACGGATCACGAGCCTGACGCGCGGCGTCCCGGCGCCGCCGCGCGCCCAGCACCTGCCCGGCCTGACCCTGCCGGGCCTCGCGAACGCGCACTCGCACGCGTTCCACCGCGCGCTCCGCTCCCGCGTCCAGACCAACAGGGGGACGTTCTGGACGTGGCGCGAGCAGATGTACCAGGTCGCCGACCGCCTCGACCCCGACTCCTACCGGGCGCTCGCCCGGGCCGTGTACGCCGAGATGGCGCTCGCCGGGATCAGCTGCGTCGGCGAGTTCCACTACCTGCACCACCGCCCCGGCGGCGCCCCCTACGACGCGCCGAACGCGATGGGCGAGGCGCTGATCGCGGCCGCCGCCGACGCGGGCATCCGGATCACGCTGCTGGACACCTGCTACCTCACCGGCGGCATCGGGCAGCCCCTCAAGGGCCCGCAACTGCGGTTCGGCGACGGCACCGCCGGGAACTGGGCCCGCCGCGTCGACACCCTCTACGAGCAGACCGACAAGGCGGGCCGGCTGCACGCCCGCGTGGGCGCCGCGATCCACTCGGTCCGCGCCGTCCCGCGCGAGCAGGTGCGGGCCGTCGCGTCCTGGGCGAAGGAGCACCGGGCGCCGCTGCACGTCCACCTGTCCGAGCAGCCCGCCGAGAACACCGCGTGCCTCGACGCCTACGGCGTGACGCCCGCGCGCCTCCTCGCCGAGGCGGGCGCCCTCGGCCCGCTCAGCACCGCCGTCCACGCCACCCACCTCACCGGCGACGACATCGGCCTGCTCGGCGCCACCACGACCGGCGTGTGCATGTGCCCGACCACCGAACGCGACCTCGCCGACGGCATCGGCCCCGCCCGCGGCCTCGCCGACGCCGGGGCTCCGATCTGCCTCGGCTCCGACCAGCACGCCGTCGTCGACCTGTTCGAGGAGGCCCGCGCCGTCGAGCTCGACGAGCGGCTCCGCACCCGCGTCCGCGGCCACTGGACCGCCGGCGAGCTGCTCGCCGCCGCCACGTCCAACGGCCACTACGCGCTCGGCTGGCCCGAGGCCGGCCGCCTCGAACCCGGTGCCTACGCCGACCTCGTCACCGTCGCGCTCGACTCCGTCCGCACCGCGGGCGCCGGTCCCGCGCACGCCGCCGAGGCCGCCGTCTTCGCCGCCACCGCCGCCGACGTCCGCCACGTCGTCGTGTCCGGCCGCCAGATCGTGCACGACGGCCGCCACCTGCTGGTCGACGACGTGCCCGGCGCGCTGGCCGCCGCCGTCGAGTCCGCCACCCGCGAGGAGCCCGGTTGAGCACCGCCATCATCGACATCGGGGAACTGGTCACCAACGACCCCGGCCGGGGCGACGGGCCGCTCGGCATCGTCCGGGACGCCGCGCTGGTGATCGAGGACGGTGCCGTCGCCTGGACCGGCCCCGCATCCGGCGTCCCCGCCGCCGACGAGGTCTTCGACGCCGCCGGGCGCGCCGTCCTCCCCGGCTTCGTGGACTCCCACGCCCACCTCGTCTTCGCCGGCGAGCGCGCCGAGGAGTTCGCCGCCCGGATGAGCGGGCGCCCCTACGCCGCCGGAGGCATCCGCACCACCGTCGAACGCACCCGCGCCGCGTCCGACGACGCCCTGCGCGCCAACCTCCGCCGCCTGGTCGGCGAGATGGCCCGGCAGGGGACGACCACCGTCGAGTGCAAGTCCGGCTACGGCCTCACGGTCGACCAGGAGGAGCGCGCCGTCCGCATCGCCGCGGAGATCGCCGACGAGGTCACCTACTTGGGCGCCCACGTCGTCCCGTCCGAGTACCGCGACGACGCCGCCGCCTACACGCGGCTGGCCGCGACCGACATGCTCGCCGCCTGCGCGCCGCATGCCCGCTGGGTGGACGTGTTCTGCGAGCGGGGCGCGTTCGACGCCGACCAGGCCCGCGAGGTCCTGCGGGCCGGGATCAAGGCCGGGCTCATGCCCCGGCTGCACGCCAACCAGCTCGGCGAGGGGCCGGGCGTGCGCCTCGCCGTCGAGCTCGACGCCGCGTCCGCCGACCACTGCACCTTCCTCGGCGACGCCGACGTGGACGCGCTCGCCTCGTCCCGCACCGTCGCGACCCTGCTTCCCGGCGTCGAGTTCTCCACCCGCCAGCCCTACCCGGACGCCCGCCGCCTCCTGGACGCCGGCGCCACCGTCGCCCTCGCCACCGACTGCAACCCCGGCTCCTGCTACAGCTCCAGCATGGCCTTCTGTATCGCCGTGGCCGTCCGCGACATGCACATGACCCCGGCCGAAGCCGTCTGGTCCGCCACGGCGGGCGGCGCCCGCGCCCTTCGGCGCACCGACGTCGGCCATCTGGCCGTCGGCGCGCGCGCGGACGTCCACGTGCTGGACGCGCCGTCGTACATCCACCTCGCCTACCGTCCCGGCGTGCCCCAGACCCACGCCGTCTGGAAGCGGGGCCGCCGGGTGGACGCCCACGGGTGACCGGCCGGTGCCCGCCTCGCGGCGGCGTCAGGACAGGGCGAGGTAGCGGCGGTTGACCCTGATGAGGGGCTGCCGGTCACGGGCGATGTAGTCCGTGGCGAGGACCTCGGCGGCGAACAGCATGTGGTCACCGGCCTCGACGCACTGGCGCGTCTCGCATTCGAGAGCCGTGAGGCCCGATTCGAGGACGAGGGCGCCGGAGTGCTCGCCGCGATGGTGCGGCTCACTGGCGAGCAGCAGGCGGGCGCTCGGACGCCCCTCGGCGGCGAAGCGCCCCGCGAGCGCGCGCTGGCCCGCACCGAGGACCGTCGCGGCCCACCGCTCGGTGCGGGCCAGCACCTCCGCCAGGTACGACGAGGACGCCACGCCGGCCAGCACCATCGGCGGTTCCAGCGACACCGACATGAACGAGGTCACCGTCGTGCCGAGGTCGTCGCGGCCGTCCCGGACGGTCAGCACGACGACCCCCGTGGCGAACCCCGCGACCGCCTCGACGAACGCCTGTTCACCCCGACCAACCGACACCCGACCCGCCTCCCCGACCAACCGACACCCGACCGACCTCCCGGCCTCCCGTGTCAGCGGATCTCCCAGGAGCCGGGCAGGGTCAGCGGGCCGGCGGACGGGAGGCCGAGGCGGGCCGCGAGGCCGCCGAGCGAGCCCCAGCCGTCGAACCGGGCGGACGCGGCGGTGCGGTCCTCGCTGGACTCCGGCGGGCGCAGCCGCTCCAGCGGCGAGGCGTGCGGGTAGGAGCGGACGGGCGCGTCGGCGGGCAGCCCGGCCTTCTTGCGGGCCAGGTCGAGGGCGCCGTCGAGGCCGCCCAGCTCGTCGACCAGGCCGTGGTCGCGGGCGTCGGCGCCGGTCCAGACCCGGCCGCGGGCCAGCTCGTGGACGCGCTCGCGGGACAGCCCGCGGCCCTCGGCGACCTTCGCGGTGAAGTCCTCGTAGATCGTGTCGAGGGACGCGTTGATCCGCTCCCACTCGGAGTCGCTGAAGTCCTTGGTGGCGCTGAACATGCGGGCGTGCTCGCCGTCGGCGACCGAGCCGAGGCCGATGCCGACGCGCTCCAGCAGGTCGTTCACGACGGCCTTGCCGACGACGACGCCGATCGAGCCGGTGATGGTGCCGGGCTGCGCGACGATCGTGTCGGCGGCCATCGAGACGTAGTAGCCGCCGGACGCGGCGACGTTCCCCATCGAGACGACCACCGGCTTGCCGGCGCGGCGGGCGAGGACGACCTCGCGCCAGATCGCGTCGGACGCGACGGCGGACCCGCCGGGGCTGTTGACGCGGAACACGATCGCCTTGACCCGGTCGTCCTTGACGGCGGCGCGGAACGCGGCGCCGACGGTGTCGGAGCCCATCGCGGGGCCGGAGTTCGGCAGCGGGCCGCCGCGGCCGGAGCGGCCGAGCCGGATCGGGCCCTGCCCGTTGATCAGCGCGACGACGTCCTGGCGGCCCGGCTGCGGGATGCGGCGCGCGAGGCCGTGCGTGCGGTTGTAGCGGGAGACGTAGCGGAGCTGCGCGTCGGCGCCGACCTCCTTGCGCAGGAAGGCGTAGACCTCGTCGCGGTAGCCGAGGTGGTCGACGAGGCCCTCCTCCAGCGCCTCGCCGGCGAGCAGCGGCCCGCGGTCGGTGAGGTCGCGGACCTTGTCCTCGGGCAGGTCCCGGGCGGCGGCGATGCCCGCCGTGATCTGCTCGCCGAGGGACGTGACGAGCCGCCGCGACGACTCCTCGTGCTCGGGCGTGTACGCCTTCTCCATGAAGGTGTTCGCCATGGTCTTGTACTCGTAGCGCTTGGCGAACCGGGGCCGCACGCCCGCCTTCTCCAGCGCGCCCGCGAAGAACGGCTCCTCCAGCGCCACGCCGGTCAGCCCGACCTCCCCGGTCGGCTGCAGGTACACCTTGTCGAACCCGGTCGCGAGGTAGAACGGGACGGTGCCGTGGCCGCCCTCGCCGAACGTCTCGGCCCAGGCGACGGTGAGCTTGCCGGCCTCCCGCAGCGCCCCGACGGCCTCGCGCAGCTCCTGGGCGAGCGCCAGCCCGACCCCGCCGGTCACCTTCACCACCAGCGCCTTCACCCGGTGGTCGGACCGGGCGCGGCGCAGCCCGTCGAGCACGTCGCGCAGGTTCGTCCGGCGCATGGACATGATCGCCGAGATCGGGTCCGCGGGCGCGGTCTCCACGATCCCCTCGGTGAGGTCCAGCTCCAGGATCAGCGGTGCCGTCCGCCGGTCCCGGGCCTGCTTGATGACGTTGACGACGGTTCCGGGATCCACCATGGCCCCAGCCTATGCGTTCGCTCCCGGGCGGCCGGTCCGCCCCGGGTCCCGCGCATCCTCCGCCCCGAGGAGGAGGGGCGTCCCTACTGGCGGGCGAGGGGCTACTTGCGTGCGAGGGACCTACTTGCGGGCGAAGGCCCTGTTGGGCAGGACGCTGGCGGACGCCTGCGCGACGGGGCGGCCCTGCGTGTCGCTGATGAGGGCGTTGGCGACCATGCGGGTGCTGCCGGGGTGCACGCACGTCCCGGTGACCGTGTAGGTCTCGCCGGCCCGGACGCCGCGCAGGTAGTCGACGTTGAGGTTGAGGGTGAGCATCGGCATGAAGTGCTCGCAGGTGCTGCTGCCCGCGAGGCAGACGGCGTTGTCGAGGATCATGGCGATGTAGCCGCCGTGCACGGTCCCGCCCGGGTTGCACAGCTTCTCGGCGGGCGTCCAGGCGATGTCGACGCGGCCGGGCTCGGCGGACGTGATGACCTGCCCGATGTGGTCGTTGATGTCGGAGATCTGCGGGAACCGGCCGTCGGCCATGGCCTGGATCAGCTCGGCGCCCGTCAGGGTGTCCCACATCCGCGCGGTCTCCTCGAAGGCCGCCGGTCCCGTCTCGACGCTCAACTCGTGCTCCCTGATCATGCGGTGTCTCGCACCGAATGGTATTCGGAGCGCCTTGCGGGCGGCACTGTGCCCTTCGTCACCGGCCCGTTCAGCCGACCTTGCGGAGCGTCCCGGACGTGGTGCCGATGCCGGTCGAGGTGTACTGCAGCCCGCCGGGCACCCGCGTCAGCGACACCGGGCCGCCCGTGCAGAACCTGTCGGCGCCGGTGCTGGTCAGGGCCGTCTCGTCGAAGTCGACCTTCGATCCGGACACGGCGGAGACCGTCAGCCGGGTCCGGCAGCCCCACTGGTCGTACTCGGCCGTCCCGCCGTCGCTCCCGCCGGCCAGGCGCATCGTCACCTTGGTGCCGGTGTCGCCCAGGGTGATGCCGCCCTTCTGCGTCAGCTCGCCCTCCCACGTCCCGCCGAACGCGGCGGGCACCGATCGGCCGCCGCCCGTCCCGCCGCCGCTTCCGCCACCGGACGCGGACGAGGACCGCCCGCTCGGGGCCGGTGAGCGCTGGGACGCCGTGGTGGACGGCTTGTCGGCGCCCCCGCCCCTGTTCAGCAGGAGGACGGCCGTCGCGCACGCGATGGCGAGGACGACGGCGGCGGCCGCCCCGACGATGACACGGGTGCTCCCGCCTCCGCGGCCACCGCGCCCGTCGCTCCCACCGGGCCCGTCGCCGGCCGGAGGCGGCGGCCCCGGGACCGGCGGCCGCCGGTGCGGCTGCGTGAGGTTCCGCGACGGGGACGGATCCGTCGCCGGGCCGAACGGGGACGGGCCCCCGGGGTGGTCCGGGCCGGGCGCGGGCGGGACCGGCACCGGAGGCCCCGGATAGGGCGCCTGCGGCCGGGTGATGTCGGCCGCGGGACGCGAGGTGGGGTCGATCAGCCGCATCGCGAGGTCGCGGGAGGACGGGCGGCGGTCCGGCTCCTTGGCGAGGCACTCGGAGAGCAGCGGGCGCAGCGCGTCCGGCACCCCGGTGAGGTCGGGGTCGGCGGTGGCGATCCGGTGCATCATCGCCTCGACCGTCGTCCCGCCGCCGAACGGCGGCCGCCCGGTCGCCGCGAACACCATGGTCCCGGCCCACGCGAACACGTCCGACTTCACCGTCGGCGGCACGTCGCGCAGCCACTCGGGGGCGAAGTAGGCAGGGGTCCCGACCATCTGCGTGCGGGTCTCGGCGTCGATCGCGCGGGCGATGCCGAAGTCGACGACGCGGGGCCCGTCCGGGCCGAGGAGCACGTTCGCGGGCTTGAGGTCGCGGTGCACGATCCCGGCGGCGTGGATGGCGGCCAGCGCGCTCGCGGTGTTCACCGCCAGCCGCTGGAGGTCGCCGCCGCGCAGCGGACCGCCCTCGGCGACGCGCTCCTGCAGGGACGGCCCGTCGACGAACTCGCTGGCGACGTAGGGGAGCGGCCCCTCGGCGGACGAGTCGAGGACCGCGGCGGTGGCGAACGGCGCGACCCGCCGCGCCGCGGCCATCTCCCGCGCGAACCGCTCGCGGGCCCGCGCGTCGGCGTGCTTGAGGACCTTCACGGCGGCGCGCTCCCCGGACGGCCCCTCGCCGAGGTAGACGACGCCCTGCCCGCCCTCGCCGAGCCGTCCCGTCAGCCGGTAGCGGCCGATCTCGCGGGGATCGTCGGGGACGAGGGGCAGAGCGGGCATCTTCGGCTTCCTCCGGCATGGGGGACCTGCGTCGGCCCCCCGAACGACGGCACCACCGTACTTCGGTCACGAGCGGATATCGTCGGCTCATGGGCGATGGGGACGGCTGGGCCGATTGCGACCAGGGGCACACGCACTGGGGACGGTACGGCGCGGCGGGGCTGCTGGCCTACCACCGCGACGCGGAAGGCCGGATGTGGATCCTGTTGCAGCAGCGCGCCTGGTGGGGTCTCGGCGGCGGCACGTGGGGGATGTTCGGCGGCGCCACGCACAGCCATGAGGACGGGGTGACGGGCGCCCTGCGGGAGACGAGCGAGGAGTGCACGCTCGACACCGGGCTCGTGCGCGTGCGCGGCACCCGCGTCGAGGACCACGGCGGCTGGGCGTTCACGTCCGTGATCGGGGCGCTCGACGAGAAGGTGCCCGTGAAGCCCGCGTCGCGGGAGACGCGCCGCGCCGAGTGGGTCCCGGTGGACGAGGTCGAGGACCGCAAGCTGTTCGCGCCGTTCGAGCGGTCGTGGCCGCTGCTGCGGGACGCGACGAAGGGCCTGGTGCTCGTCGTGGACGGCGCGAACGTCGTCGGCTCCCGGCCGGACGGCTGGTGGAAGGACCGGGCGGGCGCCAACGCCCGGCTGCGCGACTCGCTGAAGGTCCTCGCCGAGGGCGTCGGCGGGCTGCCGCCCGGCCTCGTCCCGTTCGACACCTGCTTTCCGGAGGTCGTGCTGGTCGTCGAGGGCGCGGCGCGGACGGTGGCGGACGAGCCGGCGGACGGCGTCCGGGTCGTGGCGGCGCCGGGCAGCGGCGACGACCACATCGTCGGCCTCGTCGGCAGGCCGGAGCCCGACACCGAGTACCTGGTCGTGACCGCGGACCGGGAGCTGCGGGCCCGCTGCGAGGAGGCCGGCGCGCACGTCACCGGCCCCCGCTGGCTCATCGACCGGATCGAGCGTCGCTGACGCGGTGGCCCGCGTCGCGCAGGGCCTGCGTCGCGTCCTTCAGCCGGTGGTCGGGGACCAGGACGAGGTCGGCGTGGTAGGTGGACGCGACGAACACCGGCACCCCGGCGTCGGCGAGCGGGCCGACGACCGCGGCGAGCATGCCGGGCAGGTCCAGGCCGTGGCCGGCGTCGCCGTAGAAGCCGACCCAGCGCTCCGCCTCGGTGAACGGCGACGCCTCCCGGACGACGGTGAGGCCCTCGGGGGCGCGGACCAGCGCGATCCACTCGTCGTCCTCGGGGAACGTCGCGTTCGGCAGATGCTCGACCAGGAACTCGGACGGGACGAGGTGCAGGTGCTGCGCGGCGCTCATGGCGCCACCCTAGTTCCCGGTCACTCCGGGACGAGCCACACGGCGCCGAGCGGCGGGACCCGCATCACCGCGGACGCCTCCAGGCCGTGCCAGGGCTCGGCGGCCGCCTCGACCCGCCCGAGGTTCCCCACGCCGCTGCCGCCGTACTCGTAGCCGTCGGTGTTGAGGACCTCCCGCCAGCCGCCCGTCTTCGGCAGGCCGACGCGGTAGTCCTCGTGCGGGTTGCCGGCGAAGTTGACGACGCAGGCCATCACGGGCGCCTCACCGCCGTCCTCGGACGTCCCGTACCGCAGGTAGGAGAGGGTGTTGCCGCCCGCGTCGTTGCCGTCGATCCAGCGGAACCCGTCGTGCTCGTTGTCGCGCGACCACAGCGCGGGCTCCGCGCGGTAGGCGTGGTTGAGCTGGCGGACGAGCTTCTGCAGCCCGACGTGCAGCGCGCCTTCGGCGGCGTTGTCCAGCAGCCACCAGTCGAGCGGGCGCTGCTCCGCCCATTCGGCGCCCTGCCCGAACTCCTGGCCCATGAACAGCAGCTGCTTGCCGGGATGCGACCACATGTAGGCGAGCAGGGCCCGCAGCCCGGCGAACTGCTGCCAGGTGTCGCCGGGCATCTTGCTGAGCAGCGACCCCTTCCCGTGGACGACCTCGTCGTGCGAGAGCGGCAGGACGTAGTTCTCCGAGAACGCGTACACCAGCGAGAACGTGATCTCGTTGTGGTGGTAGTTCCGGAACACGGGCTCGTGCCGGAGGTACTCCAGGGTGTCGTGCATCCAGCCCATGTTCCACTTGAACCCGAAGCCGAGGCCGCCGAGATGGGTGGGGCGGGACACGCCGGGCCAGGCCGTCGACTCCTCCGCGACCGTGAGGACGCCGGGATTGCGCTTGTAGACCGTCGCGTTCATCTCCTGGAGGAACGAGATGGCCTCCAGGTTCTCGCGGCCGCCGTAGACGTTCGGCGTCCATTCGCCCTCGTTGCGCGAGTAGTCCAGGTACAGCATCGAGGCGACCGCGTCCACGCGGAGCCCGTCGATGTGGAACTCCTCGATCCAGAACGACGCGTTGGCCACCAGGAAGTTGCGGACCTCGGCGCGCCCGAAGTTGAACACCAGCGTTCCCCAGTCGGGATGCTCGCCGCGGGTCGGGTCCTCGTGCTCGTAGAGCGCGGTGCCGTCGAAGCGCGCCAGCGCCCATTCGTCCTTGGGGAAGTGCGCGGGCACCCAGTCGATGATGACGCCGATACCGGCCTGGTGCAGCTTGTCGACGAGGTAGCGGAAGTCGTCCGGGGTGCCGAAGCGGGACGTCGGCGCGTAGTAGGACGTCACCTGGTAGCCCCAGGACGGCCCATAGGGGTGCTCCGCCACCGGCAGGAACTCCACATGGGTGAACCCCATGTCCTTCACGTACGAGGTCAGTTCCTCCGCCAGCTCGCGGTAGCCGAGCCCGGAACGCCACGAGCCGAGGTGCACCTCGTACACGCTCATCGGCTCGTGCACCCACTCGTGCTCCTTGCGGCCGTCCATCCACTCGCCGTCGGCCCACTCGTAGGCCGAGGTGTAGATGCGCGACGCCGTCGCCGGGGGGTGTTCGGTGTGCTGCGCCATGGGGTCGGCCTTGCTGCGCCACTGACCGTCCGCGCCGAGGATCTCGAACTTGTAGCGCATGCCGTCGCCGACGCCCGGGACGAACAGCTCCCAGACCCCGGTGGATCCGAGCGACCGCATGGGGTGGGCGCGGCCGTCCCAGTGGTTGAAGTCGCCGACCACGCGCACGCCGCGCGCCGTCGGCGCCCACACCGCGAACCCCGTCCCGGACACCGGCCCGAACGCGGACGCGTACGTCCGCACGCGCGCGCCCAGCGCCCGCCAGAGTTCCTCGTGCCGGCCCTCGCTGATCAGGTGCAGGTCCAGCTCGCCGAGCGTCGGCAGGTGCCGGTACGGGTCGTCCTGCACGGTCTCGATGCCGTCCCCGTACGTCACGGCCAGCCGGTAGTCGGGGACCGCGAGGGGCGCCTTGTCCGCGTCGTCGCCGGCCAGCGACGCCGACGCCGGCAGCGTCCCGGCGAACACGCCCTCGTGGAAGTGCCGCAGCGGGTGCCGGTCCCCGTTCGGCAGGACGACCTCGACCTTCTCCGCGAGCGGGCGCAGCGCCCTGACGGTCACCCCGTCCCGGCCGGGATGCGCCCCGAGGACTCCGTGCGGATCGTGGTGGTCGCCGCCGACGAGCCGGTCGATCTCCGCGCGCGTCACCCGTGCCATGTCGTCATGGCCTCCTCGCCTGGGGTCCGGGGTCCGGGGGGTCCCCGGGAACAACACTGATGCCGTTTCCCTGTAGGAGTGCCCCGAGATCAGCCGAACTCACATGGCGAAAGGAGGTGTTTCACCGGAGATGGCGGTCCGCTCGCCGCGCCGGGAGATGTGCGACCGCACGGACGACACGACACTTTGTCAGGGGTCGCGCCGATTGCGCCGTCCATGCGGTCACGTCTACCTCGCCCCAGGGGTGACACCGACCCCGCCGCCCTGGGCTCCATTCCTGTGTCACCTGAGCGACACAGGTACCTTCCGTACCGGAGCCTTCCGGCCCGGTCCGCCCCCGCCTGCGGACCGGGCCGCGCCGCTCCCCGCGACGTCCCATCGCGGCCGCCTCAGCCGTCCCCGCGCGCCTGCTCGAGCAGCAGCTCGCGCAGCCCCGCCGGATCGTCCGCGGCCACCGTCATCGCACATCCCGCCTGCAGTTGCGCGTCGGTCAGATCGCCGCTCCGGGTGGCGTACCAGCGTCCGGCGTCGCTCCGCCAGACCTGCCAGCCCGGGAACTCCCCCTCGATGGCCGTCTTCAGATCCTCGAAGTCCCCCATCAAGGTCGTCCTTTCCCCGAGGCGGCTCTTCTGTATACAAAAGTCTTACTCGGTCTAAGAGGTGTCAAGCTGTCCGTAAGCGGACCATGCCCCCGCGGATAGCAGCCCGCTGGATATGAGTGACGGAGAGGAGGGGGCGAAATCGAACACCGCGTCGATTGACCGGGGGCGCGCCTGAACGAAGGGGAGGTGACGCCGGTGCCGGACCGTCCCGCCTACCTGCGCATCGCCGACACGCTGCGAGAGGGGATCCGGGACGGCAGCCTTCCGCCGGGGACCCGGCTGCCGACCATGGCGGAGCTGTGCGCCGCCCACGGCGTCTCGGAGATCGTCGTGCGCCAGGCCGTCGCGCTGCTGCGCACCGAGGGGCTCGTCGAGACGCGCCGCGGCGGCGGCACCGTGGTCCGGGTCGTGCCGCCCGCCCGCCGGGTCGCGATGGAGCGCTACCGCGCGGTGACCAGGCCGCTCGCGGTTCCCGAGACCACCTTCACCCGCGACCAGAAGATCAGCTGGCAGGAGTACCGGCTCGACAAGGAGTTCACCCGTGTGCGCGCGGACGACGACCTCGGCGCGCTCTTCGAACTGCCCACCGGCACCGAGCTGCTGCGGCGCCGGTTCGTCTTCTACGCCCGCGGCGAGCCGCAGCAGATCTCGGTCAACTACCTGCCGTGGGACCTCGTCGGCGGCACCCCCGTCGCCGACCCGGAGCGCGAGCCGTGGCCCGGCGGCACGCTCGCGCAGCTGGCCTACCTCGGCCACCCGCCGACCCGCGTCGAGGAGGCCGTCCGCTCCCGCATGCCGACCCCCGAGGAGGCGGAGGCGCTCCGGATGGGCGGCGGCGTGCCCGTCATCGCCATCACCCGCCGGATGCTGTCGCGCGCCTCCGTCATGGAGGTCTGCCGCGACATCGTGCTCCCCGCCGACCGCGTCGTCCTCGACTACTCCATCGACCTCTAGACCCTCGACCGGCGGCAGGGCGGCGGGCCGGGCTCGGTGCGGAGCCCGGCCCGCCGCTACTGGGTCTGGTCGGTCGGGCGGATGAGGAGTTCGTTGACCGCGACGAAGCCCGGTTCGACCAGCACGACGCGCACGCCCTGCGCGGTGACCTCCTGCCGCAGCGCCTCGGCGAAGGCGTTGACGCCGAACTTGGTGGCGGCGTAGGCGCCGGCGGTGGCCGTGGCGGTCCGCCCCGAGGTCGGGGAGACCTGCACGACGGTGCCCCTGCGCTCCAGCAGGTGCGGCAGCGCCGCGTGGACCGCGTACATCGACCCGAGCAGGTTGGTCTCGACCATGCGCCTCCAGTCGGCGGTGTCCGCGCTCGCGACCGGGCCGTTGAGCATCACCCCCGCGTTGTTGACCAGGACGTCCAGGCCGCCGAACCGGTCGACGGCCGCCGCGACCGCGGCGCGGACCGACGCCTCGTCGGTCACGTCCAGGTCCAGGGCCAGCACCTCGCCGAGGGCCTGGGCGCGTCAGCCGGCGAGGTGCTCCAGCGAGCGCAGCGGGACCGGCAGCCAGGACGGACGGTTCCGCGCCTCGTACCGGATCTCGTAGACCGCCTTGTCGAACTCGAACGCCCGCACCAGCGCCGCGTGCGCGGCCGGGTCGGGGCCGCCCGCCGCCGCGTACCCGGCGCAGAACGCGTTCCGGTTCCGCTCCGCCCAGGCGCGGGCACGCTGCTCCAGCATGTCCGCCGTGCCCGGCGCGAGGTTCCCGTCCGAGGCGATCAGGAACCGCGCCGCGTACTCGAACGAGCGCAGCATCCCGGCGACGTCGCGCAGCGGGTGCGCGGGCGCGCGCCGCTCCGCGGGCGCCCGCGCCGGCTCGCCCTCGAAGTCCAGCAGCACCCAGCCGCTGTCGGTGCGCATCACCTGGCCGAGGTGGTAGTCGCCGTGCACCCGCTGGAACGGCAGCCCCCCGGCCGCCGCCGCGACCTCGCCGAACGCGGCGCGGATGGCGGGGGCGTGCGGGCGCAGCTGCGGGACGGCCTCGGCGACCGCGTCGAGCTGGTCGTTCATCCCGGCGGCCAGCGCGCGCAGCCGCTCGGCGGGCACGGTCGTCACGCCGAACGCGCGGGCGAGGTCGCTGTGCACCTGCGCGGTCGCGGCGCCGAGCCGCTCGGCCTCGGCGGCGAAGTCGCCGCCCGCCGCGCCCGGGTCGTCGGTGGTGAGCGCGGCCTGCGCGTCGGGCGGGCCGGGCGGTAAGGGCTGGGCGAACCAGTCGCGGACGCTGGTGAGCGCGAGCTGCCAGCCGTCGGTCGCGCTGCGCAGGTACTCCGACAGCAGCGCGAGCGTGACGGGTTCGCCGCCGCCGGCGCCGTCGCCGCCGGGCGCCAGTTCGATCCAGCCGTGCACGGCGGGGACGTGCTCGCAGCCGGCGCGGGTCAGCGCGAGGTTGACCTCCAGGTCGGGGTTCACGCCGGGCGCGAGCTTGCGGAACAGCTTGCACATGTACGCGTCGCCGAAGACGAGCGAGGTGTTGCTCTGCTCGGCGGTGGACGGCGTGCCGTCCAGGTCGGTGCGGATGCCGGTGCCGGGCGCGCGCCGGAAGCGCAGCGGCCCGATGACGGACTCGCCCGCCATGTGGGCGAGCAGCGGCCGGGTCAGCTCGGGGTCGTGGGCGGCGTCGTAGGCGTGGCCGGTGATCCCGGTCGCCCCGGCGAGCAGGCCGATCTCGTGGGGGCGCAGGCGCTCGGGCAGGTCGCGGCGGACGCCGAGCAGGACCTGGTAGTGCTCGGTGGCGCCGTTCTGGCGGACGTCGAGGACGAGGTGGTGCAGCCCCGGCTCCCCGGTCCGCAGCTCGGTCGCGGTGCCGATCGACAGGTCCTCGATGGGGCTGTCCTTGCCGCCGAACCAGCGCTGCCGGGGCAGCCAGCCGGCCAGCAGCCGGACGAGGGACGGGTCTCCTCCTTGGCCTGGACCGCCGGGCACGGCTACACCACCCTCTCGTCGCCCGGCTCGTCCGGCGGAGGCGGCAGCAGGAACCAGTAGAAGCCGTGGCCGGGGAGGGTGAGCAGGTAGGGCAGTTCACCGATGGCCGGGAACTGCACGCCGCCCATGCACTCGATCGGCGTCGAACCGCGGAACCGCCGCAGGTCCAGCTCCACCGGCTGCGGGAAGCGCGACAGGTTGTTCACGCACAGGACCGTGTCGGTGCCGCCCCACTGGTTGGTGTCCCCGTTCCCGATCTCGCGGGTGAAGGCGAGGACGGAGGGGTTGGAGGCGGACAGCTCGACGTAGGTGCCGACGCCGAAGACGGGGTGGCGCTGCCGGATCTCGATCATCTTGCGGGTCCAGTGCAGGAGTGATCCGGGGTTGTTGACCTGGGCTTCGACGTTGACGGCCTGGTAGCCGTAGATGGGGTCCATGATGACCGGCAGGTACAGGCGTGCGGGGTCGCATTGGGAGAAGCCGGCGTTGCGGTCGGGGGTCCATTGCATGGGGGTGCGGACGGCGTCGCGGTCGCCGAGCCAGATGTTGTCGCCCATGCCGATCTCGTCGCCGTAGTACAGGACGGGTGAGCCGGGCAGCGAGAGGAGGAGGGCGGTGAACAACTCCAGTTGGTTGCGGTCGTTGTCCAGGAGGGGGGCCAGGCGGCGGCGGATGCCGATGTTGGCTTTCATGCGGGGGTCTTTGGCGTATTCGGTGTACATGTAGTCGCGTTCTTCGTCGGTGACCATCTCCAGGGTGAGTTCGTCGTGGTTGCGTAGGAAGATGCCCCATTGGCAGGATTCGGGGATCTTGGGGGTCTGGGCCATGATCTCGGAGATGGGGTAGCGCTGTTCGCGGCGGACGGCCATGAAGATGCGGGGCATGACGGGGAAGTGGAAGGCCATGTGGCATTCGTCGCCGCCGGCGCCGGGGTCGCCGAAGTACTCGACGACGTCGGCGGGCCATTGGTTGGCTTCGGCGAGCAGGACGCGGTCGGGGTAGAGGCGGTCGACCTCGGCGCGGACGCGTTTGAGGTAGGCGTGGGTTTCGGGGAGGTTCTCGCAGTTGGTGCCTTCGCGGGCGTACAGGTAGGGGACGGCGTCCAGGCGGAAGCCGTCGATGCCCAGGTCGAGCCAGAACCGCAGGACTTCCAGCATGGCGTCCTGGACGGCGGGGTTGTCGTAGTTGAGGTCGGGTTGGTGGGAGAAGAAGCGGTGCCAGTAGTACTGGCCGCGGACGGGGTCGTAGGTCCAGTTGGAGGACTCGGTGTCGACGAAGATGATGCGGGCTTCGGGGTATTTGTCGTCGGTGTCGTTCCACATGTAGAAGTCACCGAACGGCCCGTCCGGATCCGTCCGCGACGCCTGGAACCAGGAATGCTGGTCGCTGGTGTGGTTCATGACGAGGTCCGCGATGACGCGGATGCCCCGCGCGTGCGCCTGCTCGATCAGTTCCACGAAATCGCCGAGCTCCCCGAAGTCGGGCAGGATCCGGGTGTATTCGGAGATGTCGTAGCCGCCGTCCTTCAGCGGTGACTGGTAGATCGGCAGCAGCCACAGGCAGTCGACGCCGAGCCATTCCAGATGGTCGAGCTTGGAGATCAGGCCGCGCAGGTCGCCGTACCCGTCATTGTTGGAATCGGCGAATCCGCGCACCGACACCTCGTAGAAGACGGCCGTCTTGAACCAGTGCGGATCGCGCGGCGTCTCGGGGCTGAACGCGTCGGGGACGGGCTCGGACGCCGCCGGGACCGCGTCCGGGGGGATCTCGGGGACGGGCTCGTCCCTGGGCACCGGGCCGGGGCCTGGCGTCGGGCCGGGCGTCGGGGAGGGAGGCTGTGGTTCGTTCGGTCCGCTCAACTCTCGCTGCTCCGGAACGTGAAGATGTGCGCCGGTCGAAGGTGCGGGTCCAGATAGACGTAATTGGCTTTCCGCCACGTGTACGTCGCGCCGTCCAGCTCGTCGTGGACGGTGAAGGGCCGGTCGGGGTCGTCGGGGAGGCCGAGCGCGGCGAGGTCGAGGTGGACCGTCGCCTCGCGCGGCTGGTGCGGGTTCAGATTGACGATCGCCAGGACCACGTCGTCCATGTGCCGCTTGGAGAACGCGAGCAGTTCCGGCTGGTCGATGTAGTGGAAGCGCAGATTGCGCAGCAGTTGGAGTGCGGGGTGGGCGTTGCGGAGGGTGTTGAGCTGGGTGATGAGGGGGGCGATGGTGGTGTTGTCGCGGTCGGCGGCTTCCCAGTCGCGGGGGCGGTACTGGTATTTCTCGGAGTCGCGGTATTCCTCGCTGCCGGGGCGGACGGGGGTGTTCTCGCAGAGTTCGTAGCCGGAGTAGATGCCCCAGGTGGGGGAGAGGAGGGCGGCGAGGATGGCGCGGATCTGGAAGGCGGGGCGGCCGCCGTGCTGGAGGTATTCGTTGAGGATGTCGGGGGTGTTGGTGAAGGCGTTGGGGCGCATGTAGGCGGCGGTTTCGCCGGTGAGTTCGGTGAAGTAGTCGGTGAGTTCGTCGGCGGTGTTGCGCCAGGTGAAGTAGGTGTAGGACTGGTGGAAGCCGATTTTGGCCAGGGTGTGCATCATCGCGGGGCGGGTGAAGGCCTCGGCGAGGAACAGGACGTCGGGGTCGGTGGTGGCGATGTCGGCCAGGAGGCGTTCCCAGAAGTCGACGGGTTTGGTGTGGGGGTTGTCGACGCGGAAGATCCGTACGCCGTGGTCGATCCAGTGGTGGATGATGCGTTTGACCTCGGTGTAGAGGCCGTCGGGGTCGTTGTCGAAGTTGAGGGGGTAGATGTCCTGGTATTTCTTGGGCGGGTTCTCGGCGTAGGCGATGGTGCCGTCGGCGCGGGTGGTGAACCATTCGGGGTGCTGGGTGACCCAGGGGTGGTCGGGGGAGCATTGCAGGGCCAGGTCCAGGGCGATTTCCAGGCCGTGGTCGGAGGCGTAGGCGACGAAGGCGTCGAAGTCGGCGATCGTGCCGAGGTCGGGGTGGATGGCGTCGTGGCCGCCGTCGGGGGAGCCGATGGCCCAGGGTGAGCCGGGGTCATACGGGCCGGCGTCCAGGGTGTTGTTGGGTCCTTTGCGGTGGGTGGTGCCGATGGGGTGGATGGGGGGGAGGTAGACGATGTCGAAGCCCATGTCGGCGATGGCGGGCAGGCGTTTCATGGCGGTGCGGAACGTTCCGGACAGGGGGCCGCGGCGTCCCATGGGGTCGTGGGTGGCGCCTTCGGAGCGGGGGAAGAACTCGTACCAGGCGCCGTACAGGGCGCGTTGCCGGTGCACCACCAGCGGGTACCACTCCGACACCGTCAGCAGATCCCGCAGCGGATGCCGCTCCAGCACGTCCGCCACGTCCGGATCGGCCGCCGCCTCCATCCGGTCGCCGACCGGGATCGTCTCGTCGCCCAGGCACGCCGCCAGCCGGGTCAGGGTCGGGCGGTCCTTGCTCGGCAGCGCCTCCGCGGCGCGGGCGAACAGCCGCGCGCCTTCGGCGAGCATCAACTCGACGTCCTGACCGCGGGGGACCTTGATCTGCGTGTCGTGCCACCAGTGCGCGATCGGGTCGCCCCACGCCTCCACCCGGAAGGACCACTGGCCCATCCGGTCCGGCGTCACCCGCGCCGCCCACCGGTCCAGCCCGACACCGACCTCGGACATCCGCTCGCCCGGCTGCTCCATCCCGTCCGGCGAGCGCAGCACCACCGCCGCGCCGAGCATCTCGTGCCCCTCGCGGAACACCGTCGCCGACACCTCGATGGTCTCGCCCACCACGGCCTTCGCCGGCCACCGGCCGCCCCCCACCACCGGGGCCACGTCCAGGATCGGGATCCGCCCGAGCCTCGGAATACCGGTGAGCGTGGAGGTTCCGGACTCGACCTGCATATGGCATCCCCTACCCGTTCGAGACTTCCGAAACGTCCATGCCCGGGAAGCGGCGCCACCTGTCATCGAGTCGCCGATAACTTTGCGCGACCGTCCGGGCGACGCTCCGCCACCGGCACGCGACGAGCGTCCGGGATCGCTGGGCCGCCGTTGGGCGGATCTTGACCGCGGACCGCCCCGGGGATGCGAACCCGGCGGCGCGGCGGATCGTTGAACCGGCGTGCCCGATCATGTGCCGATGGAGCTGGTGCGCCCGCTGGTGCTGTGGGCGCTGATCGCGGGGGCGGTGGCCCTGCTGTGGCGCCCCGTCGCGCGGCGGACGGGGTGGCCGCCGCTGCCCGCGCGGGCGCTGCTGGCCTGGACGGGCCTCGTGCTGGCGATCACGCTGCCGGCGACCGTCGCGCCGGGCGCGGGCGGGCGGCTGGAGCACTGCGTCGCGACCCCGGTGTCCGACATCGCGTGGTCGCTGCGCATCTTCGGGTCGCGCGGCCTGGAGGACGTCATGAATGTTGCCTTATGGGTACCTTTGGGTTTCCTGGGGGTGCTGGTGTCCCGCCGTCCGGTGGCGGCGCCCGCGATGTTCTCGGCGGGGTTCGTTCTGGTCGAATTCCTGCAAACTCTTGATCCGGGTCGCGAGTGCGATCCCGGTGACATGGCGTACAACTCGATCGGCGTGGCCGCGGGAGCCCTTGCGGCGTCGGGGTTCCTGCGCGTCCGCGCGCTCGCCGCCGACCGATCCGCGAAGTGACGAAACCCCTCCCGGCTGTCGCGTCATCGCATCGCATTGCATAGCGTGACGTTGCGTGAAGGCAATCCGACGATTCACGGTCCGCACCGTCCTTCCAGAGCCGCTCCGGCAGCTCGAGGAGCTCGTCCTCAATCTGCGCTGGTCGTGGCACCACGAGACGCTGGACCTGTTCCGCGCCGTGGACCCTGCGCTGTGGGAGGGAGTCCACCACGACCCGGTCCGGCTGCTCGGCGAGGTCGCGCCCGAACGGCTGGCGCAGCTCGCCGAGGACCGGCGCTTCCTGCGCCGGCTCCAGGACACGGCCGAGGACCTGCACGAGTACCTGACCGCACCGCGCTGGTACCAGTCGCTGGCCGGCGCGCCCTCGTCCATCGCCTACTTCTCGCCCGAGTACGGCATCACCGCGGCGCTGCCGCAGTACTCCGGCGGCCTCGGCATCCTGGCCGGCGACCACCTCAAGACCGCCAGCGACCTCGGCGTGCCGATCATCGCGGTCGGGCTGCTGTACCGGCACGGGTACTTCTCCCAGTCGCTGTCGCCGGACGGCTGGCAGCTGGAGCGCTACCCGCCGATCGACCCGAACGGGCTGCCGCTGACCCTGCTGCGCGAGGCCGACGGGACCCCGGTGCGCGTCGCGATCGGCCTGCCCCGGGGCGGGGCGGGGCGCGGCAACGGCGCCGGCGGCGCCGAACCCGGGGCCGGCGGCCACGAACTGCACGCGCAGGTGTGGCTGGCCAAGGTCGGCCGCGTCCCGCAGCTGCTGCTGGACTCCGACGTCGAGGACAACGACCCCGCCGCCCGCGACGTCACCGACCGGCTCTACGGCGGCGGCGGCGACCACCGGCTGCTGCAGGAGATGCTGCTCGGCATCGGCGGCGTCCGCGCCATCCGCGCCTACTGCCGCATCACCGGCCACCCCGCGCCCGAGGTGTTCCACACCAACGAGGGGCACGCCGGGTTCCTCGGCCTGGAACGCATCCGCGAGCTCGTGTCCGAGCACGCGCTGACGTTCGACGAGGCCCTGGAGGCGACCCGCGCGGGCACGGTGTTCACCACGCACACCCCGGTGCCCGCCGGGATCGACCGGTTCCCGCGCGAGCTGGTCGCCCGGTACTTCGGCGGCGCCAACGAGGACCCGCACGTCCCCGTCGAACGCGTCCTCGCGCTCGGCGCCGAGGACTACCCCGGCGGCGACCGCACCGTGTTCAACATGGCCGTCATGGGGATGCGGCTGGCGCAGCGCGTCAACGGCGTCAGCGAGCTGCACGGCGAGGTCAGCCGCGAGATGTTCGGCGGCCTGTGGGGCGGCTTCGACACCGCCGAGGTCCCGATCGGGTCCATCACCAACGGCGTCCACGCCGGCACGTGGGTGGCGCGGGAGGTCCTCGACCTCGCCGCCCGCGAGATCCCGGCGCTGATGGCGTCCGGGCGCGGCTGGGAGGAGGTCCGCGACGTCCCGGAGAGCGAGATCTGGCGGATCCGCGGCCTGCTCCGCGAACGGCTCGTGCTCGACGCGCGGCGCCGGCTCCGCGAGTCGTGGAGGCAGCGCGGCGCCAGCGAGGCCGAGACGTCCTGGATCGACGACGCGCTCGACCCGAACGTGCTGACCATCGGGTTCGCGCGGCGCGTCCCGTCCTACAAGCGGCTCACGCTGATGATGAGCGACCCGGACCGGCTGCGCCGCATCCTGCTGGACCCGGACCGGCCGGTGCAGATCGTCATCGCCGGGAAGGCGCACCCCGCCGACGAGGGCGGCAAGCGGCTCATCCAGGAGATCGTCCGGTTCTCCGGCGAGGAGGACGTCCGGCACCGCATCGTGTTCCTGCCCGACTACGACATGGCGCTCGGGCGGCTCATGGTGCAGGGCTGCGACGTGTGGATGAACAACCCGCTGCGCCCGCTGGAGGCGTGCGGCACGTCCGGGATGAAGGCGGCCCTGAACGGCGGGCTGAACCTGTCCATCCGGGACGGCTGGTGGGACGAGTGGTACGACGGGCAGAACGGCTGGGCGATCCCGTCCGCCGACGGCCTCGCGAGCCCCGACCGGCGCGACGAGCTGGAGGCCGGCGCGCTGTACGAGCTGATCGAGGACCACGTCTCGGTCACCTTCTACGACCGCGACTCGGCCGGGCTGCCGCGCCGCTGGCTGGAGATGGTCAAGCACACCATCGCCACCCTCGGCCCGAAGGTGCTGGCCGGCCGGATGCTCCGCGACTACGTCCTGGACCTGTACACCCCGGCGGCCGAGTCCGGGCGGGAGATGGTCGCCGACAAGTACGCCGGTGCGCGCGCGCTGGCCGGCTGGAAGCAGCGGGTCGCCAAGGCGTGGCCGGGCGTCACCGTCGAGCACGTCGAGTCCAACGGCGGGGAGAGCCCGCAGGTCGGGGCGCTGCTGACGGTGAAGGCCGTCGTCGCGCTCGGCGGCCTCGACCCCGACGACGTCGCCGTCGAGGTCGCCTACGGCCGGGTGGACGACTCCGACGCGCTGATCGACCCGTCCTACCTGGAGCTGGGCGGCGCCGAACCGGCGGGCGACGGGCGGCTGCGCTACACCGGCGAGGTCCCGCTCGGCCGCAGCGGCGCGTTCGGGTACGGCGTCCGGGTCGTCCCGAGCCATCCGATGCTGTCCACGCGGGCGGAGATGGGGCTCGTCGCGCTGCCGCCGGCGCCGCACGGCATGACGAACGGCGACCTGCGCTAGCCGGCCGCCTCGTCCGTCTCGTGCTCCTCGTCCTCGTCCTCGTCGTCGGGCGGCGGGTCCGGCATCCGCCACCCGGCGACGAGCACGGGCAGCAGCATGTGCGTCTCGAACAGCGCGACGACGCCGACCACGACGGCCGCCATCGGGACGTGGTCGGTGTCGGCGGCCAGCACCCCGACCACGACGGCGACGAGCACCGCGAGCATGACCCGGTGCGCGACGGTGAAGGCGCGCAGCCGGTCGGTGACCTGCCGTTCGTCCAGCCGGCTCTCCGCCAGCGACGTCGTCCCGCGCGTCGCGATGTTCAGCGCGGAGACCACCGGCATCGTGGTCGCCACCGACACGACCAGCAGGCCGATCGTCGCCCACATGGCGGTGTCGCTGGGCGCGAGGTTCCACGACACGACCGTCCCGGCCCAGATCATGGCGAGGCCCGCGAGACCGGCGGCGGCGAGCGCCCGCCGCCGGCGCCGCGTCGCGTACCAGGACGGCAGCAGGTCGGACTGCAGCACTTCCTCCCGGCGACGCGTCCACCGTTCCCACATTCCGGGCTTCCCTCCCTCGGGCGTCATCACGTGCTCCCCAGCCGGGGGAACGGCGTCAGCGAGAACACGACCTCGACCGGCACCTCGAAGAACGCGGCGATCCGCAGCGCGAGGTGCAGGCTCGGGCTGTACTCGCCGCGCTCCAGGTAGCCGATCGTCTGGTAGTGGACGCCCAGCGCCGTCGCCAGCTCCCGGCGCGACACGCCGCGCTCGGCGCGCAGCACCGCGATCCGGTTGTGGACGTGCTCCTTGTCCGCCTTGCCGTCCGCCACCGGCCCAGTCTCCCGCACCCGGAGGTCAGAACGCGCCCTGGGCGGCCCGGCGCTCCCGGCGGGCGGCCAGCCGCGCCCCCGACTCCCGGCGCGCCGCCCGCAGCAGCAGCCACGGCGCGGCCAGCAGGCCCGCGGCGGCCCACGCGCCGAGCATCCCCGCGGTCTCCAGCGGGCGCCAGCTCCCGCCGATCTCCCCGGCGAGCATCGCGTCCGGCAGGAACGCCGACCGCAGCCCGAGCCCCTCCCAGTACAGCGGGAACGCCTGCGCGACCCACCGCACCGGCTCCGGCAGCGACATCACCGGGAACAGCACCCCGGAGATGACCATCAGGCCCATCACCGGCAGGGACAGGATGCTCGCGGCGTTGCGCGGCCCCGGCAGCAGCGTCCCGAGCGCGGCGCCGAACGGCACGACCGCGAGCGTGCCGAGCGCCACCACCCACAGCAGCGTCAGCCACCGCCCCGGGTCGGACGGCAGGTCCAGGCCCGCCAGCGCCACGCCCGCGACCAGCATCAACACCACGTACGTGACGATCTGCAGCAGCACCGAGACGGCCCGCCCGACGACGTAGGCGGCGACGCCGCCCGGCACCGTCCGCAGCCGCAGCAGCGTGCCCTCCTCCCGGTCCGCGGCGATCATCATGGCGAGGTTCATCAGCCCGGTCGAGAACACGCAGAACGCGACGAACCCCGCCGCGAGCAGCAGCCCCTCCGACACGTGCGTGCCCTGCGCGTCGTGGCCGCCCTGCCAGCGCACCATCAGCACGAAGACGCCGACGGTCCCGACGACGCCGGTCAGCAGCTCGCGCCGGTTCCTCAGCGAGTGGACGTGCTCGGCCCAGCCGCGCCGGACCCCCATCCGGATCGTCCTGGCGTTCACGCCGCCGTCCTCTCCGCGCCCGTGCCCGCGCCCGCGCTCGCTCCGGCCGCGCCCGCGCTCGCTCCGGTCGCGGCGGACTCGGCGCCGCCGACCAGGTTCAGGTAGCTCTGCTCCAGCGTCGGCCGCCGGATCTCCAGCCCCGGCACCGGACCGCCGAACCGCCGGTGCAGCTCGTACGCCAGCCGCGACGGGTCCGGCGTCCGCTCGGCGCGGGGCGCGCCGTCCTCCAGCCACCGCACCTCCGACGCCGCCTGCACGACCGACGCCAGCGCGGACGGCGTGCCGCTCACCGTGACCTCGCCCCGCACCAGGATCGCGATCCGGTCCGCGAGCCGCTCGGCCTCCGCCAGGTCGTGCGTGGTCAGCAGGATCGTCATGCCGTCCTCGCGGGCGAGCCGCTCGACCAGCTCGTGGAAGTCGCTGCGCGCCCGCGGGTCGAACCCGGCGGTCGGCTCGTCCAGGAACAGCACCTCCGGCCGGCCGACGATGCCGAGCGCGACGTCCAGGCGGCGGCGCTGCCCGCCCGACAGCCGCGCCGTCGGCAGCGCGGCCTGCTCCGCCAGCCCCATGGCCTCCAGCAGCTCGTCGGGGTCGCGCGGCCGGTCGTAGAACGCCGCGATGTGCGCCAGCAGTTGCCGGACGCCCCAGCGCGGATGGTCCTGCCAGTCCTGCAGGACGATCCCGAGCCGCGCCCGCCACGCCGCGCCGGCCGTGCCGGGGTCGGCGCCGAGCACCCGCACCTCCCCGGACGAGCGGCGCCTGAACCCCTCCAGGATCTCGATCGTGGTGGTCTTGCCCGCGCCGTTCGGGCCGAGCAGCGCCGCCACCTCGCCCGCCCCGACCTCCAGGTCGACGCCGCGCAGCACCTCGGTGCGGCCGTAGCGCATCCGCAGGTCGCGCGTCCGGATCACCGGACCGGTCATGCCCACCTCCTCCGTACGGGAACTTCGATCGTTCGACGTAACCATGCATCTGTTGATAGTAGAAGTACTACATCTCGTCGCAAGGTCGCAAGACACCGCACCTGGCAGGATGGGGCCGTGCGCGCACCAGCCCTCGCCCGGTACCGCGCCGCGTCCGCGCTCCGGTGGCCGCGCGGCCGCCGCGCCGACGCGCTGCTGGGCGCCGCCTGCTTCGCCGCCCTCGCCGTGATCGCGCTGATCGCCGACTACGGGCTCCATCGCGGTGCCCTGCCGCTCTACGGGTGGGCGCTACTGGCCGTCGCCTGCGGCGCGCTGGCCTTCCGCCGCAGCCGCCCCCGCACCGTGGCGGTCGTCACCTTCGTCGCCTGCGCCCTCTACTACCCGCTCACCGCGCCCGACGGCCCGATCATCATGACCTTCGTCATCGCGCTCTACACCGCGGCGGCCGAAGGGCACCTCGCCTCGGCGTCCGCGCTCGCCGCCGTCGCGATGGGCGCCACCCTCTACGGCAACGATGCCGACCAGGTCAACCACCTCGCCGACGCCGCGAGCTTCCTGCTCGCCGGCTGGTTCGTCGCCGTCATCGCCATCGGCGGCTTCGCCCGCAACCGGCGCGCCTACCTGCGCGAGGCCGAACGCCGCCTCGCCGCCGCCGAACGCTCCCGCGAGGCGGAGGCCAGCCGCCGCGCCGTCGAGGAGCGGCTCCGCATCGCCCGCGAGCTGCACGACGCGCTCGGCCACAACATCTCGCTGATCCACGTCCAGGCCACCGCCGCGCTCCACGTCCTGCAACGCGAGCCCGGCCGGGCCGGGGAGGCCCTCACCGCCATCAAGGACGCCAGCAAGGACAGCCTCCGCGAGCTGCGCGCCACGCTCGGCGTGCTGCGCCAGGTCGACGCCCCGCTGCCGGACGCCCCGCCCGGCCTCGCCCGGCTGGACGAGCTCGCCGCCGGCACCACCGCCGCCGGCCTCACCGTCCGCACCGAGACCGAGGGCGCGCCCCGCCCCCTGCCCCCGGACGCCGACCACGCCGCGTACCGGATCGTCCAGGAGGCCCTCACCAACGTCACCCGGCACTCCGGCGCCTCGGCCGCCGTCGTCCGCGTCCGGTACGGCGACGGCGACGTCACCGTCCTCGTCGAGGACGACGGCGGCGGGACCGCCGCACCGGCCCCCGCCGGCACCGGCTCCGGGATCCGCGGCATGCGCGACCGCGCCGAGGCCCTCGGCGGCACCCTCGACGCCGCGCCCCGCCCCGGCGGAGGGTTCACCGTCCGCGCCACCCTCCCCACCTGACACGATGATCACATGAAGGTCTTCGTCTCGGTCGACATGGAAGGCGTCTCAGGGCTCACCGACCCCGAGGAGATGCGCGCCGGCGGGCGCGGCTACGAGCGCGGCTGCGAGCTGATGACGGGCGACGCGAACGCCGCGGTCCGCGCCGCGTTCGACGCGGGCGCCGACCAGGTCGTCGTCACCGACTCGCACGGCCGCGGCAAGAACCTGCGCGCCGACCTGATCGACGAGCGCTGCACGCTGATCCGGGGCCCGCACATGGCGATGCGGATGGGCGAGGGCCTGGACGCCTCCTTCGACGTCGTCCTGTACGTCGGCTACCACGCCCGCGCCGGCGCCGAACGCGGCGTCCTCAACCACACCTGGATGGGCCGCGAGATCCAGGACGCGCGCCTGAACGGGGAGGTCGCGGGGGAGATCCGGCTGATGGCGGGCTACGCGGGCTCGCTCGGCGTCCCCGTCGGCCTCGTCGCGGGCGACGAGGCCGCCTGCGCCGAGGCCCGCGACGTCCTCGGCGCCGTCCCGACCGTCGCCGTCAAGGCGGGCCGCGACCGCTACGCCGCCGAGCTGGTCCCGCCCGCCCGCGCCCAGGAGATGATCTACGAGACGGCCCTGCGCTCCCTGCGCGCCCCGTCCGGCTGGCGCCCGCTGCGGCTCCCGTCCCCCTACACCCTGTCCATCGACTGGAACTCCACGTCGATCGCCCAGTCCTGCGCCCTCATCCCGGGCGTCACCCTGACCGCCTCCCGCACCACCGAGTTCACCTCGGCCGACTACGCCGAGGTCGTCGGCCTCCTCGGCATCTGCGCCACCCTCGCCGGCGACATCGCCTGCACAGGCCGCCACTACGGCTGACCCCGCCCACGCCGCACCCCCAGCGGGTCAGTCGGTGGGGGTGTCGGCGGCCAGGGCCTCGTAGGCGGGGAGGAGGGCGTCGGTGAGGGGGCGGCGGCGGATCTTCAGCGGGGGCGGCGTCGCCACCTGGAGGATGAAGCCGGGCGGGACGGGCGGCGCGGGCGGACGGTCGCGCAGGCGGGCCAGGCCCGACGGGGTCGTCCAGAAGCCGGCGGCCGAGAGCGGCTCGTCCTCCATGGCCAGCGGGTCGGGTGCGGCGGCGGGGCCGCGGCGCAGGGCGGTGAGGAGCTGGTCGCGGCCGCGGCCGTTCCACTCGAGGATGAGGAACGGGTCGTCGTCGAACGCCTCGGCGAGGAGGTACAGGACGGCCGCGGCGTGCTTGCACGGGTCGCCCCAGTCGGGGCAGTCGCACATCAGGTGCAGGTCGGAGGCCGTACTGGGGAACAGGGCGAGGCCGAGTTCGGCGAAGACCCATTCGATCTCCGGCGGCATCTCGCCGGCGAGGAGGCGGGCGCGGAACACGGCGCGGGACGCCAGTTCCTTCTCCGCGGCGCGCCAGTTCGCGGCGCCGATCCCCTCGATGCCGAGGGCCACCTCGTACGGCTCGGGCAGGGAGCCCCTGACCTTCGCGGTGACCTCGTAAGGGGTGACGCGCAGGTCGTACACCTGGCCTTTGCGGGCATAGGTGCGCCCGCGGGAGAGGCGCCCGGTGTCGGCGAACGACTCGACGAGGTCGATGAAGCGGCGCGACCACCATTGCGCGCCGATCGAGCCGCGCTTGGTGCGCGCCCTGATGCCCTCGTCGTCCATCAGTCGCTCACCGCCTCGGGGGACAGCCGCAGCACGTCGCGGAGTTCGGCGACGGACAGCTCGGTCAGCCATTCCTCGCCCGTGCCGACGATGGACTCGGCGAGGGCCTTCTTGCGCTCGATCATCTCGTCGACGCGCTCCTCCATCGTCCCGACGCAGATGAACTTGCGGACCTGCACGTTGCGGGTCTGACCGATGCGGAACGCCCGGTCGGTGGCCTGGTCCTCGACGGCGGGGTTCCACCACCGGTCGACGTGCACGACGTGGTTGGCGGCGGTCAGCGTGAGGCCGGTGCCGGCCGCCTTGAGGGACAGCAGGAAGATCGCCGGCTCCTCGTCCCGCTGGAAGTGCTGGACGAGGTCGTCGCGGGCCTGCTTGGACGTCCCGCCGTGCAGCCAGAGCACCGGGCGTTCGAGCCGCGCCGCCAGGTAGGGCTGGAGCATCGAGCCGAACTCGGCGTACTGGGTGAAGACGAGCGCCTTCTCGCCCTGGTCGAGGACCTCGGCGCAGATCTCCTCGAGCCGTTCGAGCTTCCCGGACCGGCCCGGCAGCCGCGAGCCGTCCTTCAGCAGGTGCGCGGGATGGTTGCAGACCTGCTTGAGCTTGGCCATCGTCGCCAGGACGAGCCCGCGCCGCTGCTTGTCGTCGGCCTCGGCGATCTGCTCCAGCATGTCGTCGACGGTGGCCTGGTAGAGGGACGCCTGCTCGGTCGTCAGGTTGCAGTAGACCTTGATCTCCTGCTTCTCCGGCAGGTCGGAGATGATCGACCTGTCGGTCTTGAGGCGGCGCAGGATGAACGGCTGCGTCGCCCGCTTGAGCGCGAGCGCCGCCTGCTCGTCGCCCTCGCGCTCGATCGGCACGGCGAACCGCTGCCGGAACACCGCGCGCGGCCCGAGCAGCCCCGGGTTCGCGAACTCCATGATCGACCAGAGCTCGGTGAGGTGGTTCTCGACGGGCGTGCCGGTGAGCGCGATCCGGGTGCGCGCCGGGATGCTCCGCACCGCCCGGGCCTGCCGGGTGCCGCTGTTCTTCAGCGCCTGCGCCTCGTCGCAGACGACCCGCTCCCATCCGACGGGCGCGAGCATCTCCGCGTCCCGCGCCGCCGTCCCGTAGGTCGTCAGCACCAGGTCGGCGGCCGCGGCGGCCTTGAGCAGGTCCTCGCCGCGGTGCCGGCCCGTCCCGTGGTGGACGTACACGCGCAGCTTCGGCGCGAACCGCGCCGCCTCCCGCTGCCAGTTCCCCACCAGCGACATCGGCAGGATCGCCAGCGTGGGGCCGGGGCGGGCGGCGTCCTCCCGTTCGTGGACGAGAAGGGACAGAACGGAGATCGTCTTGCCAAGCCCCATATCGTCCGCGAGAAGGGCGCCCAGCCCCAGATCGTTCATGAAGGTCAGCCAGGCCAGGCCGCGCTCCTGGTACGGCCGCAGGTCGGCGTCCAGGTCGTCGGGTGTGCGCATCGGGGTGAGGCGGCGGTCGGCCTCGCCGGACAGGAGGTCGCCGAAGGTGCCGTCGGCGTCGACGGCGGTCAGCGGGAGCGCGTCGTCGCCCGCGTGGACGATCGCGCGGATCGCCTCGGCGGCGGCCATCCGACCTTGGCGGGGGTGGCGCAGGAAGTCGAGGGCGGCTTCGAGCTGCTCCTCGTCCAGCTCGACCCACTGGCCGCGCAGCCGGACGAGCGGGGTCTTCAGCCGGGCCAGCTCCTCCAGCTCCGCCTCGTCGATGCTCTCGTCGCCGATGGCGAGGTCCCACCGGAAGTTCACCATGCCCTTGAGGTCGAAGCCGGACGGCGCGGCGGCGCCGGCGGACGCCTCGGGGTCGTCGGTGCGGGTGGTCAGCTTCATGCCGAGCTTCGCCTTGCCCGCCCACTGGGGGAGCAGGACGCCGAACCCGGCGGCGGCCAGCATCGGCGCGGCGCGGCGGAGGAAGCGGAACGCGCCGGCGGTGTCGAGGGCCAGCGCGGCGGGCGCCGGGTCGTCGAGCGCGGGCGCGATGTCGGGGAACAGGCGCAGCGCGCGGCCGAGGCCGGCGAGGAGCGTCTCCTCCGCGTCCGGGATCGAGGTGGCGTCGCCCGCCCACACCATCGCGGCGGGCACGTAGAGGCTGGGGTCGTCGGTGCCCTGGAGCGCGAACTCGACCCTCCATGCGTCGCCGGGCTCGGTGTCCTCCTCGTCGTCCGGTTCGGGGAACGGGTCGGCGTTGAACTCCTCGGCGCCCGGCTCGGCGAGCCGGAAGCAGACGCGCAGCGGCCCGGACGGGCGGCGCGCGGCGGCGGCCCACGCGTCCAGCTCGGCGATCAGCTCGTCGGGGTCGTCGCCGGGCTCCCGCGCGACCTCGGCGGACGGCCCGGTCAGCGCCTCCGCCCAGCGCTCGGCGAGCGGCAGCCGGTCGGGCACCCGGCCGCGCCGGGCCGGCAGCAGGGGATGCGGGACGGTGCCCCGGACGGCGGTGTCGACCAGCCCGGACAGCGCCTCCCGCAGCACCTCGGCGGCGGGACGGCCCCCGTCGGCGGCGCGGCACGCGGCGGGCATCGCGCGGGCCAGCGCCCGGAACCGGGCCGGGTCGTCGAGGACGGGGCGCCAGCGGGCGACGAGGTCGCCGTCCTCGCGCAGCAGCGCGGGCAGCACCTGGCCGCGCCGGGCGAGGTGCACGGCCTCGTCCGCGAGGACGCACAGGAACCGCAGGTCGGAACCGGGGACGACGTCGCCGCTGTGCTCGGCGGCCTGGAGCAGCGCCATCGCCGGGAACGGCTCCAGCACCAGCGCCGGCACCCGCCACGGCCGCAGCCCCGGCTCCTCGGACACCGGTTCGGGACCGAGCTCGGCGGACGGCAGCGGATGGTCGCCGGCGGTCGGCAGCATCATCGTCAGCTCGACGCGGAACGCGCCGCGCAGGAGCGGCTCGTAGGACGTCCCGCCGAAGTCGCGGGTCGCGAACGGGTGCTCGTCGCCGCCGGACGGCTCGTGCGGGCCGGTGCGCTCGGCCCACAGGCAGAGCGCTCCGCCATGCCAGGCGGCATGGGCGACCAGCATCCGAGACCCCCGGTGACGTGCGATGTGACTGCCGCGCCCGAAGCTACCAGTGGTGTCCGACAGCCGGGCCGCCGCGACGGGCGGGGCGCTGGTGGCCGGCGGGGCGCCCGGGCTTGTTAGGTTCGGGACGTCGGTCGACCAGAGGATCTTGGAGGCGTTCGTGGGCGAGTTCGTGCGGGTGGAGACGGAGGGCGGCGTCGCGACGATCCGGCTGGACCGTCCGAAGATGAACGCCCTGAACGCGCGGATGCAGCGGGAGCTGATCGAGGCGGCGGGCGAGGTCGCCGCGGACGAGGCGGTCGCGGCGGTGGTGCTGTACGGCGGGGAGCGGGTGTTCGCGGCGGGCGCCGACATCAAGGAGATGGCGCCGATGCGGTACGCGGAGATGGCGGCGGGCCACTCCCGGCTGCTGCAGGACTTCACCAAGGCGCTCGCCGCGATCCCGAAGCCGGTCATCGCGGCGATCACCGGATACGCGCTGGGCGGCGGCCTGGAGGTCGCGCTGACCGCGGACTTCCGCGTCGCGGGCGAGGGCGCGAAGGTCGGGCAGCCGGAGATCCAGCTCGGCATCATCCCCGGCGCGGGCGGCACGCAGCGGCTCGCGCGGCTCGTCGGGCCGTCCAAGGCCAAGGACCTGATCTTCTCCGGCCGGCACGTCGCGGCGGACGAGGCGCTCGCGATGGGCCTGGTGGACCGGGTCGTCCCGGACGCCGACGTCTACACGGCGGCCAAGGAGTGGGCGGCGTCGTTCGTGGGCGGGCCCGCGGTCGCGCTGCGCGCCGCGAAGCAGGCCGTCGACGCGGGCCTGGAGGTCGACCTGGCGACCGGGCTGGAGATCGAGCGGGTGCAGTTCGCCGCGCTGTTCGCCACCGAGGACCAGAAGGACGGCATGAAGTCCTTCATGGAGGAGGGGCCGGGCAAGGCGACGTTCAAGGGCCGCTGAGCGCGCGCTCCCGCACCGCCGTGCCGCCCGGTGCGGTGCCGTCCGGTGCCGTCGCTTGGGTGGCCGCGCGCTCCTGCGCGTCGAGGACGTCGGCGGCGTAGCGCTCGGTCCAGCGGCCCAGGGCGGAGAGGGGTTCGAGCATCCCGTGCCCGGCGCCGGTCAGCTCGTACTCCACGCGCGGCGGCGCCTCGGCATAGCGGCGGCGGACGACCAGCCCGTTGTGCTCGAGGCGCCGCAGCGTCTCCGTCAGCACCTTCTGGCTGATGCCGCCGATCCGGTCCTGGAGTTCGCGCGGGCGCAGCGGGCCGTGCTGCAGCGTCCACACGACGACGCCGGTCCAGGTGCCGGACAGCAGGTCGAGGCCGAGCCGCGTCTGGCAGTCGGCGACGAACTCGAGATCGTCCATTCTGCCCCTCCCGATACGCACCGGATGGTGCGGAACGAACCGCTTAGCGTCCCGTCCGACGGTAATCGACACGGGAGGTCGTCATGCGGATCGGTGTGCTGGGCGCGGGCAACATGGCGGACGCGCTCGCCGCGCAGTGGGCGCGCAAGGGGCACGAGGTGCGGATCGGGGCGCGGGAGCCGGAGAAGGCCGTCGCGCTGGCGGGCCGCATCGGCGGCGGCGCGGTAGGCGGGACGCTGCGGGAGGCGGCCGCGTTCGGGGAGGCGGTCCTGCTGGCCGTCACCCATGAGGGCGTCGAGGACGCCCTGCGGCAGGCGGGCCCCCTCGCGGGACGCGTCCTCCTCGACTGCACGAACCCGATGGAGCCGCCGTTCGAGCGGATGAAGACCGAGGGCGGCCCCTCGGCGGCGCGCCGCATCGCCGACCTGACCGGCGCGCGGGTGGTGAAGGCGTTCAACACGTGCCCGGACACGGTGTGGCGGATGGCGCCGCCGGAGTTCGGCGGGCGGCCCCTCGGAGTCCCGCTGTGCGGGGACGACCCGGACGCGCTGGCCGTGGCGCGCCGCCTGGTGTCCGACATCGGCTGCGTCCCGATGAACGGCGGCGGGCTGGCGCGGGCCGGGCTTCTGGAGGCGACGACGGCGTTCCTCGTCGGCCTCTGGATGGCGGGGGAGGACCCGGTGGCGATGCTGCCGCCGGCCGCCGTTGTGGCGGACGTCGAGCCGATGCGGACGTCCGAAACCGCCGCCCGCTGACGGCCTGCGGGACGGCCCCGGCCCGGGGCCGTCCCGCGTCCGGACCGAGGGCGGCCGTGGGCGAGCTGAGGGCTGGCTGAGGGCGGGCACCGCGCGCGCTTGCGGGGGCCGCCGGATCCGGACGCCATGCGATTTCGGCGGGCGGCCCGGTCCGGACGAAGATCGCCGATAGCATCTGCCGCCATGCGACACGCGTACCGAACCGCGCTCGTGACCGGCGCGTCCAGCGGGATCGGCGAGAGCTTCGCCCGCCTCCTCGCCGCACGCGGCACCGACCTGGTCATCGTGGCCCGCCGCGGCGACCTGCTGGACGGGCTCGCCCGCGAGCTGGTCGAGCGGTACCGGGTCGCGGTCGAGGTGCTGGCCGCCGACCTCACCGACCCCGCGCAGCGCGGCGAGATCGAGCGGCGGCTGCGCGCCGAACCCGTCGAGCTCCTGGTCAACAACGCGGGCCACGGCGCGTTTGGAGCGTTCGCGGACCTGCCCGTGGAGGACCACCTGCGGCAGATGGAGCTGAACGTCACCGCGCTGGTGCGGCTCACCCACGCGGCGATCCCCGGGATGATCCTGCGCGGCCGCGGCGGTGTGCTGAACGTCGCGTCCATGGCCGGGTTCACACCGTCGCCCGGCAGCGCCACCTACGGCGCGACCAAGGCGTACGTCGCGTCCTTCTCCGAGAGCCTGCACGCGGAGGTCGCGTCCAAGGGCGTCCATGTGACCGCGCTGTGCCCCGGGTTCACCCGCACCGAGGACGACGCCCCGACCAACCTGCTGTGGCTGCGCCGCGACGACGTGGCCAGGGCCGGGCTGGACGCGGTGGCGGCCGGCCGCGCGCTCTGCGTTCCCGGCGCGCAGTACAAGGCCGCGCTGCCCGCGCTGAAGCTCGTCCCGCGCCCGCTGCTCCGCGCCGCGGTGAACCGGATGTGGCACCAGGCGGCCGACACGCAGTGACAAAAGGAAGCCGCCGGTTTCGCTCAGGTCTACAAAACACTCCCGTGGTTGATTGTCACGGGGGTGACTTGACGCGGGTCAGGTGGACTGGCGACCATCGAACCTACGCTTGAGTAGGTTGAGGTTCGGCCTGCCGGGCGCCCCAGAACGTGCCGCGGGCGCGGCGGCACCGTCCGGCACTCCAACTCGTCCAGCGAAGGAAACGCATGTCCGTGACCCCCGAAGAGAAGTTCCAGACCGGCCTCCTGCTCGACCTCGAGCCGGTGGTCGAGACGGAGCTCAACCGGCACCTGTCCATGGCCAAGGAATGGTTCCCGCACCAGTACGTGCCGTGGAGCGAGGGCCGCGACTTCGACGGGCCGCTCGACGGCGAGCCCTGGTCGATCGAGCAGTCGAAGGTGACCCCGGAGGCGCGCGAGTCCCTCATCGTCAACCTCCTGACCGAGGACAACCTGCCCGGCTACCACCGCGCCATCGCGACCGTGTTCGGCCGCGAGGGCGCCTGGGGCACCTGGGTCAACCGGTGGACGGCCGAGGAGAACCGGCACGGCATCGTCATCCGCGACTACCTCACCGTCACCCGCGCCGTCGACCCCGTCGCGCTCGAGCGGGCCCGGATGCACCACATGGAGGCCGGCTATGAGGCCGACCACGGCGAATCGTTCCTGCACGGCACCGCCTACGTGTCGTTCCAGGAGCTGGCCACCCGCGTGTCGCACCGCAACACCGGCAAGGCGTCCGGCGACCCGCTCTGCGAGCAGATGATGGCGCGCGTCGCGGCCGACGAGAACCTGCACATGATCTTCTACCGGAACCTGATGGGCGCCGCGCTGGAGGCCGCCCCGAACGAGACGATGCGGGCCATCACCGACGTCGTCAAGGCGTTCCAGATGCCGGGCCACAGCATCGACGGGTTCCTGCGCAAGTCCGTCGTCATCGCCAACGCCGGCATCTACGACCTGCGCCTGCACCACGACGACGTCCTCAGCCCCGTGCTGCGCAAGTGGGGGGTCTTCGACCGCACCGACCTGACGGGCGACGGGGAGAAGGCCCGCGAGGAGCTCGCCGAGTTCATGGAGCAGCTCGACGCCGCCGCGACCAAGTTCGAGACCCGCCGCGAGGAGCGCCGCGCCCGCCAGGCCGCCCGCAAGGGCTGAGCCCGCACCGAGCCGCGCCCGCCCGCGCCGGGAGCGCACCGCCCCGCGCCGCGTCGCGGCCGTTTCGTGATCTTCTCGCGGGAACGGCCGCGCCGCCGCCGGCGTCCGATCGGGTTTCGCCGGAACGTGATCGCGGTTTCCGGCGTCTCAGTGTTCATGGGGACCCAACGGCGCCTGGGTGAGTATCGGCTGCTGGACGAGATCGGCCGGGGGAGCACCGCGATCGTGCACCTGGCCCTGGACGCGCAGGGCCGCGAGGTCGCGGTCAAGGAGCTGTGCCCGCAGGTCGCGGGCGAGCCGGAGGCGCTCGCGCGGCTGGCCCGCGAGCTGGCCGTGCAGGCGCGGGTGAACAGCCGGTACGTCGCGCGGCTGCTGGACGGCCGGGTATCGGCGGAGCGGCCGTACGTCGTCATGCAGTACGTGCCGGGCTGCCCGCTGAACGCGCTGGTCGACGCGTACGGGCCGCTCGCGGGGGACCGGCTCGTCCGGTTCGCGCGGCGGCTGGCGCTGGCCGTCGCCGACGTGCACGACGCGGGCGTGCTGCACCGGGACGTCTCGCCCGGCAACGTGATCGTGCTGGGCGACCGGCCGACGCTGATCGACTTCGGCATCTCCCACCACGAGGGGATGGAGCAGATCACCCGGCGCGGGATGGTCGTGGGGACGCCCGCCTACCTGGCCCCGGAGCTGATCGAGGGGGAGCGCGCCACGACCGCGTCGGACGCGTTCTCCTGGGGGGCGACCACGGCGTTCGCGGCGACGGGCCGCCCGCCGTTCGGGCGGGGCTCGCTGCACGGGGTGTGCTTCCGGATCCTGCGCGGCCAGGCGGATCTGGACGGGGTGCCGGAGCCGCTGCTCGGGGTGGTGCGCCGCGCGCTGGCGCGGGACCCGGCGGACCGGCCGACCGCCCGCTGGATCGCGGGGGCGCTCGCGCAAAGTGACGACCCTATCACGGTTCGCGGCCGGTTTGCGGCGGCCTGAGATGACCGTTGAATCCTTCTCGCCGGGGCGGCGAAGGTAGGGTTTCGGAAACGATGGAGGGAGCAGTCACGTCCGGGGACCGTATCGGCCACTACAGCGTGCTCCAGACCCTCGGGGAAGGGGGCATGGGCGTCGTCTACCTCGGCGCCGACCCCGAGGGGCGCAACGTGGCCATCAAGGTGCTGCGGCCGGCGGTGGCGGGCGACGCCACGGCGCGCCGCAGGCTGGCCCGCGAGGTCGACTCGATGCGGCGCGTGCACAGCCCCCACGTCGCGGAGATCCTCGACGCCGACGTCACCGCCGACCAGCCCTATATCGTCACCCAGTACGTGCCCGGCCGCACGCTGGAGGAGGTCGTCGAGGAGGGCGGCCCGATCTACGGGCCGGGCCTGCAGCGGCTGACGGTCGGCCTGGCGTCGGCGCTGTCGGCCATCCACGGCGCGGGGATCGTGCACCGCGACCTCAAGCCGGGCAACGTCATGATCGTGGACGGCGAGCCGGTCGTGATCGACTTCGGCATCGCGCAGGGCGCGGACGCGACCCGGCTGACCGCCACCGGCATGGTCATCGGCACCCCCGGCTACCTCGCCCCGGAGATCATCGAGGGCGAGGACGCGGGGCCGCCGTCGGACGTGCACGCGCTCGCCGGCACGGTCGCCTACGCCGCGACCGGCCGCCCGCCGTTCGGCTCCGGCACCTTCGAGTCGATCTTCTACAAGATCATGCAGGGCACGCCCGACCTGGACGGCGTGCCGGAGGCGCTGCTGCCGCTGCTGCGCTCGGCGATGGCCCGCAACCCGGCCGAGCGGCCCACCGCGGTGAACCTCGTCCAGCTGGCCCGGCGCATCCACCTCGAAGCGACGATCACTGACCAGACGCGGATCGACCAGCACTACACCCGCCCGGACGCGACGTCCCAGCCGGTCGGGCGGCCCGCGCCCGACCACGCCCGGCAGTTCGCCATGCCGCCGGACGAGACGCCCGGCCGCACGGACGGGCTCGCCGGCGGGCCGACCCCCGCGCCCGCGCCGCTCCCGGCGCCGGCGCCCGTCCCGGCGCAGCCGAAGGACTTCGTCGGGCAGCTCCCGCCCGCCGCGCCGCCGCCCGTCCCGCCGCCCGCGCCCGGCCCCTACGACGCCGCGCCCAGGTACGGGCCGCAGAACTACGGCACGCAGGGGACGTACCAGCCGACGAACTACGGCCCCTACAACCAGCCGCCGACCCAGCCGCCCCCCAACCAGCCGCCGCCGAACGCGCTGCAGCGCGGCCCGCAGCAGGGCGGCCCCTATGACCCGCAGCAGCAGGACACGCAGCACCGCCGTCCCGAACCCGCCCGCGACGACCGCGACAAGGACGCCCGCAAGCCCTACGGGTGGTACCGGGTGCTCGGCTTCCTCGTCCTGGTGGCGCTCCTCGGCTTCGCCAACATCGCGCCGCTGCTCGCGGTCGGCGTGACGATCGTGGGCGTGCTCGTGCTGCGCAGCGCCGACAAGGCCGCCCAGGGCATGGAGGGCAAGCGGACCCGGCGCGGCCCCCGCTCGGGCGACGCGGTCGCCGCCGCGTTCCGGACACCGCTGCACCTGCCCGGCGCGGTGATGGTCACGGCGCTGCTGGCGGCGCTCAGCGTGTTCGCCGGGCTCGTCCTGCTCGGCGTGCTGATCTTCACCAAGTCCGACATGACGGCGTCCCGGGCGATCGCGTACTCGGCGATGGCGGTGATCGGGCTGCTCTGCCTGGCGCCGGGCAGCGGCGCGCCGCGCCGCCAGCTCGCCCGGATCTGGGGGGCGCTGCTCCCGCGCACCGAGGCCGCCCTCGCCGCCGCCCTCATCCTGGGGATCTTCGCGGCGGTGCTGGTCGGCCTCTCCCAGAAGCAGCCCCCCGACACCACCCCGCTGGACGGCATGAGCCAGAACCTGGAGAGCCTGCGCAGCGATGTCCACGACCTCGTCACCGGGTTCCCGTTCGTCTGACGGGGCTTGGCTCCCCCCGCCGCCGCGCGGGGCTCCGGGCGGTCCGCCGCCGTTCTCCGCCCCGGTCCCCGCGCCGCCGCTCCCGCAGGACGCGCTCCCCGCCGAACCGCCCGCCACCGGCCCCGCCGCAGCCCCGCCCCCGGGGTCGCCCCCCGCCGAACCGTCGGACGCGGGCGGGGAGATGATCGGCCCGTACCGCCCGGTGGAGCTGATCGGCTCCGGCGGCATGGGGCAGGTGTTCCGCGCCCGCGACCCGCGCGGCGGCACGTTCGCCGTCAAGACCCTGCACCCCCACCTGGTCGACGCCCCCGACTCGCGCGCCCGGCTGCGCCGCGAGGTCGAGACGATGGGCCGGGTCACCAGCCCCCGCGTCGCCGAGATCGTCGAGTTCGACGTGGACGCCCGCGTCCCCTACATCGTCACCCGGTACGTCGAGGGGCGGCCGCTGCTGGACGAGGTCCGCGGCGGCGGCGCGATCACCGGCGCGGCGCTGTGGCGGATCGCCGTCGGCACCGCCGAGGCGTTGGAGGCGGTGCACCGCGCCGGCGTCGTCCACCGCGACATCAAGCCCGGCAACGTGCTGCTGGAGGCCGGCGAGCCGGTCGTGATCGACTTCGGCATCTCCCAGGGCGTCGACGACACCCGGCTCACCCACACCGGCGGCGGCCGGTCCGGCACCTGGCGCTACCTCGCGCCCGAACTGCTGGAGGGCGCCGACGCCGGCCCGTCCGCGGACGTGTTCGCGTGGGCCGCGACCGTGGCGTTCGCCGCGACCGGCGCCGACCTCTACGACGCCCCGAACGACGCGGCGGTCTGCGTCCGGATCATCCGCGGCGACCACGACCTGAGCGCCGTCCCCGACGAGCTGCGCCCGCTGCTCGCCGACGCGCTCGCCGCCGACCCGTCCGCCCGCCCGTCCGCGGAGGCGCTGGTGAAGCGGCTGCGGGCGCTCCGCCCCGACTCCGCCGGGCTGAGGGTGTCCACCGGCGGCGGCCCGGCCGGGTCCACCGGGGCCCGCGAAATCGGCGAACGGCCCCGCCCGCTGGCGCCGATCGGCCCGTACCGGCCGCTGCAGCGGCTCGGCCGCGGCGGCATGGGCGACGTCTTCCTCGCCCGCGCCGACGACGGCCGGATGATCGCGATCAAGACGCTGCACCCGTTCCTGCCCGCCGAGTTCCAGGCGAAGGACCGGCTGCGCCGCGAGGTCGAGGCGATGCGCCGGATCCGCAGCCGCAACGTCGTCGAGCTCGTCGACCACGACGTGGACGCCGACCCGCCCTACATCGTCACCCGCTACGTCGAGGGAACCTCCCTGCTGGAGACGGTCAAGCGCCGCGGCCCGCTGCCCCGCGACGGGCTGCTCCGGCTCGCCGGCGGCCTGGCCGGCGCGCTCGCCGCCGTCCACGAGGCCGAGAGCGTCCACCGCGACGTCAACCCGGGCAACGTGATGATGGTGTCCGGCGACCCGATCCTGATCGACTTCGGCATCGCGTCCCTGTCCGGGGCGTCGCGGCTGACCCAGGGGCCCGTCGGCACGCCCGGCTACGTCTCGCCCGAGGTGCTGGAGGGCAGGCCCGCCGGGCCGCCCACCGACGTGTTCGGCTGGGCCGCCACGATCGCCTACGCCGCGACCGGGCGCCGCACCTACGAGGCGACGAGCCCGGCGGCGTTCGTCCGCCGCGTCCTGACCGGGTGGCCGGACCTCGCCGGCATCGACCCCGACCTGCGCGAGGTGCTGGAGGACGCGCTGGCCCGCGACCCCGGGCAGCGGCCCGACGCGGCGGAGCTGGCCGCGCGGTTCGCCAACCCCGGCTCGATCGCGCCCCGGCTGCGGCTCAAGCCCGCCCCGAAACCGGAGCCGCCCCCGCCGCCCGAGCCGGCGCCGCCGGCGGACCGGGTCGTCGCGGGCCGCGCCGCGTTCGCGCAGGCCGGCTTCGCGCTGACGGTCTCGGTGATCGAGGTGTCGCTCGCCGAGGCCAAGCGGGAGCTCGTCGCCGCCGAGCGCAGCCACGCCATCGGCGGCACCTGGTCCGAGCACGCCGCCGGCCACGCCCGCAAGTCCCTCGACGCCGCGACCCGCGCGGCCCGCGACGCCCGCACCGGCACCGGCGTCCCCGCCAACGCCCCCCGCCTCGCCGAGATCTACCAGGCCGCGAGCCTCTACGCGAGGCACGCGCAGGGCCTCCTCCAGGGCCGCCCGGTGATGCCGGGGCGGCTCGCCGACGTCCGCCGCGCCATCGCGCTGCTCGGCACCGCCCGCTTCACCCGCGCCCGCTTCAAGGAGGGGTACGACCCCGCCGAGGTCGACGGGTTCCTCGCCCGCGTCCGCGACTGGCTGGAGGGCGACCGCCGCGGCCTCGCCGAGGTCATCGGCGCCGACGACGTCCGCGCCCGCTCGTTCACCCTCCGGCGCCTCCGCGAGACCTACGACAAGGACGAGGTCGACGCCTTCCTCGCCGCCCTGGAAACCGAACTCCGCCGCACCGGTTACGTGTAGCCCAGGGGGGACGACCCCCTGGAACCCCCCGTCACGACGGACAGGCTGTTTCCCCACTCCGCTGGCGCTCCGCGGCGAAACAGCCTGTCCGTCGTCGGGCACGCCCGCTCCACTCGCTAGCGCTCGCTCCGCGTGCCTGCCCGTTTTGCCCAGGGGGGCGACCCCCTGGAACCCCCGTCACGGTCGGCAGGCTGTTTCCCGCTCCGCTAGCGCTCCGCGCGAAACAGCCTGCCGACCGCCGGGCAGGCCCGCTGCGCTCGCTGCACTCGCTCCGCGTGCCTGCCCGCGCGGTGGTTGAGGTTCAAACCCCCGGGGGGCTCGACCGGCGCGCCTGCCAGCTGTGCTCGCTTCGCGTGCCTGCATGTGGGGGTGGTGGCGGATCGCTGCGGGGGCGGTGGGGCGGTGGGTAGGGTGGCGGGCCATATGAGCGGCGAGACGAGCCACCAGGAGCACATCGGGCCGTACCGGCTGCTGGCGCGGCCGGCCGGTGCGTCCGGCGTGCACCGGGCCACCGGGCCGGACGGGCGCGATGTGGCGATCAGGCTGCTCCCGCCGGGCGCCGCGCCGGACATCGAGCGGATGCGCGCGGTGGCCAGCCCCTATGCGGCGGACGTCCTGGACGGGGAGTCCGGAGGGCGGCGGCCGTACGTGGTGTCGCGGTTCGTGCCGGGCCGTCCGCTGGCGGAGGTCGTCGCGGAGCAGGGGCCGATGGCGGGCGACGCGCTGCGGCGCATGGCGGCCGGGCTGGCGAAGGCGCTCGCCGCCGTGCACCGGGCGGGGCTGGCGCACGGCGAGCTGGGGCCCGGGACGGTGCTGGTGGTGGACGGCGCGCCGGTCGTGGTGGACTTCGGGCTGGCGGCGGGGGCGCACGGGCCCGGCGACGTGCACGCCTGGGCGGCGACGGTGGCGTTCGCGGCGACCGGGCGGTACGAGGCGCCGCCGGACGCGCTGCCCGCCGACCTGCGCCCGCTGGTGGAGGCGGCAGCGGACCCGGACCCGGCGGCCCGGCCGGACGCGGAGCGGCTGGCGGAGGAGGCGTCCCGGCTGGTGGTGCGCCCGGCGCGGCCCG